>JAYVYB010000001.1:0-2696 GCA_043784625.1 Methylovirgula sp.
CAGTTCCGGCAGATAAAACAGTGAGTGTCATTCTCGATAACTACGCCACCCACAAACATGATCGGGTCAGGCCATGGATGGCAGGGCATCAGCGCTGGACCCGTTACCTCACCCCAACATCATGCTCATGGCTCAATGCCGTTGAGGGCTTCTTCGCCAAGCTGACCTGCCGTAGGCTAAAATTTGGCGCCTTTCACTCCGTCGTCGATCTCCAAGCGACCATCCATCGCTTTGTCGCCGCGCTCAATCAAAAGCCAATGCCATTCGTCTGGAAAGCCAATCCAAACACTATTGTCGCAGCGGTCAAACGCCGGCATCAATTGTTGGAGCCAATCCACTAGCTACTCAAAATCGTCGTTTGGCTCCAAAATTTTAGAATGATTTTTTTAATGCGCTCGTCGGCTCACGAAGTTATGCTTTTTAATAGTCGATCGATAAATACCTCCGATAAAGCAAGTTGACTTAATAAGATGAATTCATCCGGCGTATGAGCCTGCTTGATCGACCCTGGGCCGCAGACGATCGTTGGAATCCCAAGATCATTCATAAAATAGCCACCCTCTGTGCCATATGCGACTTTACTATCGTCGTTTCTTGCGGCGAGCGCCTTGACCCGACTAACTGCCTCATGCTCTGGATGCATGGCAAGAGACGGATAGGAATAGATTTCTTCGAACCGGATTGATGATTCCGGAGCGATGGCCTGCATGGCTGGCAGAATGGTTTCATTGGCAAAGCGGAAAACGCGCTCAGCCAACGCTTGCGGGTCAAACCCCACGAGGTAGCGATATTCAAAAACAAATTCGCAGGATTTGGGAACGATATTAATCGCAGAACCACCTTTGATAAGGCCAACACTTAAAGTGCCATGAGTAACGTCATAATCTGCATCGCTGGGACCGGCACACATTTCGCGTGCGAGTTCTTTTAGGAAGACGATAATCTCGGCTGCCGCGTCAATTGCGTTTACTGCCGTCGGCGCGAGACTGGAATGGGCTTCCCTTCCCTCGACAAACACACGATATGCGCGCCCCCCTTTGTGCCCTAGAACCGGCTGCATATCAGTGGGCTCGCCCACGATGCATAATTCATCACGAACCGGCTGGGTCTTGAGCCAGTCGATCAGGCTTCTCACACCTATACAGCCAATTTCTTCATCATGAGAAAACGCGATGCGGATCGGCTTTGTCAGGTTCGATGCCACAAACTTTGGCACTGCCGCAAGAACGACAGCGAGAAAGCCTTTCATATCGCATGCACCGCGACCAACTAACTTTCCGTCTACCTGAGTGAGCGTGAATGGATTGACAGTCCAGTTTTGCCCATCAACCGGAACGACATCTGTGTGACCAGAAAGAATAATTCCAGCAACCGTCTCTGGCCCAATACTGGCCCAGAGATTAGCTTTAGTCCCATCTTCCGACAACACGAGATGTGATTCGACACTAAAGCGGAGAAGATAGCGACGCACATAATCAATCAAAGGCAGGTTGGAATTACGACTAGTCGAGTCAAACGCCACGAGATCCCGCAAAATAGAGATTATTTCGGGTGATGGAGTTTTTCGCTCAGACACTATCACAGCCCCGCTCCACCACCGCCGGGTCGATACGGAGGCGGGGTCATCAGCATATCTGTCACTGCCTTGGGTAAGGCGCCAAGCGGATCGAGACGCGAGGGCATGCCATCGACGAACGGAAGAAGTTGATGGCGGGCAATTTCGAAGACACGCCGCAACTCGGAAACTGGATGAGCGTGCTCGTCCACGCGTAGACTTAGATAAGGAAATTCTTCTGTTTTGTAGACAAGCAATGCTGCAGACTGGCGTCCACGTTTGTCACCGCCTGCTGATTGGCCGGCCTCCAAAACTGCGACAAGGCGTTGCGGCAGGCTCAGAGAACTTGTGCCTGTAAAAGCTTCAGCCATAGCCTCAATTGTACGGGCACCAACCAGCATGTTGCCCTGGACCGAGTAGTCAGGACCGGTAAGGTGCCCGTTCCATTCTGTGCAATGCGCACCTGTCCAGGCAGCACTATTGCCTTTTGCGTCCACAATCCCGAGCTGGCGAACGTCGCGGCCTGGATCGTTTTTCATCAATTCATCTAGGGTCTGCTGAGCTGTTTTGCCCTGTTCGAGCAGTTTTAGGCCATCAATGCCGAGATAGGGGTTGACCCAGGACTGTGTGGAAATGGCCCCAACGCCGGGCTTCACGAAAGGACATATGCCCCCGACGCCCGGGACAGCCGTGGATACTGCGACACCTAGCATTCCGGTGCGGCTGCAGCGTGCGGAAATTGAGAATGTATTGACCTCAAGCATAGAAAAGCTCCTCAGGACAGGACTGGCGAAGAAACGGGCTGTCTAAAACGAATGCGCGACGGATCGGGCACTGCCGAAAGTAGCGCTTGTGTGTAGGTGTGACTCGGGGACTGGAATACCGTTTGAGTAGCCCCTGTCTCGACGATCTCGCCATGCCGCATTACAGCGACTTGGTCAGCAATGGTTCGAACAACGCCGAGATTATGGCTGACAAAAACACAGGCCAATCCCAGTTCGCTGTTGATGGTTTGGAGCAGGGCAAGAATTTGGGCTTGAACCGACACGTCAAGCGCAGATGTTGGTTCATCCGCAAGCAAAAGGGACGGACGCAAGATAATTGCCCGGGCAATCGCCACACGCTGGCGTTGACCTCCAGA
>JAYVYB010000002.1:0-11834 GCA_043784625.1 Methylovirgula sp.
TGCTGATCACCATCGCTTTGGTGGATGTAAACCTGCGGCAAAATCTGGCGCAGGGCCAAGCGGGCAAAACCCCGAGCTTCTTCTTTCTGGACATTCGCGGAACCGAAAGCGCGGCCTTTGGCGACTTTCTCAAAAGCCAGGCTCCCGATGCCAAAATCGAAAAAGTGGCGATGATGCGGGGCCGGATTACCGCGCTGAACGGCGAAGCAGCCGAAAAGATCAAGCCGGAGGACAATGCCGCATGGGTGCTGGAAGGCGACCGCGGCATCACTTTTGCGGACAGCGCCCCCGAAGGCTCCAGTCTCACCAGCGGCACCTGGTGGGATAAGGGCTACAAAGGCGAGCCGCTTGTCTCCATGGAGCAGGAGATTGCCACCGGCCTGCATCTCAAACTCAACGACACAGTCAGCGTCAACGTCTTGGGCCGAACCATCACCGCCCGCATTGCCAATTTGCGCAAGGTTGATTGGCGCAGCTTTGGCATTAATTTTGTGATGGTGTTCTCCCCCAATACATTTGCCGGTGCCCCAACCACCTATCTGGCAACGCTCACCCCGCCGCAGAGCGCCGCAACCCCGGAAGCGCTAAAGGGCGAGATGGCGCTGCTCAAATCAACCGCCGCGCAATTTCCAACGGTCACCACATTGCGCGTCAAAGATGCGCTGGAAACAGTGCAGAACCTTGTGCGGCAATTGAGCCTTGCCATCCGCGCCGCATCCAGCGTGGTTTTGATTGCGGCGCTGCTGGTGCTGGCGGGCGCGCTAAGCGCCGCACAAAATGCCCGCTCGTACGAGGCGGTAATTTTGAAAACGCTGGGCGCAACCCGCGCGCGACTGATGGGCAGCTACGCCCTCGAATTTTTCATCATCGGCGCAACCACGGCGCTGTTGGCGCTGGCCTGCGCCACGCTTGCCGCCTATGCCATCATCACACTTTTGATGAAATTCAGCTTCTCGATGCCTTGGGGCCTAACCCTGATAACCATAGCAGTCAGCGTGTTTCTGATTATCTTGATCGGTTTGGTGGGCACATGGCGCTCGCTCGCGCAAAAGCCCGCTTCGCGCTTACGGACGCTTTGAACAGAATCGGCGGGGAACTTTCCCCCGCAACCTCCACCGGTAACCGTGTCTTAAATGATGGTCTTGGCAAAGCCATATTTTCACACCATATTAGCTTTGTGTTTTGCGAAGGAGCGCTGTTGTGCTGCTCCCAATTCACATGAGAGGGTTCCATGTCTGACTTTCGTTATGCTCAAACATCCAGCGCCACGCGCAGCTCGGCCCAGGTTGATCAGGGCCTGCGCAGCTATATGCTTGGCGTCTACAATTATATGACCATCGGCCTTGCCATCACCGGCCTGACCGCCATCGGCACAAACATGATGGCTGTAACCACCAGCAACGGTGTTATGCAACTTACCGATTTCGGTGCGACCATTTATCGTGGACCGCTGCACTGGGTTGTGATGCTGGCTCCATTGGGCCTCATTTTCGCTATGGGCGCAGTGAAATCCAATAACACCCTGAAAATGCTGTTTTTCGCGCTCTCGGCGCTGATCGGCGTTAGCATGTCGGTGATTATGATGCGTTACGCAGGCACATCCATTGCCCGGACATTCTTCATCACCGCGGCGTCGTTTGGTGCGCTGAGCCTCTATGGCTACACCACCAAGCGTAGCCTGACCGGAATGGGCTCGTTCCTGATGATGGGCTTGTTCGGCATTATCATCGCGTCAATCGTCAACATCTTCATGGCAAGTTCAGCCATGCAGTTTATCATTTCCGTGATTGGTGTTCTGCTGTTTGCGGGCTTCACCGCCTACGACACGCAGGCAATTAAAAGCACTTATCTTGAAAATGACGGTTACGGCGGTGCCCTGAACGAGCGCAACGCCATCCATGGCGCAGTGCAGCTCTATCTCGACTTCGTCAACCTGTTCCAGTTTTTGTTGTCGATCATGGGTGATCGCCGCTAACAAACACTAAGCGTTACATGTTTAGCCCGGCCGGACCCGTTCCGCGCCGGGCTTTTTCATAGCACCACCAGCTTGGCTTTCGGCTCAAGCACCTGCAACACCTGCCGCAAATCCGGCCCGCGCTTCAAAATCAGCCCGCCCTGCGCACCGACACTGAAGGCACCCTGCTTGCGCGCCAGACTTGGGTTTTTCTCAATACGATAGAGCGGAAACTCGGTGCTGCGGCGAAAGACGCTGAACACCGCCCGCTCTTTGCCAAAATCAATGGCATAATCGCGCCACTCGCCAGCCGCCACCTGTCGCCCGTAAAGCGCCAGAATCAGCGTCAGTTCGCTGCGGTCGAACGTCACCAGCGGCGCTTCTTTGACGCCTGGAGCCGCCGAAGCGGATTTGGGATAGTCGAGAACCTGCCCTGTCGCAGGCGCACGGGTTTCATTCATGTTTGTCACCGCGCATGTTGCTCATCGCGTCATCAACCTGTCATGGTCGATAATGACGCGATCTAGGCCGACCGGCAAGCCCGCCAGCCGTAATTTTGATCGCGTTTCAAAATCACAGTTTCGCCGCTATTGCGCCCTTTTCGCGACAAAGAGCCAAGGCATACTCTCAATATTGCCTGAACAGCAGGATCTGTAGAGCACTCTGGATTTGCCCCCCAACCCTCAGGGTTGCTCTCATCCTGCAATCAGCCGCTCAGGCAAATCGGGTCGGCGTTGACTTTTTGTCCGCCGACCCTTTTTTTATGCCAAATCCCGCAACAACTTGAAATACGACGTGCGAACTCTGATATGTGAGCCGTAGCGTCAAACATTTTGCACGGGAATTTCAATGACTGAACATGTTAAGCCACAAGCCTTCACAGCAGATGTTGCCAAGCTCCTGCATCTGATGGTGCATTCGATTTACTCTGACAAAGACGTTTTTCTGCGCGAGCTCATTTCCAACGCCGCAGATGCCTGCGAAAAGCTGCGTTATGAGGCGGTTCAAAATCCCGCTCTTGCGGGCGCAGAGGCCTTCGCCATTCGCGTTGAGACCGACCCGCAAGCCAATTCGATCACCATCACTGACAATGGCATCGGCATGTCCGATGAAGACCTTGTCACCGCCCTTGGAACCATCGCCCGCTCCGGCACCAAGAGCTTTCTCGATAGCCTCAAGGGTGACAGCATTGCGGGCGAAGAGGCCGCGCAGGGCGCAGAAAACACCGCGAAGAAGCCCGATCTCGATTTGATCGGCCAGTTTGGTATCGGCTTTTATTCGGCCTTTATGGTTGCCAAAACGGTGGTTGTGGAAACCCGCCGCGCCGGGTCTGACCGGGCGTTTCGCTGGACATCGGATGGCCAGGGCACCTATGAAATTGCGCCGCTGGCGCTGGAAGACGCGCCCGAACACGGCACGCGGGTTATTTTGCATTTAAGCGATGAGGCCAAGGATTTTGCCAATTCTTATCGCCTGCGCAGCATCATCCAACACCATTCCTCGGCCATTACCGTTCCGGTGGATTTGTTGGAAAAAGGCGAAGAGGCGGATCGCATCTCGCAAGGCGTGGCGCTGTGGGCGCGGCCAAAATCCGAAATAAGCGCCGAGGATTACACCGAGTTCTATCAATCCTTGTCCGGCCAGTTTGATGAACCGGCACTGACCCTGCATTGGCGCGCCGAAGGCCGCTACGAATATAATGTGCTGGCGTTTGTGCCGGGCTCCAAGCCGTTTGATTTGTTTGAGCCGGAACGCAAAGGCAAAGGTAAACTCTATGTGCGGCGGGTGCTGATTAACGATCAAGCCGACATGCTGCCGGGCTGGCTGCGATTTGTGCGGCTGGTGGTGGATTCAGCCGACATTCCGCTCAATGTCTCGCGCGAAATGATCCAGCAAAGCGTCATCTACACCGCGATCAAGAAGGCCGTTGCCAATCGCATCGTGCAGGATTTGATCAAATGCGCTGAAAATGAGCCGGATAAATTCAAAACCATTTGGCAGAATTTTGGCGCGGTGCTGAAAGAGGGGCTGTATGAAGACCCCGAAAAACGCGATGACCTGTTTAAGCTGGTTCGGTTTGCCTCCACACGCTCTGATGAGCCCACCCGCAGCCTGGCAGATTATGTCAAGGACAAGCAGGAAAACCAAACGGCGATCTACTATCTGCTGGGCGAGGACCTTAAACGCCTGAAAGCCAGCCCGCAGCTTGAAGGGTTTGCCGCGCGCAATATCGAAGTGCTGTTGCTGCCGGATGCGGTTGACGCCTTCTGGGTAACAAATGCGATCGGCTTTGACGGCAAGCCGTTCAAATCGGTAACCCAGGGTGCCGCTGATCTGGCCTTAATTCCGTTGAAAGAGGGCGCCAGCCAAACGCCGGAAACCAGCGCCGAAGTTGCGGCTTTGCTGGCCTTCATGAAAGATCATTTGCAGGCCGAAGTGGCGGACGTGCGCGCATCAGACCGGCTCTCGACCAGCGCCGCCTGTTTGGTGGCGGCGGAAAACGCCCAAGATCGCCGCCTGGAGCGCATCTTGAGCAGCAATGGTCAGATGCCTGCCATGTCGAAGCCGGTGCTGGAAATCAATGCCGGACATGCTCTGGTGCACGCGTTTGCCACCCATCTGAAGTCTGGCAAAGACGCGGCCTTGGTGGATGACGGCATCCATCTGCTGCTTGATCAGGCACGGTTGTTGGATGGCGATACTTTGGCGGATCCTTCGGCATTTGCCAGCCGCTTGTCCCGCGTGATTGGCAAGGCGATGAGCTAGCCTGCCTGCGCCGGTTTTGGTTTTGAAATAGAACAGGAGATGACATGCGGCAAATTCTAATATTGGCCTGTGCCGCATTTATATCACCCGTTTGTGCACAAGAACCCCTGCCGGTGCCGGAATTGGCGGCAGGCGTTTGCGCGCCCTGTCACACCGTGGATGGCATCGGCAAGGACGTGGAAATTCCCAACCTTGCCGGACAGCATGTGATTTACCTCTATAACCAGCTCAAGGCATTTCACACCGGCACGCGCAAACATGCCGAAATGAAAATCATTGCCCGCGATATGAGTGACAAGGAAATGCACGCCTTGGCGGACTATTACGCCTCTCTGCCGCAACGCTAAACGCCGATTCCCGCGCGGTCTTTGCGCGCCTTGTAATAGGCCCAGAGCAAGCGTGCAGCCACGCCGCGAAAGGGACGCCATTTTTCCGCGAGCCCGTGCAGCGCTGCAGCATCAGGGCGGCTTTCAAGCTCGAAGGCCAGCTTGGCGGCCTCCTGCAAAGCCAAGTCCCCTTGCGCAAAGGCATCAGAATGACCGAGGCAGAACATTAGAAAAATGTCAGCTGTCCATGGCCCGATACCTTTCACTTTGACCAGCTCTGCATGGGCGTCCTCGGGGGACATCGTACCAAGCGCGGCAAGGTCAAGCGCACCGCCAACCAATGCCTCACTCAGCGCCCGCAAACTGCGCATTTTAGGGCTTGAGAGCCCGCACAGCCGCAAGGCTTCATCGCTTGCAGCTAAAACAGTTTCTGGCGCGAAAGGCACAAGCCCGGCCTGGAGTCTCGCCTCGATGGCATTGGCGCTGGCCACCGAGACCTGTTGCGCCACGATAATCGAGACCAGCCCGGCAAAGCCCGGTTCGCGCCGCCGCAGCGGCACCGGCCCGGCCAGCGCCAGCATCCTGCCTATCGGCCCGGGATCGAGCCTCAACAAAGCCTCGGTGGCGAGCACGACATCCGCCTCACATTCAATCAGCGGCGCGGCATGATAAACCGGAAGTGAGAGCGGCTGTTTGGGTGCAGGCTTTGGCTTTGTTGTTTTTGCTGGCAATGCACCGGCGGCTTTTGTCTTGGCAGAGCTCGGCTTCGTCTTTTTTGTGGTTTTCTTGATGGCTTGCTTGGACATGCTGAAAATCCTGTTTTACCCTCACCGACACTCATGCCAAATCCAAATGCACAAAACATATTTCGTTTTGCCCCAAGCCCGAATGGCTATTTGCATTTGGGCCACGCCTATTCGGCGATTGTGAATTTTGAAGCTGCCCGGGCAAGCGGCGGCCGGTTTCTGCTCCGCATTGAAGACATTGATACGGCCCGGTGTCGACCCGAATTTGAATCGGCCATCTATGAGGATTTGGCTTGGCTTGGACTTGAATGGCAAAAACCTGTTCTGCGCCAATCAACGCGCATGGCAGCTTACCGCGCGGCGCTGGCAGGGCTGCAGGATCAAAACCTTGTCTATCCCTGCTTTTGCACCCGCAAAGTTCTTGCTCAAAATGCTACAACCTTCGACCCCGATGGCACCGCCATTTACCCGGGCCTGTGCAAGCAGCTATCAAAAGCCGAGCAGGGGCACCGCATGAGCCTCGAACCCTACGCGCTCCGGCTGGATATGGCGCGCGCGGCACAAACAGATTTGGCCTGGCAAAACGATGCGCAAACCATCACCGCCACGCCGCAAATTTGGGGTGATGTCATTCTTGCGCGCAAACATATCGGAACATCTTACCATCTGGCTGTTACCCTTGACGATGCCTTACAAGGCGTGACCCATGTGGTGCGCGGCCAGGATATGTTTGCTTCGACGCATATTCACCGCCTGCTGCAACACCTGTTGGGCTTGCCGACACCGCTCTATCGTCACCACACGTTGTTGCGTGATGACGCCGGAGGCAAACTCTCCAAAAGTCGGATGTCCAAACCCCTGCGGACATGGCGGGCGGAGGGCGCATCACCATTGGACATGCGCAAAATGATAGGATTAACCTAACGTTAAAGACCTTGGATAATCCTACACCTATGATTGAACTGAACGCTCTCTTTCAAGGCGCGGCGACACCGCTGGCGCTTGAAGCACAAAACTGGCTCGCCCATCTCAAACAACGCCGCATGTCGCCCAAAACTCTGGAAGCCTATGCCCGCGATTTGCGCCAGTTTATCAGCTTTGAAGCCAGACATATGGGCCGCAGCATTTCGTTCGAGGTGATGGAAAATCTTAAACCCGCCGACATCCGCGCATTTATGGCGCATCGGCGGCGCGATGAGGTTGGCAGCCGCTCGCTGATGCGCGGCCTGGCTGGCATCAGGTCATTCGCCCGCCACCTGGAACGAAGTGGCAAGGGCAGCGCATCGCCGTTTTCAACTGTGCGCTCGCCAAAGCTGGCGCGGGCCTTGCCAAAGCCTGTTTCCGCCGACGCCGCAACCGCGATGGCCAGCACCGACATTCGTGCCGGAGACACAGCAGAGCCATGGATTTTAGCGCGCGATGCCGCCGTGCTGTCGCTGCTCTATGGCGCTGGCCTGCGTATTTCTGAGGCGCTGGGCATTCAGGCGGCAGACGCGCCTGTTGGCAACCGTGACCAGCTGACCGTCATCGGCAAGGGCAACAAAACCCGCTCGGTTCCGGTGATTGAGCCGGTGCGCCGCGCGGTGGAACGCTATATCGAGGCCTGCCCCTATCCGCTGGAAAAGGGATATTTATTTCTAGGCGCGCGCGGCGGCCCGCTGAGCCCGCGCATCATTCAATTGGCAATGGAACGCTTGCGTGGCGCGCTTGGCCTGCCAGACTCGGCCACGCCCCACGCCCTGCGCCATTCGTTTGCAACCCACCTGCTGGGCGGCGGCGGCGACCTGCGCACCATTCAGGAGCTGCTCGGTCACGCTTCTCTCTCATCCACACAAATTTATACTGCAATTGATTCTGTGCGGCTGATGGAAGCCTATCGCGCGGCCCATCCGAGAGCGCGTTGAAGCGACAAAGAGGCGCGTCGCATCAATCGCAGGGTTTCAGGATCTGGCGCGTGATATTTGCTTGCGCACACGCAAGACCAGAGCGACAAAACTGCCGCGTGC
Organism: Methylovirgula sp.; assembly: GCA_043784625.1. Taxonomy (GTDB): domain Bacteria; phylum Pseudomonadota; class Alphaproteobacteria; order Rhizobiales; family Beijerinckiaceae; genus JANXSV01. The sequence continues at coordinate 7,799 of JAYVYB010000002.1, forward strand.
CTGCGGAAAATAGCTCTTCAAGGCGGCAATACGCACACGCAGAGCAGCTTTGTAAGGCGCTACCAGATCATGAGCCCAGGCTTTGATCGCCGCGGCCTTGGCAGCCACAAAGCGAAACCATGCCATCATCATCAGCTTGTCTTTGGTCAGATCATATAAAAACGCCGTAACGGCTAATCCGGCCATTTTCGCAGCCAAGAACACCAGCCCGCCCAAAATAAAGTGGTGATGGTGGCCGATCAACCACAGCCCGAACAGCTTGAACGGCAAAATCACAAGAATCGGCAAAATAAAAATCGGAACCACCGCTGGCGGCGGCAAGGCGCTGATTTTACCGGCGACCCAGCTTTTCAGCTTCTCATAAGGTAAATATGAAACCAGAACGCGCCCGAGCGCAACGAAGTGCTCCCACAGCCATGCTTCGATCAGAAACAGTCCGGCAAGAATCACAAGCGCTATGCGTTTCAAGTTTTGCATTCAAGCCTCTCAAGTTGACGCACCTTGTCGATCAATTACGCCAATTTAGCGGCCAGACTTGGAACACTTTCGCTGCAATATTGGAGACTTTCGAATAGAAAATCGCACCAACATCAAAACCTTAGAGCCTCCACGCCGATGCAACCGGACCGGAAAAATACCCTAGGCATGGATTTGCCGCTTCTCCACCGCCATCGCCGCTTCCTTGACAGCCTCGGAAAGTGTCGGATGCGCGTGGCAAGTGCGCGCCAAATCTTCCGAGCTGCCACCAAATTCCATCAACACCACGATTTCATGGATCATATCGCCCGCGCCAAAGCCGATGATATGGGCCCCTAAAACTCTGTCAGTGGTTGCGTCTGCGAGAATTTTCACAAAGCCGTCGGTGTGGCGCATGGCGCGCGCGCGGCCATTGGCAGTGAAGTTGAACTTGCCAACCTTATAAGCCACACCTGCCGCTTTCAGCTCTTCTTCGGTTTTGCCGACAGACGCCACTTCCGGCATTGTGTAAACCACACCCGGAATGGCATCATAATTGACATGGCCATGCTGACCCGCAATGATTTCGGCCAAAGCCATGCCTTCATCTTCGGCCTTGTGCGCCAACATCGGCCCGCGCACAACATCGCCGATTGCGTAAATTCCGGCAATATTGGTGGCAAAATGATCGTTTATCACCACGCGGCCGCGCTCGAGCACCACGCCCGCAGCCTCTAAACCAAGACCTTCGGTGTAGGGCACGCGTCCGGTGGCAATCAGCACAACATCGGCTGCAAGTGAGCCGCTCACGCCGCCCGCGACCGGCTCAAAGCTCACACTTGCGCCGCCGTTGGCCACAGAGACATCTGTAACCTTTGAAGCCAGTTTGAAAACAAAGCCCTGCTTTTCGAGCAGGCGCTGAAAGGTTTTCGCCACTTCACCGTCCATGCCGGGCAAAATGCGATCCAAATATTCAAGAACCGTCACCTTTGCGCCCAGCCGCAACCAGACCGAGCCAAGCTCAAGCCCGATGACGCCCGCGCCAACCACAACCAAATGCCCCGGCACCTTCTCCAAGGTGAGTGCGCCGGTGGACGAAACCACGATCTTTTCATCAACCGCTATAAATTCGCCTTTGGCATTGCGCAGCTTTGCCACATCAGAACCGGTGGCGATGACAATGTTTTTGGTCTCAAGCGCCGTAACCTTACCATCGTCGGCTGTGACATTGACCTTGCCGGCGCCGGCAACAGCACCGTGGCCAAAGAAACTCTCGACCTTGTTTTTCTTGAGCAGAAACGCCACGCCATTGACGTTTGCGTCAACAGTGTCTTGCTTGTGTTTCATCATCGCTGGCATATCCAGCTGCGGCGGCGCAATTTTGATGCCCAGCGGCGCAAAGCCGTGACCCGCTTCATCGAACATTTCGGAGGCGTAAAGCAGCGCTTTAGACGGGATACAGCCAATATTGAGGCAGGTGCCACCAAAGGTTTTGCGCTTTTCCACAACAGCAACTTTAAGCCCAAGCTGCGCCGCACGAATGGCGCAAACATAGCCGCCCGGGCCCGAGCCGATAATAACGAGGTCGTAAGTCATTCAAAACTCCGCAAAGGGGCTACAACGCCCGCTGCATTCAGTGGAAAAGGCCGCTCAACACCAGCACGATGCCGACGACCGAAACAAGCCACGCCAGAGTGCGCGCCACCGGAATGCCGAAAATATAAAGCGGCAGGTAAACCACGCGGCCCCAGAAATAAAGCTGCGCGCCCAGCGCGGTGGCAGCTGAAAGATGGCCGGTTGCCACCACAGCCAGAACCACAGCGACGAAAACCGCAAAAGTTTCCATGATATTGTAAAAAGCGCGGCTGATCCGACGCGCCATCACGCCCTCGACCGGCTTTTGCTCGTCGCGCGGGCTCATCAGATAAGGCGCGCCCCATGGCACGCCGGTGGTGGCCTGCATGACAAGTTGAACCAGCACCAACACGCAGGACCAAGCCAGCATGGTAATTTCGAGAGGAAGCGGACCGTTCGTCATTTTAAACTCCTTGAGTTTGAATTACAGATCGAGAACCAGGCGCGCCGGATCTTCCAGCGCTTCCTTCACCCGCACCAAGAACGTTACCGCCTCTTTGCCATCGACAATACGGTGATCGTAGGACAGAGCCAGATACATCATCGGGCGAATTTCTATCTTGCCGCCAATGGCCATCGGCCGCTCCTGAATTTTGTGCATGCCCAAAATGCCGGACTGCGGCGCATTCAAAATTGGCGTTGACATCAGCGACCCGTAAATGCCGCCGTTGGTGATGGTGAACGTGCCGCCGGTCATGTCTTCAATTTTAAGCTGACCATCGCGGGCCCGCTTGCCGAATTCGGCAATTTTCTTCTCGATACCGGAGACTGACAGCATATCCGCATCACGCACCACCGGAACAACCAGCCCCTTCTCGGTGCCGACGGCGATGCCGATATGGTAATAATTCTTATAGACCAAATCGGCGCCGTCAATTTCAGCATTCACAGCCGGAAGTTCTTTCAAAGCCTGAACGCAGGCTTTAACGAACAAGCCCATAAAGCCGAGCTTTGAGCCGTGCTTTTTTTCAAACACGTCCTTGTAGCGCGCACGCAAGGCCATGATTTCGCTCATGTCCACTTCGTTAAAAGTGGTCAACATCGCGGCGGTGTTCTGAGCTTCTTTCAAGCGGCGCGCGATTGTTTGGCGCAGCTTGGTCATCTTGACGCGTTCTTCACGCGTTGCATCATCTGCTGCAGGGGCGGCGCGGGGCGCGGAAACCACGGGAGCGGGAACAGTAGGAGCCGGTGCGGGCATTGGCGCAGATGTGGGCGCGGCGATAGCAGCAAGAACATCACCCTTCAAAACCTGACCGCGCTTGCCGGAACCTTCGACGCTGGAAACCGCGATGTTATTGTCGGCAGCAATCTTGGCCGCCGCGGGCGCAGGGGGCATAGAGGAAAGCGGAGCAGAGGAGAGCGGGGCAGATGCAGGCGCAGTCGCCGCCATATTTGGCAAACCATGGGCCACATCCGGTTTGGCCTCAGAATAGGCCTTGGGTGCGGCCGCAGCACCGCCCGCCGCAATTTGACCCAACAACGCGCCAACGCCCACCGTGGTGCCATCAACAGCAACGATCTCGGCCAAGACGCCCGAGGCGGGCGCGTTGACTTCCAAGGTGACCTTGTCCGTTTCCAGTTCGACCAGCGGCTCATCGGCTTTCACCACATCGCCCACTTTTTTGAACCATTTTCCGATAGTTGCTTCGGAAACAGATTCGCCCAGTGTTGGCACCCGAATTTCAGTCGTCATGTGTTTGTCCCTTATTCAATTATTTTATTTTGGCGCGCGGCTGTTACGCAAATGTCTCATCCATAAACGCTTTGAGCTGAGCCAAATGTTTGGACATCAAACCGGTTGCGGTGGCTGCGGACGCTGGACGTCCGGCGTAGCGCGCGCGCTTAGCCTTGCCACCGGCCTGGGCGAGAACCCATTCGATATACGGCTCGACAAAACCCCAGCTGCCCATGTTTTTTGGCTCTTCTTGGCACCAGATGACATCCG
>JAYVYB010000003.1:0-3485 GCA_043784625.1 Methylovirgula sp.
GCTTCTTCGTAACCGGTTGTGCCATTGATCTGGCCGGCCAGGTAAAGTCCACCCACACGCTTTGTCTCAAGTGTGGCTTTCAACTCACGCGGGTCAACGTAGTCATATTCGATGGCGTAGCCAGGGCGTACCATATCAACATTTTCAAGCCCGGGAATCGACCTAAGTAATTGATCTTGAACATCTTCTGGCAGAGACGTTGATATTCCGTTTGGATAAACCAAATGGTCATCCAAACCCTCCGGCTCCAAAAATATCTGGTGGCTGTCTCGATCCGCAAAACGAACCAACTTGTCTTCAATCGATGGGCAATAGCGCGGACCTTTGCTTTTTATCGCGCCCGAATACATCGGTGCTTGATGCAAATTGTTACGAATGATGTCGTGAGTAATTGATGTTGTGCGCGTAATTCCACACTCAACCTGCGGACGGTCAATGGCCCGGGTCAATGAAGAAAACGGTTCCGGAACGTCATCACCTTTTTGTTTGGCTAACACGGCCCAATTGATAGTCCGGCCATCAAGTCGTGCCGGGGTGCCTGTTTTTAGGCGGCTCAACGCAAATCCGTTACGTTCAAAAACCTTGGACAAATGCAGTGCAGGCAATTCGCCCACCCGACCGGCGGGAATCCGCTTCGCACCGAGATAAATCAATCCGCGCAGAAACGTCCCAGTGGTGATGACGATTGATCCGGCACCGAATCGAATCCCATCAGCACTAGCCAAACCAATAACACTTCCATTTTCAATAATGATATCAACAGCTTCACCAGCAACAATCGATAAATTGGCTTGTCCACGCAGCGCATTTTGCATTGCTGAGCGATACAGTTTTCGATCGATTTGAGCACGTGGGCCGCGCACCGCCGGGCCCTTTTTTCGGTTCAACACCCGAAATTGAATGCCAGCCTCATCAGCCATACGGCCCATCAATCCGTCCAGTGCGTCGATCTCTCGAACGAGATGCCCTTTGCCCAGCCCGCCAATGGCCGGGTTGCACGACATTTCACCAATCGTCGCCACCGAGTTCGTAACCAGCGCAGTGCGTACGCCCATGCGGGCAGCCGCAGCCGCGGCCTCACAACCCGCGTGGCCACCTCCGATTACGATCACATCAAATGTTTGGTCAAATTCTATAGCCATGGATCCATACTAAATTGTCCGGGCGGCTTAGCAGGTTAAGCTAGAAATCTCAAGCTTTCCAGTGTTTCACGTGAATCGCGCTTAGCACAACCCCATTTCTCGTTGTGTGATTTACTTGCCGATGCAAAAGCTCGAAAACAGCGAACCAAGAACATCTTCTACGCCAAAATGACCGACCAACCGGCCAAGCTCCCGTCCGGCTAGCCGCAAATCGTCTGCAAACACTTCAACCGGTGTGTTTGAGTTTGAGGACATGACTTCAGCTAGGATATCCAGCGTAGCGTTAAGTGCCTCAGCGTGCCTTTGACGTGTGACTAACCCTGCGCCGCGCGGCAGTTTAGCAATGTGGTGGCGAATAGCTTCGAACAAATCCGGTAGCCCCTCGCCGGTTTTGGTGGAAATCCAGAAAGGATACCCAATCGGCGCGCTTCGAACCAAATCTCGCTTTGTCGCAACCCGTAAGGTATCGCCAGAGACAACAACCGGTTTATTGGCAGCCGTCGAATCATGCAGTTCGATCACCAAGTCCGCCTGGTCAATGGCCAGGCGCGCGCGCGAAATGCCCAGCTCTTCAAGCTCATCACTGGTTTCACGAATGCCGGCAGTGTCAACAAATGTAACCAATTCTCCGAAAAAAACCACCGACACCTCTATCAAGTCTCGGGTAGTGCCCGCTATCGAAGAAACTATGGCAGCATCACGCTGCGCAATCGCATTCAGCAGGCTGGATTTACCCACATTTGGAGCACCGGTAATTACCACGATCAAGCCCTGGCGAACTCTTTGCGAATGTGCAAACCCACTTAACGCTTGCTTCAATTCAAAACTTAATTTCGTCACCGAATCAATTAGTGATTGATGATCGAAAGTACTAACATCGCCTTCGTCCGAAAAATCGATTTCCGCCTCGAGGCCCGCTTGCAGTGCTATAAGCTGTTGCCGCCAAGCCGCACACTTTACGCCCAAGGCACCGTCCAACTGATACAGCGCCTGACGTCGCTGCGCCTCGGTCTCGGCATCGATCAGGTCGGCAAGCCCCTCAGCCTGCGCCAAATCTAATTTGCCGTTTAAAAAAGCCCAGCGGCTAAACTCTCCGGGCTCAGCAAGACGCGTACCGCTTAGTGAAGCCAGCGTGGCTAACAGCGCCGCAACAATCGCCCGGCCGCCATGGACATGAAATTCCGCGCAATCCTCGCCTGTGAAGCTCCTTGGGGCTGGAAACCACAAGACAAGAGCGTCATCAATGCCGTTGCCGTCTGCATCTTTCAATCGGCGCAGGCTTGCCATGCGCGGCTTCGGCAAGTCTCCGGCGATTGTTTCGAGTGCGAATCGAGCGCGAGAGCCGGAGACTCTGACAATTGCCACCCCGGATCGTCCGCCTCCAGACGCTAAGGCATAGATCGTGGGCGCTTCGTCGGCTTTGACTTTCATTGCATGTCCGAATCAAAAGCGCCGCGGCCGAAACGAAGCTGCCGGCATTGCCGACATCCTCGTGACCGCCGCAGCGTGATCACCACTGCTAAGTGTTCATTTTCTCAAAGAATTCCGCATTGACCTTGGTGTCACGCAATTTGCCGAGCAAGAATTCAATAGCGTCCACTGTGCCCATCGGGTTCAAGATGCGGCGCAGTACATACATTTTCTTGAGCGTGTCAGCTGGAACAAGCAGCTCTTCTTTACGCGTACCTGAGCGCGTGATGTCGAGCGATGGGAACACCCGCTTGTCCGAAACCTTGCGGTCCAGGATAATTTCCGAGTTGCCAGTGCCCTTGAACTCTTCAAAAATCACCTCGTCCATACGTGAGCCCGTATCGATCAGCGCGGTAGCAATAATGGTCAGCGAACCGCCTTCCTCAATATTGCGCGCAGCACCGAAAAATCGCTTTGGCCTTTGCAAAGCGTTGGCATCAACACCGCCCGTCAACACCTTGCCTGACGACGGCACTGTGGTGTTGTAGGCGCGGCCCAGGCGCGTGATAGAATCGAGCAAAATAACCACATCGCGACCGTGTTCGACCAATCGCTTGGCTTTCTCAATAACCATCTCTGCCACTTGCACGTGCCGAACAGCCGGCTCGTCAAATGTCGATGACACGACCTCACCCTTTACAGAGCGCTGCATGTCGGTGACTTCTTCTGGCCGCTCATCAATCAGCAAGACGATCAGGTAGCACTCCGGGTGGTTGGTGGTAATCGACTGGGCAATATTCTGCAGCAACACTGTCTTACCGGTACGCGGTGGCGCGACGATCAAAGCGCGCTGGCCTTTGCCGATAGGAGAAACAATATCAATCAACCGCGCCGAGATATCTTTTCGTGTCGGGTCTTCAATTTCCAATTTCA
>JAYVYB010000004.1:0-1569 GCA_043784625.1 Methylovirgula sp.
ATGGGGCTCTCGCCTGGGCTGGATTTTGAGTCGCGGCTGTTTGTGAAAGAGGGCGCGGCCGGTTTGCTTGAGCGCGAATTGGCGCGCGATACCTATAGCGCCAAAACCATCGCAATTGGCACCAACACAGACCCGTATCAGCCGATTGAGCGTAAGCACCGCCTGATGCGCGGCATTCTTGAGGTTTTGGCTAAGGCTCAGCATCCGGTAGCTATTGTGACCAAATCAGCACTGGTGGTGCGAGATATTGATATTCTGGCACCTATGGCCAAGCTTGGTCTGGCCAAAGTGGCGATTTCAATAACCACGCTTGACCCTATTCTAGCCCGTAAGCTGGAGCCGCGCGCGCCAACGCCGCAGAAGCGGCTGGATACGATCAAGGAACTTGCAAAGGCCGGAATTCCGGTTTCAGTGATGGTGGCACCCATTATTCCGGGCGTGAACGATGCCGAGATAGAGACTATTTTGACTCGGGCGCAGGCATATGGCGCGTGCGAGGCCGGATATGTGATGTTGCGGCTGCCGCTGGAAGTGAAAGATTTGTTCCGGCAGTGGTTGCTGGAACATTATCCGGACAAGCTGCGGCATGTTATGGCGCTAGTGCAGTCCACCCATGAAGGCAAGGATTATGACGCGACATTTGGCACCCGCATGAAGGGCACCGGTCCCTACGCTTGGATGCTGGGACGCCGGTTTGAGATTGCCGCACAGAAGCTCGGGCTAAACGCGCGTAAGACACGGTTGCGGACAGATTTGTTTGCGCCACCCAGCAAGGTGAATAAACAATTGAGTTTGCTGGAGCTGCTTTAAATTCTATGTTCTCTGCCTGCAAAGCGGGAGCAACCTCAAGTGAGTGGACCGGACTATAGTTTTGAGCAGAGTTTGCTGGACAGCGGCTCAATCTGGATTGCCGGTGTTGACGAGGTGGGGCGTGGTTGCCTTGCCGGCCCGGTGGTTGCAGCGGCGGTTGTTTTGCGGGCGGATGATATTCCGGCTGGATTGGCGGATTCGAAAAAGCTTTCAAAGGCGCGGCGGGAAGCCTTGTTTGAAGTGATTTTGGCCAAGGCTGCGGCAATTTCTCTGGCCAGTTGCTCGCCTGCGCAGATTGATTCGCTCAACATCCGGCAGGCAAGTTTGCTGGCAATGCGACGGGCGGTTTCGGCGCTAAGCGTGACCGCGGATCACGCTTTGATTGACGGGCGCGACATTCCGGAGCGCCTGCCCTGCCCGGCAACAGCGCTGATCAAGGGCGATGACCGCAGCGTTTCGATTTCCGCCGCATCAATTATTGCGAAAGTTATGCGTGATCGCATGATGACGAAGCTGGACGAAAGTTTCCCGCAGTACGGATTTGTCCGCCACGTTGGCTATGGCACACAACAACATCTTGCGGCTTTGCTGCAATTCGGCCCTTCAAAACACCATAGATTGAGCTTTGCGCCGTGCAAAGCCGCGTTGGAGCGAGGCCTCAAGCTTTAACGGTTTGTTGGCAAAGTCGTTCGGAAACGAGACAAGTTTTACAGAGCCAGTAAACCTCGCCTTTACCTTAGCGCACGCATATTCGCAGCG
>JAYVYB010000005.1:0-4182 GCA_043784625.1 Methylovirgula sp.
GTGGTCATGGCAGTCTCACAGTTGCGGTGGCATAGGCGACGATACCTTCGCCGCGCCCGACAAAGCCCAGCTTCTCCGATGTTGTGGCTTTAAGCCCAACCCTATCCAGCGAGATACCTGCAATTGACGCAATTTCGGCGCGCATCGCCTCACGGTGGGGCCCGATTTTTGGCGCTTCACACACCAGAGTGCCGTCAAGATGCGCGATGATGCCGCCGCGCGCATGTACGCGCGCCACAGCGTCAGCCAAAAAGATCTTAGACGCAACGCCACGCCATTTCTCTTCCGATGGAGGGAAATGCACGCCGATGTCGCCATCTCCCAACGCGCCCAAAATGGCATCAGTGAGTGCATGCAGCAAAACATCTGAGTCCGAATGACCGTTGAGCTTGGAACTGTGCGGAATTTTTATGCCGCCAAGCCAGATGTGATCGCCAGGTTCAAAACTATGAACATCGTAGCCCTGGCCAATGCGAATGTCATCAAGCGACCTTAGGATCATCCGATCTGCGGCAGCAAAATCTTCCACAGTGGTGATCTTGATATTTTCCGGCGCGCCATCAACCACAAAAACCTTTTGACCCGCCCATTCTGCCACGCTGGCGTCGTCGGTGAGATTTTGGATATTCTCAGCGGCGGCGGCTTTATGCGCTGCCAAAATGGTCTGATGGACAAAACCCTGCGGCGTTTGCACAGTACGAAGTGCAGCGCGATCAAGCGTTGCAACGATTTGGTTTGAAGGCGCGATTTGCTTGACGGTATCGATAATAGGGAGCGCGGGCACCACGCTGTCGTATTTATCTAGCGCAGAGACCACAGCGTCGATCAGCGATGACGGTGTAAAAGCGCGCGCGCCATCGTGAATCAGGACATATTTGGGCTGTGACGGCTCCAAAGCTATGAGGCCCTGTAAAACGCTTTGTTGCCGGCTTTCCCCGCCAACCACCGGTGCGCTGATCTTTGATCGCTGTTCAGGGGTCAAAAACTGCAAAGCCTGATAATATAAGGCTTCTTGCTGATCCCCGATAACGGGTACGATGGACTTGAAGTCGAACGCGCAAAGGGCTTTTAAGGTGCGGACGAGAACTGGCATCCCGCCAACAGGCCTATACTGCTTAGGTATGCCGCCGCCAGCCCGCTGGCCGGAACCTGCTGCAACAACCAATACGGCGATTTCCTGATATTTCGTCATGCCTTTGTCTCACATGCGAGATCGTAATGGTCAATGTTTGCGCACCGCAAGAAGCTGCTTTTGATTTATGGCAAAAATGTATATATATTAGGCATGAACATACGTGATGAAAAAATGAGCAATTTGCCTAAAAAAGAGCCTTCTCTCAAAATCGGTTCGGTCGAGCTGGACGGGCGCGCGGTCCTCGCCCCGATGTCGGGCGTGACCGACGTGACCATGCGCAGAATTGCGCGACGTTTCGGTGCCTCTCTCGTTGTCTCTGAAATGGTGGCATCCGATGACTATGTAAAGGGCGATGCAGAATCCCGTCTCCGCGCCGAAGGCAGCGGCGTCGAGCCGCATGTCGTGCAAGTTGCGGGGTGCGAACCTTATTGGATGGCGGAGGCAGCCCGATTAGCTGAAGCCAACGGCGCGGCAATCATTGATATCAACATGGGTTGCCCGGCAAAACGTGTCACCGGCGGTGCGGCAGGCTCAGCACTTATGCGAGACATTCAACATGCAATTACGCTGGTGGAGGCGACTGTGGCCGCCGTAAAAATTCCGGTGACCTTAAAAATGCGGCTCGGCTGGGACCATACAACCCTAAACGCGGCGCAACTGGCGCAAGACGCCGAAAAATCCGGAATTCAGCTGGTGACGGTGCATGGCCGCACCCGGCAGCAGTTCTACACAGGCGAGGCCGATTGGGCGGCAATTGCCGCAGTCAAGCGGGCCGTGAGTATTCCGGTCTTGGCCAATGGCGATTGTCGAACCTTGCAGGATGCGCGCCGGATGCGTGAAAAATCTGGCGCGGATGGCGTCATGATTGGCCGCAACGCCGTGGGGCAGCCTTGGTTTGTGGGTGACGTGGCCCACTTTTTGGAAAACGGAGTGGCAAGACCAATGATTTGCGCCCAAGCGCGAGCCGACTCGGCAATTGAACATCTGCAAGGGTTGGTTGAACATATGGGTGCAGCAAAGGGCTTAAGGCACGCACGAAAACACCTTGCCGCCTACACGGAAAGAGCTTCTGCTGACGGATATCTGGTGCCTGAACATGTGAAAAGCAGTTTGGTGCGCAGCGAAAATCTGCCGGAAGTGCTTCGGCTGATTGCGGACTTATTTTCTGTCCGGCTAACCAGCGAGGCGGCGTAAGATGGCCGACAACCTTCACATGCTGGCGGATATCCCCACTCAGGTTCTTGGCATTATGCCGCAACCTGTGTTGATTTTGGGTGCCGGAAACCGGATTCTCGACGCCAATAGCGCGGCTGAATCCTTCTTTGAGATAAGTCTCAACAGCCTGCGCCGTAAAAGTCTTAAAGACATCGTGGCCTTCGGCTCTCCGGTGTTTTCACTGGTGGAGCACGCCCGCGAGCACAGCGCGTCCATCAATGAATATCGGGTGGATATGTCGCATCCGCGCATTTATGGCGAGCGCAGCGCCGATATTCACGTTGCGCCATTGCGGGACCCGGGCACTATTCTGGTCATTCTGCAGGAACGGACTATTGCCGACAAAATGGATCGGCAGCTCACCCACCGCGGCGCGGCGCGGTCTGTTTCTGCCCTCGCTGCAATGTTGGCACATGAGATCAAAAATCCGCTTTCGGGCATACGGGGCGCGGCGCAGTTGCTGGAAACGGCAGTTGGCGATGAAGATCGGGCGCTAACGCGCCTGATTTGTGATGAAACCGATCGCATCGTCAAATTGGTCGACAGGCTTGAAACTTTCTCCGACGAGCGGCTGCTGAAGCGCGACAGCATCAATATTCATGCGGTGCTGGATCATGTGAAACGGCTGGCTCAGGCGGGGTTTGCACAACACATCCGTTTTGTTGAAATTTATGACCCATCTTTGCCGGATGTGTTTGGAAACCGCGATCAGTTGATCCAGGTCTTGCTAAATCTTGTCAAAAACGCCGCAGAATCGATCGGTGAGGACAGTGTGAATGGCGAAATTCAACTGACCACGGCGTTTCGCCCGGGTGTACGGATGCGCACGGCCGGGTCTCCGGTACCGGTGTCATTGCCTCTTGAAATTGGGGTGCGGGACAACGGGCCGGGCGTTGCAGCCGACGTTTTACCGGTCTTGTTCGATCCCTTTGTCACCACCAAAACATCTGGAACTGGCCTCGGACTTGCATTGGTGGCCAAGATGATAGGCGACCACGGCGGTATTGTTGAGTGCGAAAGTCAACCACGGCGTACATTATTTAGAATTTTGCTGCCCATGTCCTCGAAAGAGGATGGCGAAGTAAGAGATGTTGAGCCGGTTTAGGGCGGGCTAATAAGGGAATGAGGACTGGATGAATTTAGGAACAATTCTCGTTGCGGATGATGATGCTGCAATACGAACTGTGTTGACCCAGGCACTCATTCGCGCGGGTTATGAGGTGAGAGCCAGCGCAACAGCCGCAGGATTATGGCGCTGGGTGCAGTCAGGCGATGGCGATCTGGTGATAACCGACGTGGTTATGCCGGATGAAAATGCGTTTGATTTGCTGCCACGCATCAAGAAAATGCGGCCGGAGCTGCCCATCATCGTCATGAGTGCACAAAATACCTTTATGACCGCGATCAAAGCGTCAGAGCGCGGTGCCTATGATTATCTGCCAAAGCCGTTTGATTTAAAAGAATTGGTGGCCATCGTCGGGCGCGCGCTCAGCGCCCCCAAAGCTGTGCGCCCGCATGACAAACAAGATGAAGCGGACTCCATGCCGCTGGTGGGGCGTTCACCCGCTATGCAGGACATTTACCGCGCATTGGCGCGCTTGATGCAGACGGACCTCACCGTCATGATTACCGGAGAATCCGGAACCGGAAAGGAACTCGTTGCGCGCGCCCTGCATGATTATGGCAAGCGCAAAAAGGGTCCGTTTGTCGCAATCAACATGGCGGCGATTCCAAGAGAGCTTATTGAGAGTGACCTTTTCGGTCATGAAAAAGGGGCCTTCACCGGCGCAAACGCCCGCTCAGCCGGACGCTTCGAGCAGGCCGAGGGCGGC
>JAYVYB010000006.1:0-2115 GCA_043784625.1 Methylovirgula sp.
GTAAGCGCTCATTTCCCTGCACATTGACGCCCGCGATTTCAGCGCGGCGTACGAATTGAGAGCGGCAATGGGATTGATCAGAGCGCTGCAGCTGTTTGAAAGTTAAACGGTAGCAGGTCGGAGATATCGGCGTTATCTGCGCGCTGGGGCAATTGCGTCAGGACATGGCGTAAGTAGGCCAAGGGTTCGATGCGTGCGGCCCGGCAGGTCAGCATCAGGCTGTAGACGACGGCGCTGGCCCTGGCTCCACCGACGGTATCGCTGAACAACCAGGATTTCCGGCCAGTGGCAAAAACCCTAATGTCACGCTCCAGAAGATTGTTGTCGATTGGCATTCTGCCGTCTTCGGTGTAGCGCTTCAGATAGTCCCATTGGTTCAGGGTATAGGACACGGCATCGCCAAGCTTGCTGTCCGGCAAAACCTTTGGCTTGATTTCGTCGAGCCATTGCTTGAGGGCGTTCAGGATGGGAAGGCTGTGTTTCTGGCGAAAGCGCAGAATGCAGTCGGTCTGCGTTTGGCCGTGCTCAAGCTTTTTGTCTCGCGCTTGCCGTTCAACACGGTAGAGTTGTTCGAAGAACTTGAGCGCCTGCTCCGGCGGTCCGCCACCTTTTTTTCTCGTCCTGAGCGCCTCAACAAAGCGCCGCCTGGAATGAGCCATGCATCCAAGATGAGTGGCACCCTCCAGCGTGCGCCAGGCTGCATAGCCATCGCTCATTAATATGCCGCGATAAGCGCCGAGGAAGGCCTGCGGATACATCTGTCCGCGACCCGGCTGATAATCGAGCAGCACAATCGGTTCGTCACTGTCTTCGCCGCTCCGATAGGCCCACATATACGATGTGCTTGTGGCTTGCCTGTCCTTTTCCTTCAACACCTGAACTGTCGTCTCGTCGCCATGGATGATGGACTGCGATCGAAGTCGCAGTTTCAGCGCGTCATAAATGCGTGAGAGGTGCTTTTCGCTTGAGCCGATCACCCAGTGACCCAGAGCGCCTCGGCTGACCGGAACGCCGGCGCGCTCAAAAGCCTGCACCAAACGATAGAGCGGCGTGCCGTCAACATATTTGTGAACGAGCGCGAAGGCCAGCGTCGAGGCCGTGGCTATGCTGCCCGGCAAGGGTTGCGCCGGCATAGGCGCAGTCACCACCGGCGTATTGATCCCGGTGCGGTCGCAATTGCGGCAAGCATATTTGAACCGCACATTCTGCAGGACCTTCGCCTTCACCTCGATATGAAGTTGCTCGGTAACGGTCTCGCCCATACGATGCATCCGGCTGCGGCAGCATGGACAGGACTTCTGATCGTCGGGAAGGTCATATTCGACGCGCTCACGTGGCAGGTTTTCCGGCAACGGTCTGCGACTGCGCTTCTTTCCTGTCTCCGTTTTAACGGGCGGCAAGTCAGTCTCTGGAAGGCCGATAACATCGCCTTCTGCGCTGTCGGCTTCATCCTCATCCGCAACCTGTTCGGCTTCATTGAAGATGCGATCAACGTGCTTTTCGCTGCGCGGCGCAAAACGATGCAGCCGCGCCAGCGCCAGCTCTTCCTCAAGTTTAAAGACGCGTTCGGTGAGTTGACGGTTCTCCGCCTGCAGCGCAGCAATGCGCGTCATCAACTTCTCAACAGTTGGTTCGCCTGTCCGACTCATCAGAGTCTTGAATCGAAAGCATACCGCGACGTCAACTGCAGAATTCGAGAGCCGTCAGCCGGCAACCTGATATTGCCGCACCCGATAAGTGGACACTTCATGCCTCACAGCGCTCAATCAAGAAAGGTGCGGGGACATTCGCGCTTACGTCGCACCAGATTTCCAATAACGCGCTCAATTATTACACTCGATATGGCAACGCCATTTTGATTCCAGGCCAGCGGTGCGTAGTAAAAGTAGGCCATTAGAAGTAGAGGTGGTCTGGGGAATCTGAACAACCGGGATAAGTGGGATTTCTGCTCGAAAGCGGCGTAAACTGCCGCGAACAGGAGCAATTATGACGAGACGCCCAAAATAATTATACTTGGCCGGAACCATACCCCGGCTTTCAAAGCTAAAGTGGCTCTAGCCGCAATCAAGGGCGAGAAGACCTTGGCCGAACTTGCGCAGCAGTTTGACGTTCATG
>JAYVYB010000007.1:0-34637 GCA_043784625.1 Methylovirgula sp.
GCTTTACGCACAGGCGGTGCAGGATATTCAGATTTCAACGCGCAGCACCCGGGCGCAATATCAATATTCATTGACCGGCACAGATGATGCCTCAGTGAATTTATGGGCACAAAAGCTGGTGGAGCGCCTGCGCGGGCTGGAGCAGTTTGGCGCGGTGGCGGCGGAAAACCAGCTCGGTGGCCTGCGTGCGCAAATCAACATTGACCGCGACAAGGCCGGGCGCTTTGGCGTTTCGATGCAGGCGATTGATGACACGCTGAACGACGCGTTCGGGCAACGACAAGTTTCGACGATTTATGCGCAAGCCAATCAATACCGGGTGATTTTGGAAGCTTCGCCGCAAGACCAGCGCGATGTTGCGGCCTTGGGCAAGATCTACGTTACGGGCACAGGCGGCGTGCAGGTTCCGCTCGAGTCATTTTCCAAAATCGAGCGAATTTCGGCACCGCTGTCGGTAAGCCATGAGGAGCAATTTCCGGTAGCCGCATTGAGCTTTGATTTGCCGCGCGGCACGTCGCTTGGGGCGGCAGTGGCTGCGGTCAAACAGGCGGAAGCGGACATTGGCATGCCCGCCAATATCATCGGCACATTTGGTGCGGACGCCGCCGAATTTCAGCGCTCAACCGCCTCGGAACCCTTGCTGATTCTGGCGGCGATTGTGGCGATTTATCTGGTTTTGGGGATGCTGTATGAAAGCTTCTTCCACCCGATTACCATTCTCTCGACGCTGCCCTCGGCGGGCATTGGCGCGCTTCTGGCTCTGCAATGGCATGGAGATGATTTGTCGATTGTGGCGCTGATCGGCATTTTGTTGCTGATGGGGATTGTCAAGAAAAACGCCATTATGATGATTGATTTTGCGCTCTCGGCCGAGCGGGAGCAGGGACTTTCGCCGCTGGAATCCATTGTTCAGGCGGCGCATCTGCGCTTTCGGCCGATTATGATGACGACATTGGCGGCCCTGTTTGGCGCGCTGCCGCTGGCGCTTGCCCATGGTGCGGGCAGCGAGCTGCGGGTGCCGCTGGGCATTACCATTGTCGGCGGGTTGGTTTTAAGCCAATTGCTGACCCTATACACCACGCCGGTGATTTATCTGGCGGTGGAGAAGCTGCGCTTGAGGCTGTCGGGGGGCGTGGTTGGCGATGGCATCCGCCCTGCAGTAAATGAAGGGCCGCGGCGATGAACTTCTCGAAGCCGTTTATTTTGCGCCCTGTGGGTACAACGTTGATGGCGGTCGGGCTGTTCCTGGCGGGGATGGTTGCCTACGCGGTTTTGCCGGTGGCCAGCCTGCCCGCGATTGATTTTCCTGCCATTCAGGTTTCGGCCAGCCGACCGGGAGCCGATCCGGAAACCATGGCCTCCAGCGTTGCCGCGCCGCTTGAGCGGCGGCTTGGCACCATTGCCGGTGTGTCGGAGCTAACTTCAACCAGCTCGCTGGGGTCCACCCGCATCACGCTGGTTTTTGACATGGCGCATAAGGTCGACTCGGCGGCGCGCGATGTGCAAGCCGCCTTGAATGCCGCCGCTACGGATTTGCCCGGCGATATGCCGACTTTGCCAAGTTTCCGCAAGTTCAATCCCAATTCCGCGCCGATCATCATTTACGCGCTGACGTCGGATACGATGAGCGGCAGCGATATTTATGACGCTGCAGATTCGGTTTTGGTGCAGCGCCTTTCGCAGGTGCCGGGCGTGGCGGAAGTCAGCGTGAGCGGTTCAGACCAGCCTGCGGTGCGTATCCAAACCGACCCGCAGCGCATTGCCAGCATGGGGCTTAGCCTGGAGCAGGTGCGCGCCGCCATCGCCAACGCCAATGCGCGCGGGCCGATTGGCGCGTTTGAGGGCACCTTGCAAAATGAGACGATTGGCGTCTCAGACCAATTGTTTGAGCCTGCTGATTACGCCAATATTTTGATCAGAGGTAAAAGCGGCGCTTTGGTGCGCCTCGCCGATGTGGCAAGCGTTACGGCGGGTGTGCGCAATGTGCGCTCGTCTGCCAGCTTCAACGGCAAACCGGCGGTGATTTTGCAAATCACCAAACAGGCGGATGCCAATGTTTTAGCCACAGTTGACCGCATCAAAGCCTTGATGCCGGAGTTGCAGAAATTTGTGCCTGCGGCATTGGATGTCGCAGTTTTGTCAGACAGAACGCTGACCATTCGCGCTTCGGTGCGGGAAATTCAGAAGACGCTGATCATCTCCATCATTTTGGTGATGCTGGTGGTGATGCTGTTTATGCAGGGCAGCACGGCAATTATTGCGGCGGGCGTCACCGTGCCGCTGGCGCTGACAGGCACCTTTGCCGCCATGTGGCTGGTGGGGTTCACGGTTGACAATCTATCGCTGATGGCAATCACCATATCGGTGGGATTTGTGGTGGATGACGCGATTGTCATCATTGAAAACATTTACCGCAATATGGAAAAGGGTTTGGCTCCGTTACAGGCAGCGCTGGTCGGGGCACGGCAAATCGGCTTTACCGTGATTTCGATCTCGCTGTCACTCATCGCCGCCTTTGTGCCGCTGCTGTTTGCCGACGGTGTGGTTGGCAAGATATTGCGCGAATTTTCGCTGACGCTGACATTTGCGATTTTGCTTTCGACTTTTGTTTCGTTGAGCGTGACACCGATGATTGTCGGGCGCTTGATGAAAGCGGGCGCAGTTCACAGCGCGCCAAACAGAGTAGCGCGGGTGGTTGATGCGGTGATGGCGAGGCTGGTCGCGGCCTATCGCACCTCTCTACTGCCTATTTTGCACCATCCATGGCTGGCAGGGCTTAGTATTGTGCTGGTCATCTTTCTTACCGGCTATCTGTTTTATGTTTCGCCGAAGGGTTTGTTTCCGCAAGATGATACCGGCCTGATGTTTGGCTCGACCGAAGCATCGCCCGATATTTCCTATCCGGCGATGTTGGCCTTGCAAAAGCAGGCTGCCGAAATTGTGCGTGCCGATCCGGCTGTTGAGTCCGTGGCGTCTTTTATCGGCGCGAGCGGGCCATTCAGCGGCGTGGTCAATCAGGGCCGCTTGATTATCAGCGTTAAATTGGCGCTGCTGAAAACCACGCCCTCAACGGATATTATCGCACGGCTGCGGCCAAAGCTGGCGAAATTGAACGGAATTAACACCTATATCAATCCATCTCTGGATATTCGTGTGGGAGGCCGGTCGGGCAAGTCGACCTATCAATTCACGCTATGGGATCCGGATATTATTGAGCTGGAAGCCACAGTGCCAAAGGTGGTGGATGCTTTGAAAAAGCTGCCCGGCATGACTGATGTTAACACCGACCGCGACCAGGGCGGCTTGCAGGCAAATCTGGTGATTGACCGGACAGCAGCGGCGCGGCTGGGGGTGGCCATAGCTGATATCGACACGGCGCTGAACAATGCCTATTCGCAGCGGCAGGTTTCAACCATCTATGCGCCGCGCAATCAATACCGGGTGATTTTTGAGGTAAACGGGGCCAACCGCGATGACCCGAACGACTTGCCGCAGATGTTTGTGCCAAGCAAAAGCGGCGCGCAAATTCCGCTTTCTGCTGTGGCAAGACTGGAGCGCGGCACTGTGCCTTTGGCGATCAACCATCAGGGCGCGTTTCCCTCCATCACCATCAGCTATGCGCTGGCCAAAGACGCGGTGTTTGATGATGTGAGCAGACAGATATTGGCCACAGTTAACGGCTTACACCTGCCTGACAATGTGCATGCAGAATTTGCCGGTGACGCCAAGGACAATGCCGCGAACGGCTCGAATATGGTGATCTTGCTGGTTACAGCATTGCTGGCAGTTTATATTATTCTGGGCGTGCTTTATGAAAGCCTGCTGCACCCTTTGACGATTTTGTCGACCTTGCCGTCCGCCGGACTGGGGGCGCTGCTGGCATTGCGCGGCGCCGGAATGGAACTGACCATAGTGGCGCTGATAGGCATTATTATGCTGATTGGTATCGTCAAGAAAAACGGCATCATGCTGGTGGATTTTGCTATTTCGGCGCAGCGCGAGCGCGGGAAAACGCCGGAAGAGGCGATTTTTGAGGCCTGCCTCGAACGATTCCGGCCTATTTTGATGACAACATTGGCGGCGATGCTTGGGGCTATCCCGCTGGCGATTGCCACAGGCGAGGGCAGCGCGTTGCGCCAGCCACTGGGCGTTACCATTGTTGGCGGGCTGGCCCTGAGCCAGATTTTGACGCTTTATACCACGCCGATTATTTATCTGGCTCTGGCAAAGCTATCGTTGCGCATGAAAAACCGGGGCGCGAAAAATATACCCCTGCGTGAAGCGTCAGGGCTTGCGCCATAGCAGGCTGAGCCCCAAAACCGCCGAAAGTGCGGAACCCGCTAAGACTGCCAATTTGGTTGCCTCGTTGGCGGCGGGATTTGCGGCAAAACCCAACGACGAAATGAACAGGCTCATGGTGAACCCGATGCCACAGAGCACCGCCACGCCGTAGAGTTGCCGCCAAGTGGCCCCCTCGGGCATGGCGCCCCACTTCAACTTGATGGCGGTCCAAGCAAATCCGAAAACGCCGAATTGCTTGCCCAAAAACAGGCCCAAAGCCACTCCAAGCGGAATAGGCCCGAGCGCGGATGCGAGCGGCACATCGGCAAGCGAAACACCGGCATTGGCAAAGGCAAACAGCGGCACAATCAGGTAGATCACCCATGGCGCAAGGTTGTGTTCCAGTTTTTCCAGCTTTGACACCGGCACGGTGAAGGCGACAGCAACGCCCGCCAAAGTCGCGTGGATGCCGGACTGCAAAAAACATAACCAAACCAGGAGAAACCCGATGGCGATGGGCCAAAGCCGATGCGTCCTGCGGTTTAGCCACCAAAGGGCCGCGAGCAATATGGCGGCGATCAATATGTAGGCGGGGTGTAACGCGCCGGCATAAAACAGCGCGATGATCAGGATTGCGCCAAGATCATCAAGAATGGCGAGGGCGGCCAAAAAGGTTTTGAGGGAGGCCGGTACGCGGGTTTCCACCACCGCCAACACACCGAGCGCAAAAGCAATGTCGGTGGCGGTGGGGATGGCCCAGCCGCGCAAGGCTTCGGGCTGGTTAAGATTGAAGGCGATAAAAACTACAGCCGGGACACTCATACCGCCCAAGGCCGCAATGGCGGGGAGCGCGCGGCTTGGCCAGGTTGCCAGTCCCCCTGCGAGGATTTCGCGTTTGATTTCGAGGCCAATCGCCAGAAAAAACACTGCCATTAAGCCATCGTTGATGAAATGCTGCGGTGAGAGCGGCAGGGGCAGATGTTGCGGGCCATGCCAGTTCAGGCTGGCAAAATAGAGCGGAGCCAACGCACTATTGGCCAGAAACAGCGCCAGTGCCGTGGCCAGAAGCAGTAAGACTTCGCCACGTTGAAGCATGCGCAGGGTAAAACCGAGAATGGAGAAATTCATGGCGTGATGACCCGCAGGTATGGGCCGGACTTGAACCGCCTATCGCTGGTGAAGAAAAAATCGCACCCCTCCTCCAAGGCACAAATGTAGTGAAGGCAGTCGATAAGTTTGAGGTTAAGTTCCGCTCCGCTTATTGCGGCGCGCTTCGCCAATGCGCCGTCCAGCGGAATAATTTCAATATCGGTGCTTGAGAACAGCGCCTCGTATGCGGTGATGGCGGCCAGATTTTGCTGCTTGGATGCGCCGTAAAAGCATTCCGCAATTGTAATTTCACTGGTGACCACAATTGCATCGGCATTGACGATGTCCTGAAAGATCTCAATAACGCTGCGCGTGCGCTCGGGATTGCCTTCGATCAGGTAAATAAAAATATTGGTGTCCACATAGATACGCGAACTGCGAGATATTTGGTCACCCTCCGCGCGCTCGAATTTTAAATCAGCCATTGGCGCGAAGCCAGCGAATATGCGCATCTATTTCCGCCAAGGAGCGCGGTGCTTTTTTGTTCACTCCGGTGCCCGCAAGAGAAAGAAGGGTGCTTAGCCGCGAAGGCGGAGCCGGAGGTGTCTGCTCTTGGATAATGTCGTTCAAATGGCGCTCAAGCGCTTCTTGCATGAGAAATGAGCGGGAGCGCCGCGTAAGCTTGGTGGCGCGATCCAAGTTTGATCGTGTGGATGCGGCCAAGCGAATGGAAAGGGTGGGAGAGGGAACGCGCATGTGATGCTTCCGCCAGTTTGTCTTACAAAGTAACCTATTGTGTTACTTTGTCCCAGAGGGGATACGGCTTTATTTAAGATAAAGCCATGCCAAAAACGCTTTCGCAAGATGTTGATCTTGGCTGCAAATTAGGCGCTACTCTCTTCCAGAGTTTTCCTTCCAGAGTTTTCTACGCGCTTAAGGACATCATGATGAAATCCCATGCTCAGGTTGTGGTTATTGGCGGTGGCGTGGTCGGTGCATCTGTGCTGTATCATTTGACCAAGCTGGGTTGGAAGGACGTGATGTTGCTGGAGCGGGCGGAGCTGACTGCCGGTTCCACCTGGCATGCGGCGGGCGGTGTGCACACCGTCAACGGAGATCCCAATGTGGCGAAACTTCAGCAATATACCATTGAGCTTTATAAGGAAATTGAGGCCATCTCCGGCCAAAGCTGCGGTGCGCATATCACCGGCGGCATCATGCTGGCAGGCACGCAGGAGCGGGTCAACTGGATGAAAATGGCCATCGCCCGTGGCCGCTATCTGGGCATGGACCTTAGCATGATCTCGATGGATGAGGCCTATGACCTGTTCCCGTTGCTTGATAAAAAGAAGTTTATCGGCGCGATGTATGATCCGGTGGAGGGGCATGTTGACCCCTATGGCGTCACCCATGCCTATGCCAAATCGGCGCAAATTGGCGGCGCGACCATTCAACTGCGCACCCGCGTGATGGATCTGGTTCAGCGCGAAGACGGCTCCTGGGATGTGATTACCGATCAAGGCAATATCCACGCCCAGCATGTTGTCAACGCGGGCGGGCTGTGGGCGCGCGAAGTTGGCCGAATGGTTGGGCTGGAACTGCCGATATTGGCTATGGAACATCAATATCTGATCACCGAAGATCTGGAGATGCTGAAAGGCCGCACCAAAGAACTGGTGCACTGTATCGATTTCGAGGGCGAAATTTATACCCGTCAAGAGCGCGGCGGTGTTTTGCTTGGCACCTATGAGCGGGCCGGAAAAGCCTGGAGCGAGCGTGAGACGCCATGGGACTTTGGCCAGAATTTGCTGCCAAATGATCTTGATCGCATCGCGCCCTCGCTTGAAGTCGGGTTCGATCACTTCCCGGCGATTGGCGAGGCGGGCATTAAAAAGGTGATCAACGGGCCGTTTACTTTCGCTCCCGATGGCAATCCCCTGATCGGGCCGGTGCGCGGATTGCGCAATTATTGGGTGGCCTGTGGTGTTATGGCCGGATTTTCTCAAGGTGGCGGCGTCGGGCTGGCGTTGTCCAACTGGATGGTCAGCGGTGATCCGGGCTTTGACGTTTGGGGCATGGATGTGGCGCGCTACGGCTCTTGGGCGACGTTGGCGTTTACCAATACCAAGGTCAAAGAAAACTACTCGCGGCGTTTCTCGATCCGCTATCCCAATGAGGACTTGCCAGCGGCGCGGCCACTGCGGACGTCGCCTGTGTATGATCTGTTGAAGCAGGAAAATGCAGTATTCGGCGAATATTGCGGGCTGGAACATGCCTTGTGGTTTGCGCCTAAAGGCACCGCGCCGGTTGAGGACGTGACCTATTTGCGCTCGAACGCGCATCCGCATGTCGGGGCCGAGGTTGCCGCCGTACGTAATGGCGTCGGCTTGCTGGAGATTACCAACTACGGCAAATTTGATGTGAGCGGGCCCAAGGCTGCTGAATTTTTAGACCATGTGATGGCCAATAAACTGCCAAGCATTGGCAAAATGGTGCTCACCCCGATGTTGAACGAGGCGGGCAAGCTGATCGGCGACTTTACCATCGGGCGATTGGCGCAAAACCACTTCTTTGTGGTTGGGACCTATGCTGCCGAGGACTATTACCGCCGCTGGTTTGAACGCCACGCCCCCGCTAGCGGCGTGACCGTTCGCCCGTGCGCAATGGAATATACTGGATTTTCGGTGGCGGGGCCAAAGTCGCGGGCGCTGCTGCAAACTCTGGTAAATCTGGATTTGAGCACGGCGAACTTCCCGTTTTTGTCGTTTAGACAGATCGATATCGGGATGATCCCGGCCTATGTCGGGCGAGTGTCGTTTACGGGGGATCTCGGCTATGAAATCTGGGTCACATCGGACTATCAGCGTGCGCTTTACACACTGCTAAAGGACGCCGGAGCGCCTTTTGGCATCAAGCTTATTGGCGGGAGGGCGCTGAACTCCATGCGGCTGGAAAAGAGTTTTGGCACTTGGGCGCGGGAATATCGGCCGATTTACGGGCCGTTTGAGGCCGGACTCGGGCGCTTTGTCGATTTGAAACGGGCGGATTTTGTCGGGCGCGCTACGGCGCTGGAAGACAAGGAGAGAGGCGGAGCGCTGCGGCTGGTGGCCTTCAGCGTTGACTCCGACGCCGATGCGTTTGGTGACGAACCGGTTTGGCACGATGGCAAAGTGGTGGGCTGGGTGACTTCCGGCGGCTACGGCCACACGGTGCAAAAGTCGCTGGCCATGGGCTATATTCCCAAAGACCTTGCCAGCGAGACCGCTTTCGAAATCGAGATATTGGGCGAGAGGCGCACAGCAACCCGGTTGGAGGGCGCTGCCTTCGATGCCTCCGGCTCACGGATGCGGCAATAAACCATAATTGCAGTTTGGGCGCGCGAGAGCGTGGTTCGCAAGCAGCTAGAGGGATTGATGTAACTTTATTGCAATGTTCGTGACCTAGGGTCTTGGCATCGGATTTGCAGCAGGGTTTACTATGATCAAAATTTTACCAGTTATCATGTGCGGCGGCTCGGGCACCAGAGTGTGGCCAGAGTCCCGCGAGAGCCTGCCGAAGCAATTCATCCCGCTTATCGGTGAAACTTCAACCTTCCAGAATATTCTGAAGATCATCGCGGACCCTGCGGTTTTTGAAGCACCAATCATTATCACCAATATTGATTATCGCTTCCGCGCCGCAGAACAGGTTTCGGCTGTCGGCATGAGCGCGCAAATTGTGCTTGAACCGGCGCGACGTGACTCTGCCGCCGCTGTGGCGGTTGCTGCGGAACTTGCAGCCAAAATCTCACCCGATACCATCGTCGCCGTTTTGGCCGCCGATCATGACATTCGTGATCCAAAGGCTTTCATCCGCCTCTGCAGTGAGGCGGCGCAGGCCGCGGCGGGCGGCGAAATTGTCACCTTTGGCATTACGCCAACTCACGCGGCCACAGGCTATGGCTATATTCGCACCGGCGCAACCGTGGTGAAGGGCAGCGAAGTGCGCAAAATAGAGGCATTTGTCGAAAAGCCGAATGCCGAGGTTGCCGCCGGATATGTCAAACAAGGTTATTTGTGGAATTCCGGCAATTTCATTTTCCAAGCCTCGACCATGCAGCGCGAATTAAAAAGCTTTGTTCCGGAGATTCTTGCCGCCGCGCATGAGGCGGTGGCTCTGGCCAAGCACGACCTGCAATTTTTGGTGTTGGACAAGGATGCCTTTGCCAAAAGCCCGAAAACCTCCATCGATTATGCGGTGATGGAAAAAACCCGTCATGCCGCGGTGATTCCTGCCGATATGGGCTGGTCGGATGTTGGCAGCTGGACGTCGGTGTGGGAGCTTTCCGACCGCGACGAAAACGGCAACTCGGTGCGCGGGCGCGGCGTGGTGATGGGCAGCAAAAATGTCCATGTGCGTTCGGACGAAATCCTCACCGCTGTGGTTGGTATGGAAGACGTGATTGTGGTCACCAGCGCCGATGCGGTTCTGGTGTTGCATCAATCGCAGGCAGACAAGGTGAAGCAGCTTGTGGATGAGCTCAAAGCCCGTGGCCATAAGGAAGCGGTGGAGCACCGCCGGATGTATCGGCCCTGGGGCTATTACCAAAGCATCGACAATGGTGCGCGTTATCAGGTCAAGCGGATTGTGGTGAAGGCAGGCGGGGCGCTGTCGCTGCAAAAGCACTTCCACCGCGCCGAACATTGGATTGTGGTGAAGGGCATTGCCGAAGTCACCCGCAATGAGGAGGTGATCCTGGTTCATGAGAACGAGTCGATCTATCTCCCTATCGGCTGCACCCATAGGATGATTAACCCCGGCAAGATTGATCTTGAACTGATCGAGGTTCAGGTCGGCTCATATTTGGGCGAGGATGACATCATCCGCATCGAGGATGTGTATAACCGGACATAAAAAAGGCGGCCGGTGGGCCGCCTTTTGTTTTAGAGGCTCATTTGCCCCAGATTTTCTTATATTGATCGCGGTAGCCATTGTCCGGATCAAACACATTTTTCGCACCGCCGTCGAAGGCGACGTTATCTGCTGTTACCAGATGGATGCCGGAAATATAGCCGGACCATTCGGTTTTTCCGAAAGCGCGGTTGAGTTCATCAACCAACTGCCAGCCCTGCATGTTCAAAGGCTCCGGCACAGTGCCAGCCTGATATTGCTTGGCGCGAATGCGCTGATAGGCTGATTCAGAGCCGTCACCTGCCGAAATCGCTTTTGGCGAACCATCACCCTTTTTGCCGGCTGCGGACAAGGACGGGCCCATAAAGTCGAAATAGAGGTCGTTGATGGCCAAAGAATATGTCCACTTGTCGCCGTATTTTTGGAGCAGCGTGGTGGTGAGCTGCGGCATACGGTTTGAAGATTCGGCAATTGGCGAATCGACAAATTCCAATACGGTGCAACCGGCACATTTCTTGATCACAGCTTCCATGGCGCGAGCCTTGAACACGGCGATTTCGTATTGTGTATCCGTAAAGATCACCACACCGGCTTTGCCGTTTGAATCGGCAATGGCCTGATAGGCGGCGGTGTTGGAGACGTCCTGCGGGTTGGTGGTGACGTTGGCAAAAATGCCAGCCTCAGGCTCAGGGCCGGGTTTCGGGCCGGAGTGCCAACCCACAACCGGAATACCGGCCTTGGCAGCGGCATCAAACACAACCTGCTGTTCTTTGGTGTCAAAACCGCCAACGACGATGCCGTCTGGCTTCAAGGTCATGGCTTGACCCATGGCGGCAGTGCGGCCCGAAACCGAGCCTTGACCATCGATAACAGTCGCTGTCCAGCCGATGGCTGCGGCTGCTTCTTTGACGCCTTCAGAGGCACCTAAAATGCCGCCGTTTTTCAAATCACCGGCAACAAATACGATTTTTTTAGCGGCGGCGGCTTTCGGGCCTGCGGTTGGGCCGTCCCATTTGTCGGCCTTTGCGGTCGCAGCTTTGGCAGCCTTGGTCGCCATATCGGTAAATTCGTCAGCGCGCGCGGTAGAGGCGAGCGCCAAGGCACTGACCGCTCCGACTAGTATGAGTTTTAACATGTTTCTCTCCCTGTTTGACGGGCTAAGCCGCCGGTTTGCTCTCTGCTGGCTTTGTATCCGCCGGTTTTGCAGAGGTTGCCTTAATCGCGGATATGCGCTTGCGCTGTGCATAGCCCGCAATACCGATAGCGATCAGCAAGGTGCAGCCGTTGAACATTGGCTCCACCCAGAAAGAACCGCCAAATTGTTGAATGCCTGAAATGCCGATGGCGAGGATGGTGACGCCGATCATCGTGCCCCAAACATTCACACGCCCCGGCTTGATAGTGGTTGAGCCCAAAAATGCGCCAACCAGTGCGGGTAGCAAAAATTCCAAGCCGACACTGGCCTGACCAATGCGGAGTTTGGACGCCAGCAAAACTCCCGCCAAGGCCGATAGCGTGCCAGAGGCAATGAAGGCGAGCATGGTGTATTTTTGAACCGGAATGCCGTTCAGGCTCGCGGCTTTCGGATTTGCGCCGATGGCATAAAAATAGCGGCCAATGGGCAAATATTCGAGAGCGGCCCACAGCGAAAACGCCAGAACCAGCACATAGACGCCGGTGACCGGCAGCGGCACGCCTAAAAAATCGTTGGAGGTGAGGTTTAGAAAGCCTTCCGGCAAAATGCCGATGACCTGCCGGCCTTTGGAGTGCCACATGGCCAGCGCATAGAGAATTGTGCCGGTGCCGAGTGTGGCGATGAAGCTGTCAATCTGCGCCACTTCCACCAGCAACCCGTTGAGGAAGCCCACCGTGGCACCGAGCAGCAAAACAATAAGCACGGCCACAGGCCACGGAATGCCAAACATGGTTTGCAGGGAAATGGCCAGAATATGCCACAGCACAATGCCATAGCCGATGGTAAGGTCGATTTTGCCGGTCACCATCGGGATCATCGCGGCCAGAGACAGAATGGCGATAATGGCTTTATCAGAGATGATCGAACGCAAATTTAGCAGGGTCGGAAATGTATCCGGCAATAATATCGAGAACATCAGGCCCAGCGCAAGCGTCAGGATCACCAAACCATAGGTGGGCAGCAGGCGCTTTACCTTGTCGAAACCGCTAAGAGACTTAAGCTCTCCCGAAGTCGGTTCAAGGGCCGTGGACCGGACAGATGATGCCAAAAAATCTCTCCCTATCGCCTTTTTTATCCGGCAAAATTGATGCATTGCCGCTTGTTATCGATAACGTAACTGCAAATTTAAAGTTCTGCAACCGGGCTTATCGACCTTGCGATGAAATAATTCTCAACTGGTTTCGCGCTGGACAATCGAAAACGGCAGCTGCTCGATGCGCGGCGGAGCAGAAGGCGTTTTCAGCGCTTCGAGCAGAATTTCCCCGGTGCGATGGCCGATGCCCATACAGTCTACCGCCACAGTAGTTAGCTTGGGCCAGCACCAGCGCGACAGATCAAAATCACCAAATCCGGCAATGGCAATCTGCTGCGGCACTCTCAAACCGCGGCGATGACATTCGCTCAAGGCACCAAAAGCCGAAAGGTCAGAGACGCAAACCACTGCATCGACATTGGGCCAAGCTGAAATCAGCATGGTGAGGGCCTCGCCGCCGTGTTCGATGGAAATCGGCGGCAGACCGTAGGTGACGACGCGGCCAGCGGGAAGTTTCAACGCGTCGATTGCCGCGACATAACCCATAAGACGGTCCGAGCCGCGCGTGTCGGCTGTGCTGCCGCCGCCAATGAAGCCAATTTCGCGGTAACCGCGCTGATGCAAGTGGTGCACCATAGCGTTTGTGGCTTCCGCATTGGAAAAACCCACCACATGATTGATCGGTTCGGCTGGCAAATCCCATGTTTCCACAACCGGAATATGGGCGTTTTTAAGCAGCCGACGGGAGCGCTCACTATGGGTGCCACCGGTAAGCATGACCCCTTCCGGCCTGCGGCGCAGCATCGCCTCGATCAGCGCTTCCTCGCGCTCCATCGAGTAATCGGTATAGCCAAGCAAAAGCTGTAATCCCGCTGCGGACAGCACCTCGGTGAGGCCGCGCGCGGTGTCGGCGAAGTTCGAATTGTTGATGGTTGGGACAAGGGCAGCTATAAAGCCGGATTTTCGGGAGGACAGCCCGCCGGCGGTCATGTCCGGCACATAGCCGATTTCCTCAATGATCCGGAAAATGCGCGCGCGTGTGTCTGCGGCAATGGCTGAGTCCGGCCGCAGGGCGCGCGACACTGTCATCGCCGAAACGCCTGCAAGGCGCGCAACGTCGGCCATGGTGGATTGGGCAGGTCTGCCTGTCATGAGGCTACCTCTTGGCCCATAACACGCAACCGCTTGAGGACATAAATTTCATATGAGTCTTACCCCTGTTTTCAGGATATTCGCAGTTCTGTAGCAAATGCAAATCGTTCGGTTTTTCTTGGTGATTTGACCGGATTGCAGCAGCAGAAGGAACCTTTAAGCGTGCGCGCCCAAAATGCTGATAGATCCCGCGCCAGCGTGGAATGGCCTACCGTATGGTTGGCAATTGGCATTTTTGGGTCTTGGCTGCTGCTCACTTATTTTTCGACTGCTTTGCGCTGGTGGGTCGTCGCGCCTTTGGGGGCGTGGCTGGTGGCATGGCAAACATCCTTGCAGCACGAGATTTTGCACGGCCACCCGACCAAATGGCGGCAGTTGAACCGCTGGATGGCGTCATTTTCGCTCATTCTGTGGTTGCCATATGAGACCTACCGGCTGACACATTTGCTGCATCACCGCGATGAACGGCTCACTGACCCGTTTGACGACCCGGAAAGCTACTATTGGAGCGCCGAGCAATGGGCCGCATTGCGGCCGTGGCAGGCAGCAATGGTGCGGGCGCAGACCACTTTGCTGGGGCGGCTGTTATTGGGGCCATTGTGGATTATTCCGCGGTTTATCGGGGCGGAAATGCGGGCGCTGAAATCAAGGTCGATTGTGGCACGTGGCTCATGGGTATCGCATGTGGTGCCAACCGGGCTGATTTTGTTTTGGCTGATTTATGTCTGTAAAATAAACTTGGCATTTTATGTCTTGGGCATTGTTTATCCGGCCACATCATTGATGTTGTTACGGTCTTTTGCCGAACACCGCGCTGCAGACGCGCAAAAGGAACGCACCGCGATTGTTGAAAACGCCGGGATATTGGGATGGCTGTTTCTGTATAATAATTTGCATTCGGTGCATCATGAAGACCCGACCCTGCCGTGGTATGCCATTCCGACTTGGTATCGAGCGAACCGCACCCGGCTTTTGCAGGAAAACGGCGGGTTGGTGTATCAGGGTTATGGCGACGTTGCGCGGCGCTATCTTCTGCATGCGCATGATGCGCCATTGCATCCGATGGGTCGGGTGGAATGAAAAGCCCCCTCCTTCGAAAACCCCCATCCTTCGCGTGGTTGAAGGATGGGGGGCTAAATTGCTTAGCGCAGGCTCGCCGTGAAGCGCTGGATTTTCTGGCAGGCTTCTTCCAGCATTTTGGTGGAGGCCGCATAGGAAATGCGGAAGTTCGGGCCAAGACCAAAAGCCGAGCCATGGACAACGGCAACGCCTTCCGCCTCGATCAACGCGGTGACAAAATCCTCGTCGGTCTTCAACAGTTTTCCGTCTTGCGTGGTTTTGCCCATGGCTTCGGCGCAAGACGGGTAAACATAAAACGCACCTTCCGGCATCGGGCATTTGATATATTTGGCCTGATTGAGCATCGACACCACAAGGTTGCGGCGCTCTTCGAAGGCTTTGCGGAAAATAGGCAGATGCGCCTGCGATCCGTTCAAAGCTTCAACCGAAGCCCATTGCGCGATGGAACAAGCACCGGAGGTCTGCTGGCCCTGTACCATATCCATGGCCTGGATCAGCTTGAGCGGGCCGGCGGCATAGCCGATGCGCCAGCCGGTCATCGCGTAGGCTTTGGATACGCCATTCATGGTCAAGGTGCGGTCATAAAGGCCCGGCTCAATCTGGGCCGGGGTGGTGTAGACAAAGTCGCCATAGATCAGATGTTCATACATATCATCTGTCAAAATCCAGACATGCGGATGGCGCATCATCACATCGGTGATGGCCTTCAATTCGGCATGGGTATAGGCCGCGCCGGATGGATTTGAGGGCGAATTGAGCACGAGCCACTTGGTACGCGGAGTGATGGCGGCTTCCAGATCGGCGGCCTGCAGCTTAAAGCTGTTTTCCATAGTGGTGTTGACGAACACAGGTGTGCCGCCGCACAGCAGCACCATGTCGGGATAGCTGACCCAATAGGGCGCCGGAATAATCACTTCATCGCCCATGTTCATGGTGGTGAGGAAGGCGTTGTACAGAATTTGTTTGCCGCCGGTGCCGACGATGGTTTGGTTCACTTTATAGTCGAGGCCGTTTTCGCGCTTGAATTTGGCGGCAATAGCCTCGCGCAGCGGCACGATGCCAGCGACGGGCGTGTATTTGGTTTCGCCGCGGCGGATGGCGTCTATGGCAGCGTTTTTGATATTGTCCGGGGTGTCAAAGTCCGGCTCACCGACGGAGAGGCTGATGATGTCGCGGCCCTGAGCTTTAAGATCGCGGGCTTTTTGGGTGACAGCGATGGTTGCGGACGGCTGCACACGGGACAAAGCATCGGCGAAGAAAGCCATTTAAAGTCTCCAGAACTTGAAAGGGGTGAAAAAAGAGCGGCGTTTAAATACGGCGCGACCATAGTTTCACGGCGCGCGCGGTGCAACAATTAATGCAGAATTCCATGGATATTCCGTTTTTGCAGTTCACCTGTCTTACGGCCTTTGTAACCCTGCGGCGCAACATGAACGGGGTTGTAACGGGTGCTTTTATGAAACTTGTTCCAATGTGAACCGTAGATGATGTGTGAAAGCGCACAGCCATCGGGAACCTTATCTGGTTTGGTCGCGTTGTAAATTTCAGAGGAGCACATCATGTTCAATCGTAAAAAGCTCAGTGCATTTCAAGCAAATCAGTCCGGCTATAACTTCGCGCCAATGGCGGGTGTGGCTCAGCAACAGTTCACAATGTCGCTTCTGGTGCTGGCAATTGCCTCGCTGGCGTTCATTATGTTCAACCTTTTTCACTTTATTGTCGCATAGGTGCTGACAAAGCGCCCTGCTCCGCCTTATATTACTGAAAAACAACCCCTTTTGCGGGTCTCATTTCAGGGCGGAAACAAGCATGGCGATAGCAAGGGTTTCGGGTACTGTTTCTGTTAATTTGCCGCTGGGCCTTACGCCGCAAAGCGGCGAAATAAGTGTCGCGTCGGTTCCGGGCATTTCTCATTTCCACCTCGCCAACGGGCTTGAGGTGGTGGTGATTCCGGATTTGCGCGTTCCCATCGTGACCCACATGATCTGGTATCGTAACGGGTCGGCTGATGATCCGATGGCCAAATCCGGCATTGCGCATTTTCTTGAACACCTGATGTTCAAAGGCACCGCGAAAAATCCGTTGGGCGCGTTTTCTGATCTTGTCGCCGAGCTGGGTGGGCAAGAGAACGCCTTCACTTCAAATGACTTCACCGCCTATTATCAGCGGATTGCCAAAGAGCATCTGGGCAAGATGATGGAGCTTGAGGCTGATCGCATGATCAACCTGCACCTTACCGATGAAGTTGTGGCTCCTGAGCGCGACGTGGTTCTGGAAGAGAGGCGTATGCGCACCGACTCCGATCCGGCGTCGGAACTGAACGAGGCCGTGCAGGCGGCGTTGTTTACGCGCCACCCCTATGGCACGCCGGTGATCGGCTGGGGCCATGAGATTGAGGATCTTGGCCGCCAGGACGCGCTGGATTATTATCATCGCTTTTACACGCCCGAAAATGCGGTTTTGATTGTGGCGGGTGACGTAACCCAAGCTGAAGTAAAGCGGCTTGCCGAAGCGACATACGGCCAAATTGCCGCGCGGGGACTGGCTCCGCAACGCAAACGCGCCAAAGAACCGGCAGCCCGGGCGCACCGGCTGGTGACCTTGCGCGATGATAAGGTTGAACAGCCAAGCCATCAGCGCGTGTATCTGGTGCCGTCTTACACAACGGGCGCGGCACAGGCGGGAGAAGCGCTGGAAGTTTTGGCGCATGTGTTGGGTGGCGGGCCCACCAGTATCCTTTACAAGGCATTGGTGGTCGACCAAAAAATTGCGGTTGCAGCGGGGGCCTATTACTGGGGCCAGGCGCTTGATGACACCCGCTTCTTTGTTTACGCGATGCCCAATGAAGGCGTGACGCTGGAAGTGCTGGAAATTGCGATTGATGCCGTTTTGGCTGATGTTTTTGCCAAAGGCATCAACGAGGGCGACCTCGACCGCGCCAAAACCAGACTTGTGGCTGATGCGATTTATTCGCGCGACAACCAGACCGAACTGGCGCGCTGGTATGGTGTGGCACTGACAACCGGCCAGAGTGTTGATGACATTCAACATTGGCCGGAGCGCATCGAGGCGTTGTCTCCTGCGGATATTCAGGCGGCGGCGGTGAAATATCTGGATTCGGCGCGCTCCGTCACCGGCTTTTTGCTTCCGGCTGCCTAAAACACAAGTTTAGAAACAACGAATTGGAACTTTGATGTCTGATGTAAAAGTGAAATCGCGTGCGTCGACGGTTCAGCAAATTGTGACTGCAAAAGGCATTAGCGCCTGGCTGGTGGAAGATTATGCCGTTCCGCTGATTGCGGTGGAGTTTTGTGTCGACGGCGGTGCCGCGCAGGATAAAATCGGCAAGGCGGGTTCGGCCGGAATGTTGGCCGGGTTGCTCGATGAGGGTGCCGGACAATATGACTCCGAAGGTTTTCACGAACAGCTCGATAATTATGCCATCGAAATGTCATTTGGCGCGGGCTATGACTATTTTTCCGGGCGTATGCGCGTGCTGACAAAGCATTTTGCTCCGGCTTTTGATCTGCTCAAATTGGCTTTGAACGAGGCGACACTCGCCAAAGAGCCGCTGGAGCGGGTGCGCTCGCAAATGGTGGCTGGCATAAAGCGCGACGCGCATGACCCGCATCATTTGGCCAACGAAGCGTGGCGTGAGCTGGCCTATGTTGACCACGCTTATTCGCGCGCCTCCGACGGCACGCTTGAAAGCGTTGCTAAACTGAAGCGCGCTGATCTTGAGCAACTGCGGCGCAGCTGCTTTGCCCGGGACAGCTTACACATTGCAGTTGTGGGGGCTATTTCCGCGTCACAATTAAGCACGTACCTTGATGCGGTGTTTGGCGCATGGCCGGAAAAGGGCGCGCGGGCTGCGGTAAAAGACGCCGGTTTGCATAGCTTGGGCGAACGCAAGATTATTGAAGTTGATGTGCCGCAAGCTACAATTCAATTTGGTATGGCAGGCATCGGTCGCAAAGACCCCGATCATGTCCCGGGGTTTGTGGTCAATCATATTTTGGGTGGCGGCGTGTTTTCGGCGCGGTTATTTCGTGAGGTGCGTGAGAAGCGCGGGCTGGCCTATTCCGTCCATACGTCCTTGTCCACCTCCAAACACAGCGCGCTGTTCATCGGCAGCACCTCAACCAAGAATGAGCGCGCGATGGAAAGCCTGTCAGTGATCGAGGACGAAATTGCCAAAATGGCCGCAGACGGCCCCACCGAGGAGGAGTTGGTTTCGGCCAAGAAATATCTTACCGGCTCTTACGCGCTGCGGTTTGATACTTCGAGCAAAATTGCCAGCCAGCTCAATAATTTGCAATCCGAGGGCTTTGCGCCAAGCTATCTTGATGAGCGCAACGCCATGATCGACGGCGTGGAGATGGCGACCGCGAAAACTGTGGCCAAGCGGCTCTTCGACGGTAAAAAGCTGCTGGTGACTATGGCCGGTAAACCGGAAGGCGTTTAAGTTAATCGCCGTTCTCCTGTGTGATTCCCGCTATGTCCGTACGCCGCCTTGATCCCATTTTGATTGACCGCATTGCTGCAGGCGAGGTGGTGGAGCGGCCTGCTTCGGTGGTGAAGGAGCTGGTTGAAAACGCGCTCGATGCCGATGCCAAGCGCATTGAGATCGTGCTCGGGCGCGGTGGTTGCGAGCTTATCCGTGTGATTGATGACGGTAAAGGCATGAGCGCGGCGGATTTGGTGCTGGCGGTCGAGCGTCATGCCACGTCCAAAATTCCCGACGGTGATTTATCTCATATTGCAACGCTGGGTTTTCGCGGTGAGGCGTTGCCGTCGATCGGTTCAGTGTCATTTTTGGAGGTGACCACCAAGGCGCGCGGGTCTGATCTTGGCCATGCTATTGCGGTGGAGGGCGGTGTTAAACAGGCGGTGCGCCCGGCGGGTGCTAATGGCGGAACCAAGGTTGAGGTACGGGATTTGTTCAGCGCCACTCCGGCGCGGTTGAAGTTTCTCAAATCGGAACGCGCTGAGGCTCAGGCTGTGGTCGATGTGGTCAAGCGGCTGGCGATGGCACATCCGGATGCGGCATTTGCTTTGTCGGGTGATGGCTTTAGCGCCATAAGCTATCCGGCGTGTACATCTCAAGGGGCGCATTTGCAGCGCTTGGGGCAGGTGTTGGGAGCAGATTTTCGGGCCAATGCGTTGCAGGTCGACGCGCATCGTGAAGGATTGGCGCTGTCAGGGTTCGTCGGCCTGCCCACATTTCACCGCGCAAATGCTCAGGCCCAATATTTGTTCGTTAACGGACGCCCGGTAAAAGACCGGTTGTTAAATGGCGCGGTACGGGCGGCCTATATGGATTATTTGCCCTCGGACCGCCATCCGGTCGTGGCGTTGTTTGTTGATTGCGACCCGCATTTCGTCGATGTCAACGTGCATCCGGCCAAGGCCGAAGTCCGGTTTAAAGACGCGGGGTTGGTGCGCGGGCTGATTGTTGGGGCGCTGCGGCAGGTGCTGGCAGGCGCAATGCACCGGGCGACCTCTACCGGCGGAGATCGGGCGTTGCAGGTTTTGGCGTCGCAGATGACCGGAACATATCAGCGGCCCGATCTTGTAGGTTCAAATGCGCCGCACAACAACACGACGCATTACGGCGCGGGCTTTGCGGAAGCTGGTCAAAGCGCTTTTGACATGCCAGCCTCGGCTGATATGCGCGCCAACACGGTTGACGAAGGCGCAGTGTTTTTGCCGCTGGGCGCGGTTAAAGCGCAGGTGCACGACACCTATCTGATTGCGCAAACCACAGACGGCCTAGTGATTGTCGATCAACATGCGGCGCATGAACGGCTAGTGTATGAGCGGATGAAAGCGCAGCGCGCGCAGGGCATGATCGCGCGGCAGGTTTTGTTGATTCCGGAAATTGTCGAGCTCGATGAGTGGGAAATTAAAATCCTGCTTGAAAACGCCGCTGCGCTAGAGACCCTCGGTTTGAGTGTCGAAAGCTTCGGCGTGGGCGCTGTGGCGGTGCGCGAAGTTCCGGCAGCGGTGAAAGACGGCAATATCGCCCTGCAAATCCGGGATATTGCACAAACGCTCAGCGAGGACGGTACGCTCAGCATCGAGCGGAGGCTTGACCATGTTTTGGCAACGATGGCCTGCCACTATTCGGTGAGGGCTGGTCGGCGGATGCGCCCCGAAGAAATGGACGCTCTGCTGCGTGAAATGGAGCGAACACCCGGTTCAGGCCAGTGTAACCACGGACGCCCCACCCATATCGCGCTGAAACTGGCTGACATTGAGCGTCTGTTCGGGCGCAAATAATTTAACGACCGATTTAGTTCAAAAAAAAGCCGAACTTGCGTCCGGCTTATATCGTTGGAGAGGGGGGAACCAACGATGGTTTATATGACACCGGTTGCGTTTACCGGATGGGGAGGAAGAAACCAAAACAATAACTTGTGATGAGTATGGGGACAGAGCACCACTTACACAAACGCTGAAATGTCAGTGCTGTTATGCGAGAGTTGCAGGGCTCGCAACCGCGCTTTTGCGAGGTTCTAAAACAGCCAGCGCTGGGCCTTCGAGACCATGAAGTCGCGGAAGACCTGTACGCGCGCGACGTTTTTCATCTCTTCGGGATAGACGAGATAGCAATCAAGCTCCGGCATCTCGCCTTGCAACATCAAGCGGACAAGCGGCGATTCCGGCGGCACAATATAATCCGGCAAAACGGCAATGCCGATGCCTTTTTCAATGGCGTGGCGGATGGCGGTTATGCTGTTAACAGTCATCGCGGAGCTTCGCGGATGTTTCGGGTCGCGCCCGGCATAGATCAAATAATTGATATTGTTGAGGAATGTCGCATCCATGGTGTTAAAGCTGACGATGCGGTGCTCATCGAGGTCAGCGAGGGTCATCGGCTGATTATGGGTTTTGAGATATTCCTGAGAGGCGAAGGCGTGAAAGTGCATCGTGAACAGCTTGCGCTGGATAAGATCCGGCTGGGTGGGCGCGCGCATGCGAATGGCGACATCCGCTTCGCGCATGCCAAGATCAAGCTCGTCATCGGTGAATATGAGGTGAAGGCGAATGTCCGGGTAAAGCTCCAGAAATTCGCCGATTCGCGGTGTTAGCCAATTGGTGCCAATGCCCAATGTGGTGGTAACTTTGAGGTCTCCGTTTGGCTTGGACCGGCTGTCATTGAGGCGGATGCGGGTGGTTTCCAGCTTCTGCACTACGTCCTTGACGGTGCGGGCGAGCAAGTCTCCCTGCTCAGTAAGCAGCAAGCCGCGGGCGTGCCGGTGAAACAAGGGCACTTGCAGCTCATGCTCTAGGGCGCTGACTTGACGGCTGACGGAAGACTGGCTGAGGCCGAGCGCCTCTCCGGCATGGGTGAAGGAGCCAGCGTCGGCAGCGGCCTGAAACACCCGCAGCTTATCCCAGTCCAAAGTTCTGTCCCCTGGCACTTTTTCGCCCCCGGCGTTTACTTTTTTGAAAGCGGTTTAAATTCCGCTATTGTCACAGACAACCACTGTTTGGGGCCTCTGTCTATTCCGCAGCAAGCTTGACGCCGGTTTTTTCTGCGGCGAGATATTTTTCGGCTTCCAAAGCGGCCATGCAGCCCATTCCAGCAGCCGTGATCGCCTGACGGTAAATATCATCGGTGACATCACCAGCCGCAAAAACGCCGGGCAGGCTGGTGGCTGTGGAATCTGCCGCAGTCCACATGTAACCGTTTGATTTCAGCTTAACCTGATCGGCAAACAGCTCTGTTGCCGGAGCGTGACCAATTGCCACGAATACGCCATCGACGTTAAGCGTCGAAATTGTGCCGGTCTGAACGTTTTTTAGCCGGACATGGGTAACGCCGGGCGGTTCGGTGCCGCCGCAAACCTCTTCCAGTGCCGTGTGCCAGACAACCTCAACGTTTGGGGTGTTGAACAGGCGCTCCTGCAAGATGCGTTCGGCTTTAAAAGTATCGCGCCGGTGAATAACCGTGACTTTTTTGGCGAGATGGCTGAGATATAGCGCCTCTTCAACAGCGGAATTGCCGCCACCGATGACCAGCACTTCTTTGCCACGATAGAAAAACCCGTCGCAAGTGGCGCAGGCCGAAACGCCATAGCCCTTGAACGCTTCTTCCGACGGCATTCCGAGCCATTTGGCCTTTGCGCCTGTGGCAATGATCAAGGCATCACAGGTGTAGGTGGTGCCATTATCGCCGGTAAGGCGGAAGGGGCGCTGTGAGAGATCGGCCTGCATGATATGATCAGAGATCATTTTGGTGCCGACATGTTCGGCTTGCGCCTTCATTTGCTCCATCAGCCAAGGGCCTTGAATTGCAGTGGCAAAACCCGGGTAATTTTCAACGTCGGTAGTGATCATCAATTGCCCGCCGGGTTCAAAACCAGCGACCATCACCGGCTCCAGCATGGCGCGGGCGGCATAGACAGCGGCGGTGTATCCGGCGGGGCCAGAACCAACAATGAGAACCTTAGCGTGCAGATGGGTCGGGTGAACAGACATTATAAACTCATTCGGGAGGACGATGATTTGGTTATAAGAACGCGGATGCCAAGCTGCAAGGCACGCCGCATGGAATCACGGCAGCTTACTGGCGTTTTCCGCTCACAAATATGTGAATCAGGCCGCCTTGGGCGATTTGACCGAGGCTTTGGCAATCAAATTTTCAATTGTCAGGGCCTCTCCGGAAAGTTCACCCACAATCTCGCCCTGCGAAAACACCAGAGCGCGGTGACATAGGCGCGCCACCTCTTCAAAATCGGTCGAGACGACGATGACGCCAAGGCCAGCGTCAAGCGCGGTCTCCAGCAGACGGTAAATTTCAGCTTTCGCGCCGACATCGACGCCGGCGGTCGGGTCTTCAGCAATGAGCAACTTGCCGCTGGTATCGAGCCAGCGCCCGACCACAACTTTTTGCTGGTTGCCGCCGGACAGCGCCTCGATGGGCAGTTCCGGCGCGTTTGGCCGCAGGCCGACTTTGTCGCCAATGCTGCGTGCAGCGGCGCTTTCGACCGCAGGATTTGACAGCGCAAAGTGTTTGCGGCCATGAGCCTTGGGATTGAGAAAGGTGTTTTCGCGGATGCTGAGGCCTTGCGCGGTGGATTCATCGACCCTGTCGCGGGCGATAAGGCCGATGCCGGATTGAATGGCGGTGCCGGGGTTTCGCATGTCTGGCGTTGTGCCATCCAGCGTGACGATGCCAGTCATCGGCGCGGCTCCAAACAAGGCGCGCCCGATGTTTTCCTGACCAGCACCGCGCAGGCCAACCAAGCCAATGATTTCGCCGCGCCGGACGTCGAAGCTAACCGGCGCATTGCCCTCGACACTGAGGTTTTTGACGGTAAGCAGGGGCGTGAGGTTTGAGCGGGGCTTGGCCTGATATCGCTCGAAGGCTTTGCCGACAATCATCGAGATAAGCTCATCGGGCGTAGTGTCTTTGACCAGCTTGTCACCCACCAGAGTGCCATCGCGCAACACGGCA
The DNA here is from genome assembly GCA_043784625.1 of Methylovirgula sp. Classification (GTDB taxonomy): domain Bacteria; phylum Pseudomonadota; class Alphaproteobacteria; order Rhizobiales; family Beijerinckiaceae; genus JANXSV01. The sequence goes on from JAYVYB010000007.1 coordinate 24,187, forward strand.
ACGCGATCGGCAATTTCAAACACTTCATCCAACCGGTGAGAAACGTAGATCATGCCAACGCCGCGGGCTTTTAAGGGGCGCAACGCATCAAACATGCGGTGTACTTCATCGGCAGGCAAAGATGCGCTGGGTTCATCCAACACAATCACATCCGCCTCAATGCTGAGCGCCCGGGCGATGGCGACAAGGGATTTTTCGGTGCGGGTCAAATCCTGAACGCGGGTGGACGGGTCCAGATCGCAGCCGATTTGGGCCAGCGCGCGCGCCGCCTGCGCATCTGCCGCTTTCCAGTCTACCAACGGCCCTTTTTTGGGATAGCCGATTGCCATCGCCATGTTTTCTGCAATGGACATCCAATCGATCAGGCCTAAATCCTGATGAATGAAAGCCACTTTTTGCCGGACGTTAAACTTTGCCGGGCGATGGGTGTAGGTTTGTCCGCGATACAAAATCTCACCGCTGTCGAGCGCATAAATACCAGCGAGACTTTTGATCAGTGTGGATTTTCCGGCACCGTTTTCGCCCAGCAGAGCCAGAATTTCTCCGGCGTGAATGTCTAGGCTGACATCTTTCAACGCGCGGGTGCCGCCAAAGCTTTTCACGATGTGATCAAAGCGGATGAGCGGTGCTGTCTGGTTTTGGCTCACGCTGACGACCCCTAAAAAGTTACGTTATCGATATCATAAGCGCAACTGCCGCTTTTCAGCAATGGCGATGTTGCGCCAAATACATCCGGAGCTCTTGCCCTGTTGGGCAGCGAACCGGCCGTGATTGTGTGTGACGCAACTCTGTCTTAGAGATATGTAAAAGACTTAAAAAATACGGGGGATAAAATGGTGAATTCCTATGTTCTGGCCATCGATCAAGGCACCACGTCGACGCGCGCGCTGGTGTTTGATCAAAACAAAAATATCATCGCCAGCGCTCAAAAGGAATTTACGCAACATTACCCGCAATCCGGCTGGGTGGAGCACGATCCCGAGGACATCTGGACCTCAGTGCTGGAAACCTGTCAGTCCGCGCTCAAAAAGGCTAAAGTCAAAGCCGCCGATGTTGTGGCGCTGGGCATTACCAACCAGCGCGAAACCACACTGATCTGGGACCGGGCAACCGGCGCGCCGATCTACAATGCGATTGTATGGCAAGACCGGCGTACGGCTGAAATTTGCGCGAAATTGCGCGAAGATGATTATGAAAAGACCTTCCGCCGCAAGACCGGACTTTTGCTTGACCCGTATTTCTCCGGAACCAAAGCGGCGTGGATTCTGGATCATGTCCCCGGCGCACGCAAGCGGGCAGAGAACGGCGAGCTGGCGTTCGGTACGGTGGATACGTTCTTGTTATGGCGGCTGACCGGCGGCAAATCTCACGCGACCGATGCGACAAACGCCTGCCGCACGCTGATGTTTGATATTCACCGTGGCGAATGGTCGAAAAAGCTGTGCAAGATTTTGAACGTGCCGCGCGAGCTTTTGCCCGAGGTCAAGGATTGCGCCTCGGAATTCGGCGCATGTTTGCCGGAATTTTTTGGCGCTGCCATTCCGGTGCGCGGTATTGCCGGAGATCAGCACGCCGCAATGATCGGTCAGGCTTGCTTCAAACCGGGCATGATGAAAAGCACCTACGGAACCGGCTGTTTCGCGCTTTTGAACACTGGCGAGGATGCGGTGGATTCAAAAAACCGCCTCCTGACTACGATTGCCTATCAACTTAACGGTGAGCGAACCTATGCACTGGAAGGTTCAATTTTTATCGCTGGAGCGGCGGTGCAATGGCTGCGCGACGGGCTTAAAATCATCAGCAAAGCCGGAGACAGCGGCGCCTTGGCAGAACAGGCGGATGCGGGGCAGAATGTTATTTTGGTGCCGGCATTTGTCGGGCTTGGCGCGCCTTATTGGGACGCTGAATGCCGCGGCGCGCTCTTCGGGTTAACGCGCGGCACGACAAACCGCGAAATCGCCAAGGCGGCTTTAGAGGCCGTGTGTTTTCAGACGCGCGATTTGCTGGAAGCGATGAAGCGCGACTGGGAGGGAAACAGCAAAACAGTGTTGCGGGTTGACGGTGGCATGAGCGCGTCTGATTGGACGATGCAAGCGTTGAGCGATATTCTGGGCGTGTCGGTTGATCGACCGATTGTGTTGGAAACAACGGCGCTTGGCGCGGCCTATCTGGCGGGATATCAATCCGGGCTTTACGAGAAGCCGGAGAAATTCGCCAAGGATTGGAGCCTTGAGCGGCGCTTTACACCGATGATGGGCGACCACGAGCGCAAAAGTAAATATGCCGCGTGGAAAGAGGCGGTGTTTCGCACGCTGGGAAAGATCTAGGTTTAGAGCAGCTGCAGCTCACATAGAATTGGTATCGCGGCTCTAACTGCCTGTTTTATCGCATCGATTTTTGTGGAAAGCCGCTGACACTTTTCCGCATAACGCTCTAATGCTGCAGCTTTATCCCGAACAAAAAGACATTGTCGGAATAGCGTGAGCCCGGGTCCGAGCTGGACTGGTGCGTGTAGTTATAGGAGCCACGCAACAGCACATCGCGCGTGAGGGCATAAGTGGCTGCCAATGACCCTGTGGTTATGTGGTCGGCGCGGCTGGTGCCGGTGTATTTGTTGTTCTGGTAAGCGACATTGCCGGTCAGGTTGAGGTTACGCAGCAGCGCATGGTCGATCTGCAACGAGACCTTGGTGTCCCAAATGCCGGAAGCGCCGGTCAGGCTGGTTTCGTCTTGGGCGGAAGACCCCTTCAGCGTGACTGTGGAGAGAGGCGTCGCCTGCCAGATAAGCGACAGGTCCGCCACAGGGCCAACGTTGGTTTTGAGGCGGGCGTCGGCATAATCGCGGGTGCCGAGCCCGACATTCGCGTCGGCGGTGAGGATGCGGCTCAGCTCATATGTGGTGCCAAGCCGCAAGCTTGTGCCATTTGAGGAGCGGGCAAAACCGTTGCTATCCAGCTTGCTATCGCGCTGGCGGGTGTCGACGCTGGCTTGAATATAGGGCGTAAATCCAGGCGAAAGTTCATACCCGGCGCGGGCGCGCAATTCGAGCGCGGTGAAGTTTCCGCTCGAGAGGTCGAGGGTTGATCCGGCAATGGTCGGGTTTGCATAGGCGGTGCGGTCTAGCGATCCGCGCAGCGAGGTGGTGAGGCGACCGAAGCGCCTTGTTACACCGGCTGCAACGCCTGAATCGTAGATGCCGGAAGTGACATTGCTGGTAACGCCCGAGACAGTTTGCAGGTTGCGCTGCGTTGTATAGTTGAAATGGCTTTCCAGATTGATGTCGGTATCATGCGTAACATCAATTTTGCCAGTGGCGGTGAAACTCAAATCCGGATGGCTGCTGGAGCGCGCGGTGAAATAGTCGGTGTATCCGGCTTTAAGCTCGCCGCTGAGGGCGTGGCGCGACCAGTCCGATTTAAACTTGGCGCCCGCCTCGGTGCGGGCAAAGCCGGAGCCGTTAGCGGTTGTTGCCTGCGACGGGTTGGACTCATAGCCGATATCGCCCTCAACAAACGGGGTTAGACGCAATCCGCCGATGTCAAAGCCGAGGGGGTCGTAGGGGCCGATAGCCGATGGGGGATTTTTAACAATTGCCGGAGCCGGAATTGCAGCAGCAGCGGGCGGCGGCACTGGGTTCGGGTCATATTTGGTGATGCGCTTTGGCGCACCGGCAGCGCCGGGCAAGGGTGGCAAACCGGTGGTGGCCAAAGGCTTGGCCGGCCCTGTCAATTTGCGCCGGGCGCGAGCTTCGGTGCCTGCCGGGGGATAGGTTTGGTAAGCGCTAAGCGGCGGGAGGGCAGGGGGGCGCTTTAGCGCAGGAGCAGGGCGCTTGGGCGGGACCGAGCCGCGCTCGTCATCCGTAAGCGGGGCGATCAAATCGGGCTGGGCAGATGCGGGTGGCGTTTGGGCCGGATCTTCAAGCCCTGTTTGCGACCCGCGCAATGGCAGAGCCTGCTGGGCGTTGAGCGCGGTTATACCCGACGGTGCAACGCACAATGCTGCAAACAGAGCGCCTGAGGCGCGCCTGCGAAGGCTGCATTTATGGATAGGGCGAGAGGGCACGTGCGGCGTCAGCTTGATTACAATGGCCAATGGTTAACGATTTATGGTTAATGCTTGGTTAGCGGCAGGTTCAATCAACGGGGTCGAAATCTGCAAAAATAGGTGCTATGAGCGGCGTATGACGACACAACAGCCCTTTTTAAAAAATACCACTCCGGCGACGCAATCAGCGCTCAAGACTTTTGCCATCGAGCGCGCCGGGATTATGGCAATTGAAGCCGCTTTTGGTGACGAAGCTTTGAGCGATCTTGCGCGGTGCTTTTCGGAAGTTGTGGGGCGTTTTGCAGCTTTAAAAGGGCGTGTGGTCGTAACCGGAATGGGCAAATCGGGCCATGTCGGACGCAAATTGGCAGCGACATTCGCCTCAACCGGAACTCCGGCATTTTTCGTTCATCCCGCCGAAGCCAGCCACGGCGATATGGGTATGATTCAAGAGGGTGATGCGATTTTGGCTTTGTCCTGGTCCGGCGAAACGGCGGAACTTGCTGATATCATCACTTTTTCGCGGCGGTTTAACATTTTATTGGTCGCATTTACCTCCAACATGGCGGGTACATTGGCGCGCGAGGCGGATATTGCGCTGATTTTGCCAAAATCCGAAGAAGCCTGCCCCAACGGGCTGGCACCAACAACATCAACCACGATGCAGCTTGTATTGGGGGACGCGCTCGCTGTCGCGTTGCTCGAGACGCGCGGCTTTACGGCGCATGACTTTAAAATGTTTCATCCGGGCGGGAAGCTCGGCGCGCGGTTGCTGCATGTGCGCGATGTGATGCACGCCGGAGATGATATTCCGCTGGTTTTGCTTGGCACCTCAATGGCAGGCGCCGTTGTGGTGATGACGCAAAAGCGGCTCGGTTGCATTCTGGTGGTCGATGAAAACGGCAGCCTTTGCGGCATCATCACGGATGGTGATTTGCGCCGCAATGTTGAGCGGACCAATATTCTAGCGCTGCCGGTTGATGATTTAATGCAGGCCTTGCCGCTGCAAATATCGCCTGACGATCTGGCGGCGGAAGCTCTGGAAATGTTGAACCGCCGCAAGGTGTCAGTTTTGGCAGTAACGGCGAACGGAAAGCCGACCGGAATTGTCCATATTCATGATTTGCTGCGTCTAGGGGTGGCTTGACGCGCCATCGCTGCGACGCGCAAGTGTGTGAGCGCCATGCACTGCTTTTAGCGAGGCTTCGTGGTGGAACATCAAACGCAAATTGGTGCGCCCGCACGGATTGGGGCCGCAGGCCAAAGCCGCATAGTCTCCTGTGGCGAAGCGCAACAATGGTAGGTCGGCCTTGACGCGCGTGACAACAATTTCGCCAAATTCTCCTCGCGGGAGAGCTTTGCCTGTGTTTGGATCAACGATTTCGACGATTAGGCCTTCGTTGACAATCAGAGTGTGGTTTGCCGGGCTCTCATAGGCGACAATTCCGACTTCCGGAGATGTGTAGACTTGGAAAACAGCCGTATTTTGCGGGATGGCCGGCTCACGAGCAGGCGTGTGCGGGTATTTCCCAAGGATCAGAGCATTTTTGAACGTGACGCCGTGCGACACCAATGCCGAAAAATGCCCCTTCGGCCCAACATAGCCAGTGACAGGGCAAGATTTCAGGATTGAAATCTGGCGTTCTAATTGCTCTGTTCCCACAGGAATAACCAGCGCGCCCATAGCGTTGGCTGCAGATTCCATGGCATGGCCTTCCGCCTCAAAATGATAGGCGCAGGCGTTGAGGACAATGTCCCCTTGACGAAAGCCAGCGGCATAAAGCGCGCGGGCGCCGCCCCACCAGTCTTTCGCGTGGCCGTCAGCCATGACGATGCCGTTTCGAGGATGAAACAGCGTTTTCAATGTGGCAAGCCGCGCGGCGTTCATCCCACCCAGTGGAGGAGCTACGCTTTGCAGTTTTTGGACATCTTCGCGGCGCAGGAGCGGTATTTGTGCCAGTTCCTGCCTGGACTTGAGCAACTCTACCGGGATGTTTTTGAGTTGCGCCCGCAACGCCGGCGAACGCGCCTTCGCGATTCCAAGCACCGCGCGCAAGTCCCGGAACAGCGCGTTTTCACGGTTTACGATTGAGCGTGTTTCCAGCCTGTCAAAATGCGGCACAGACTCCCCCTTCGGTTCCACGGTTTTTATTTTGCGGTAACCCAAGAACATCAAGTTAATCAATTGGTTTGAGATATCAATGTATTTTTTTGGTTTTGATCAAAAATAACAGAAGCTTAGCTCAAACGCTTTGAGGCTCCCGATACGTGCGAAGCGGCGCAAATCTTTGCCGCCCGGTTTGTCTCGCTTTTGGCACAATTCATCGGTTAATCTAACGGCAGGTGATTTGGAGAACAGCGTGCAGCGCATCTTATCGATTTTGGTTGGCTTGGCGGTTTGCGCTGTGACTTCAGGCTTCGCTTTGGCGCATCCCCATGTTTGGGTTACGGCGCGGGCGCAGCTAAACTTTGACGCTTCCGGCAAAGTGACAGGCTTACGCCACTCATGGACTTTTGATGAAGCTTATTCGGCGTTTCAAATTCAAGGCTTGGGTACAGATGGCAAATTGCCAACGCGTGAGCAACTGGCACCACTGGCTAAGGTGAATATGGAAAGTCTGGCTGAATTTGGTTATTTCACCGTGTTAAAGGTGGGTGGTAAGCAGCAGGAAATGGGCACTCCGGGCAATGAACACCTGGACGTTGGCGCGGATAAGCTGGTGACGCTGACCTATGATTTACCGCTGAATGTACCTGTGGCAGCCAAGCCGGCGATGACATTGCAAGTTTACGATCCTGAATTTTTTGTGCAGTTTGATTTTGCACCGGAAGATGCGGTTGCGCTGAATGGTGCGCCTTCGGGGTGTTCGAACAGCTCGAGCAAACCAAAGGAACTGGAAGGCGCGGACGCGCAGCGGCTTAAAGACGTGGCAGGCACCAATGAGTCACCTGGAATTAATTTTGGTATCAAGCTGGCCACGCGCGTCTTAATCGCGTGTCCTTGAGGTTTTCATGAAGAGATTCACGACAGGTTTCGCGTACTTTGCCATGCTGGCGGCCTGGAGCAACGCGGCACTGGCACGCTCGCCGTTCGACGTGGGCATCTCAGAGGGCGGTGGCAACGCAACAGGTGTTTTTGGTTGGATTTTAGCGCAGCAAATGGCGCTTGAGCAGGGTCTGACTGCTGCGGTGCATGGGGTGGTGGCCAGCCCTTGGGCGGCTGTGACGCTGGCAGCCTTGAGCTTTGGATATGGGGTATTTCACGCGGCAGGCCCGGGCCACGGCAAGGCGGTTATCGCGTCTTATATGATTGCCAACGAGCAGGCCTTGCGGCGGGGGCTTATCCTGTCGTTTTTAGCGGCGATGCTGCAAGGTGCTGTCGCGGTGGCGCTGGTGGGCGTGCTGGCGCTGATTGTGAATGCCACGGCGCAAACCATGCAGGCTTCTGCACATATGATTGAGCTTTCGAGCTTCGCAGGAATAGCCTTGTTTGGCGCTTGGCTGGTGTGGCGTAAGGGCGGCATCTTTGTGCATGCCATGCGAGCCGATGTAGTAAAAGCGGAGATTTCCTCGCAAATGGAATCGGTGCATGCGCATCATGGAGCGCAAACACATGCTCATTCTGCTCACGATCACGCGGATCACAATCATTCAGGTCACGTCCATGGGGATCATGCCCATGGTGATGTTCATAAGGCTCATGTCCATCCTATGGCCCATCAATCTGAGTTGCACGGGCATGTGGCCGATGTGCACGATGCTCACGTCCATGATGACCATTGCGGGCACTTTCACGCGCCGGATCCAAAAACGCTTGGAGCGGATTTTTCGTGGCGGGCTGCGCTCACAACCATCTTTGTAGCAGGATCGCGCCCCTGCTCAGGGGCGATTCTGGTGCTGGTGTTTGCTTTGTCCCAGGGTATTTTCTGGGCGGGCATTGTTGCGACTCTGGCGATGTCGCTGGGCACCGCCCTCACCACCGGTGTTTTGGCAGCGTTTGCAGTTTTGTTTAAAAACATCGCGGTCGGAATTTCGGGGCAAGGCTCAGGCCGTGCCGCTTTTGTGTTGAAGGGGTTGGAATTTGCCGCTGCCTGTGTTGTGCTGATAACGGGCCTCGGCTTATTTTTCGGGCTGGCAAATTATGGCCTGTAACCACATTAAAAATCTCTAACTCGGAGCTGACATGCAACTGATTGGAATGCTGGACTCACCCTTTGTGCGTCGTGTGGCAATCGAAATGCGATTGAATAAAATTCCTTTTGAACATCACGAACTTTCGGTTTTCCGGCACATGCCGGAATTTGGCAAAATCAACCCGCTGTTCAAAGCGCCGAGCTTCATTTGCGACGATGGCACCGTTTTGATGGAGTCTTCGCTCATTTTGGATTATTTGTGGACGGCTGTTGCGCCGGACAAGGCATTGATGCCCAAAGGGCCGGAGCGCGCCCGCGCCTTGCGCTTGATAGGCATTGGCTTGGCGGCGTGCGAAAAAGCGGTTCAGATCGAATATGAACGCAAAAGGCCGGAGGCAATCCGCTATGCGCCATGGCTAACCCGGGTTACGGCGCAATTGCACGACGCGCTCGCTTTGCTGGAGCCTGAAATTGCTAAAGCCAAGCCTTGGGTTCTTGGTCAGGCGATATCGCAAGCGGATATTACCATTGCGGTGGCGTGGCGGTTTCAACAAATGGTGTTGAAGGACGTGGTCAACCCGGGGCGCTATCCGCATCTGGAAGACTTTTGTGCGCGGGCGGAAGCTTTACCGGAATTTATCGCCACACAATGGCAAGATTGATTTGGGCAAGACTGATTGGGCAAGATTGATTTGGGCAAGACTGATTTGGAGAAGATCACATCAGGCAAGATCTGATCGAATAAGGTTAGATCGGGCTTGATTAGATTCGGATAAATCGGCTTTTTAATGCAGTGCCTCTAGCCAAGCGTCAAAAAAACGTGTAACTGCTCGGCTCGAAATCAGGCTGCTAGATCGGGTCTGGCAGTGGTAGGAGTTTATTATGGCAGTTCCAAAGCGAAAGACATCACCTTCACGTCGCGGCATGCGTCGTTCGGCAGATGCGCTCGTGGCCCCGACATATGTCGAGGACAAAGATTCCGGCGAATTGCGCCGTCCGCATCATGTTGATTTGAAAACCGGCATGTATCGCGGCCGCCAAGTGTTGAAAGTTAAGACCACAGAAGCGTAAGCTTTTTTAGGTTGGATTTTTAAAGGGCTGGCGCTTCGCCGGCCCTTTTTTATGGGTGCCTCATGGTGGATATTGAGCTGGTTCGCGCGCTGGAGCAGCGCTGCTTCAATGCTTGGCCGACACTGCGCACGTTGCACGTTGACGGCTGGGTGTTGCGTTTGGCGGATGGCCACACCCGCCGGGCAAATTCAGCCAGCGCGCTTTATCCCTCCGGTTTAACGGCGGAAAGCCTGTCTGCCATTGTCAAACAACAGTTTCAAAAAGCCGGTCTGCAACCTACCATTAGAATAACGCCGCTGGCTGGAGAAAAAATTGCGGCGGGCTTGCATAAACTTGGGTGGCGTGAGGATGATGCCTCGCTCGGGCTTTATGCGCCGGAGTTCCGCGCTCAGATGCCCGAGGAGGTCTTGGTGGAGCCAGTTGCCTCAGAGGCTTGGCTTTGCGGCGCGATGTCGGCCTATGGCTACGGCGAGGCCGGTGTGAGCGCTTTGCGGCGCACGTTAGCGCATTTGATTTTGCCGGCGGGCTTTATAACTTTGCATCAAGATGGCGTGCCCGCTGCCTGGGCTTTGGCTGTGTATGAGCGCGGAATGGTCGGAATTTATGATCTGGTGATTTCGCTGCAATTTCGTCAGCGTGGTTTGGGTCGCAAGCTCAGTTCGGCTTGTCTGGCTTGGGGCGCGGCCCAAGGCGCAAGTTCGGCTTATTTGCAAGTTCGGGTTGGTAACGCTGCGGCGAGGGGGCTTTACAGATCATTGGGTTTTGCAACAGCCTATGATTACACGCATTATGTCTGGGACTGACGCAAGTCGTTATCGAAAACCGCTGCGCGATTTTCGCGACCGGCGTTATGTTTGGGACTGACGGGTGGCGACGACGGCGCCGCCCACAATGAGCGCGCAGGCCAGTGCCAAGGCCCATGAGGCAGCGGCGTAGCCGGTGGCTACCAGAATCAACGTGGACAGAACAGGTGCAGCAAAAGCGGCAATGCCCAGCAGGCGGATGTCGCCATGTTTGACACCATAGTCCCACGCAAAAAAGCCAAAACCCAGCGGGCCGAGACCAAGCGCGGTGGCCGCCAGCAGCTGTATGTCAAAATGCAATGGCTGCATGGTTTCAAACAGGGCTGAGGCTGCCAATGCGAGGGCGGCGGTGACCAGACAATATCCTGCCACCGCGAGCGTTGGCACCTGTTTCACTGTT
>JAYVYB010000008.1:0-20320 GCA_043784625.1 Methylovirgula sp.
TGCGGGCGGCCTTGATCTGGTGCGCGACTTGGTCAGCGACGGCAAAGATGTTTTCGTCGATCTAAAACTGCATGACATACCAAATACTGTCGAAAAAGCTGCTGCTCAAATCGCAAAGCTTGGTGCGCGCTTTTTGACAATCCACGGCTTTCCACAAACCATGAAGGCTGCGAAAAGTGGCGTCAGCGGCTCTAAATTGCAATTGCTGGCTGTGACTGTGATGACGTCTTATGATGATGCCGACCTTGTTGAAGCTGGCTACGCTTTTAACGTGAAAGAGCTTGTGGCCCGACGCGGCGCTCAGGCAATGGCCCTCGGTATTGATGGACTTATCCTGTCACCTGAAGAGCTGGAAATCACACGGGCTCAGCTCGGGCCGGACATGCTGCTGGTGACGCCCGGAATACGACCCGCCGGTGCCGATGTTGGCGACCAAAAGCGCATTATGACCCCTGCCAGAGCCATTTTGGCGGGTGCTGACCATATTGTTGTGGGGCGTCCGGTGACACAGAGCGCCAATCCAAAACACGCAGCGGGCGCGATCGTCGCAGAGATTTCAGAAGCTTTGGCTAAAATAGCCTGAAATGAAAACGCCGGGGCGAAATGCAAATCCTGCATCCGGCCCGGCGCTCATTCGCCAAGCGACAACAGCCACTTGAAACTTGAGGTAGAGGTTAGCTTCAAAGTGTGAAAAGATTGTGACCCGAACAGAAATTTGTGATTTTGAGGAAGCGCGCATGGCCAAAGGATACATTGTTGGAAACCTCACCGTTTTGGATCCGGAAGGCTATAAGGCCTATGCGGCAGCTGCCAGCGCGGCAATAAAGCTCTATGGCGGCACACCTCTGGTGCGCGGCGGAAAGTGCGAAATTGTTGAAGGTGAAGCCCGGATGCGCCAAGTGGTCATCGAATTTGAAAGCTTCGAGCAAGCCAAAACCTATTTCTACTCGCCGGAATATCAGGCTGCGCGCAGACTGCGCTTTAGCATAAGCGTCGGTGATCTGGTTGTGGTTGAAGGGGCATGAAATGGCAAAAGGGTATTGGATTGTCAGCGTGGAAGTGTCCGACACGACCAAATATGCGCAATATGTGGCAGCTAACGCTGCAGCGTTCTCAAAATATGGTGCAAATTTTCTGGTTCGCGGCGGGGCGCACACAATCAAGGAAGGTGCCGGGCGCGCGCGCAATGTCGTGATTGAATTCAAGGATTATGCAACAGCTTTAGCGTGTTATGACTCGCCTGAATACAGCCACGCCTGTACGTTTCGCAAAGATGCGGCGGAGGCCAATATTCTGGTGATTGAAGGATATGACGGGCCGCAGCCGGAGGCAAAGGCATGAAGCTTGTTGTTGTGGGCGCAGCGGGCCGCATGGGCCGCATGCTCATTAGAACCATGTCTGAGACGGCAGGTGTGACGCTGCATGGCGCGATTGAAGCGGCGGGCTCACCGCATATTGGCGCTGACGCCGGGCAACTGGCTGGCATTGGTGAAAACGGCATCAAGATTACGTCTGATGCGCTCTCCAGCTTTTTGACGGCAGACGGCGTTTTGGATTTTACCGTGCCAAAGGCGACACTTGAATTTGCAGCTTTGGCAGCGCAAGCTCGCATCGTCCATATTATCGGCACAACCGGTATGACCGAAACCGATTTGGCGGCTGTGCAGGCGGCTGCGCGCCACGCCGTAATCGTGCGCTCGGGCAATATGAGCTTCGGCATGAACTTGCTGGCGGCACTGGTGACACGTGTCGCCAAGGCTTTAGGCGAAGACTATGATATCGAAATTGTCGAATCTCATCACCGGATGAAGGTGGATGCACCTTCCGGCGCGGCTCTTATGCTGGGTGAGGCGGCGGCGGCGGGACGTGGCATTGATTTAAAAGACCATTCGGCCAGGGGGCGCGATGGCATAACCGGCGCGCGCAAATCCGGCGACATTGGTTTTGCCAGTTTGCGGGGCGGATCAATTATTGGTGACCATACGGTGGTGTTTGCTGGCGATGCTGAGCGCATTGAACTTACCCACAAGGCCGACGACCGCTCGCTGTTTGCGCGCGGCACCATGAAAGCCGCGCTCTGGGCCAAGGACAAGAAGCCCGGGCTTTACTCGATGATGGACGTTTTGGGGCTACAGGATTTTTAGGGAGTTAATATGACTGAACGACTATTGGTTTTGGTGCGGCACGGCCAGAGTGATTGGAACCTGAAAAACCTGTTCACCGGCTGGCGAGATCCGGACCTGACACCGCAAGGCGAGCGCGAAGCGAGCGCGGCCGGACAGCGGCTGAAAGCCTTGGGTTTGCAATTTGATGTGGCCTTCACGTCGGATTTGACGCGCGCGCAGCACACTTGCCGCCTGTTGCTCAGCGAATTGAACCAATCCTCACTGACGACAATTCGCGAGCAAGCGTTAAACGAGCGCGATTATGGTGATTTGGCCGGGCTGAACAAAGACGAGGCGCGGGTAAAATGGGGTGAAGAGCAGGTGCATTTGTGGCGTCGGTCTTACGATGTGCCGCCGCCCAACGGAGAAAGCCTCAAGGACACGGTGGCCCGCGTATTGCCTTACTATTGCCAACACATCCTACCCCGCGTGTTGCGCGGCGAACGTGTTTTGGTGGCGGCTCATGGCAACAGCTTACGGGCGTTGGTTATGGTGCTTGACGGATTAACGCCTAAAACCATTCCATCAATGGAGCTCGATACCGGAATTCCGCTGGTTTACCGCCTGAAATCCGACTCGACGGTTGAAAGCAAACAAGTGCTGAAAGCTTAGACCTCAAGCCTTTTTTGCTTCCATGTAGGCGCGCAACACAGCGTTCATTCGGGTGAGGTGACCTTTGCCTTGCCCCTTGAACCATTGCAACACTTCACTGTCCAACCGCAGATGTATCGACGATTTGCCGCTTGGCATGCTGATGTTTTTGTCGCGCCAAAAATTGTCGACCGGGGGCTGTAAGGCCGTATTCACAGTGGTTTGCGCTCGTAGCGGCTGATCCGGCGCATGGGTTGCGGGCAGCGCAAGGCTTGGGCCTTGGGCAGGATTTGCGCGAGAACGTTGCGCCAATATTTCGCTTAACGAAATCGCGGTGGGCATGACGGGCTTGTTGTTCATAATCAGATACCTTCAGGGCTATTGCGCCAATTGGAGCGTCTGATTTTGAAAATACACGCAATGTGTCCACATTCCGGTGACAAATTCACTCAAATGCAAGCAATAAATCATCCAGTTTTTGATATGACTGCTCCAAGCCTGTCGCCATTTCTGATTTTAGCACCAGATCGCGCGCCTCACGGGACTCATATGACATGGTCATATGCAGGCTTGATTTATTATCGCGCTTGCTCAAAGTCTGGGTTATGAGGGCTTCACCCGGATACCAGAGTTTTTCAAATTTTTCGGTGGCGATCAGGGTATAGGGCGGGTCGATTTCAACATAGCTGCCGCCCATGGAGAGCTCATTTCCGTCAGAATTCCGCCGCCAGCAGAAGCGATAGTGGCCGCCCTTTTTTAGATCAATATCGCAGCGGTACATTTCCCAGCCGGTGGGCCCGAGCAACCACCGTTTTAAATGCTCCGGCACCGTCAATGCCGCAAAAACCTGCGTCCGTTTGGCGTCAAAGTTGCGGGTGATGATGATGTCACGATCACCACTGGTATGAACTGCCAAACGATGTGAACCCGGCATCCAGCTCTCCTATGCGCAATGTTTCCAGAGCGGAAGAATTAAACAGCTGTTCTAGTCTCTCACGGTTTGGTCAAATTTGGAATAGTCCACCATGATGCTTCCATCGGGTTGATTGAGGATGATATCCTGGTAGCGTTCGCCCCACAGAATTGCGTCATGCGGATAGGTTTTTCTTGAACGCAATTCTTGCGATGACGTGTCATCAATGCCGCGCACTGTAACTATGAATTGGTATTCGTCTTCAGCGAGGTTCTGAACCGATTTGTTATAGAGCAGGCTGTCGGGCGTGATGGTATGAAACAATGTCCAGGTCAGAACAAAGTTCGGATTTTCCTGTCGAAACAGATCAAGGCGATGAATTCGACGGAAGCGCTGCCCCTCTTTGCTATTTTCCAACCGCAATACCCATAGCTCCGCTTTGGCATCGGTGATGGTATTGTGGCGTTCATTGCCCATGCGGATCATCAAGGTTTGCTCGCCATCATGGCGCGCGATGACCGGATTTGAGGCGAACATGATACGGGCCCGGGGCCGTGAAAAACGCGCGAAAATGAGCCCTGTGAGAGCCGCGGTTTGAATCAGCGCTACAAAGCCCTCGATACTGGCTATTGAATGCGCATAGATCGACTGCGGGTGCATATCGCCAAAGCCGACAGTGGTGAAGTTCTCTATGGAAAAGAAGAACAAATATAACAGCTCTGGCGAGCCAACATTGGCGACAGGGTCTTTTCCCATGTCGAAAAGGGCGGCAAACAACAGGTTATTGAAGAAAAACAAGGCCAGCGCGCCAAAGATAAATGTCGGCGTGCTGACCGTCATGGCGTGGTGATAAAAGTCCGCCCAAAGCTCTTCTTTTTGGCCAATGGTTTCAATTTGGCGCTCGCCGATGCGAACCCGCCGGCGCGCGGGCAGTTTTGCTGTTTTTGGGCGTTTCATCGGAACGGCGGCTCGTCAAAGGCGCGCAATTTGCGGGAATGCAACGTGTCTTTACGGCCCCGCAACAGTTCCAGCGCAGCAAGACCTATCTCAAGGTGTTGCGCAACGGAGCGCTCATAAAACGCATTGGCGGCACCGGGCAGTTTTATTTCACCATGCAACGGTTTGTCCGACACGCAAAGCAACGTTCCATAAGGCACCCGGAGCCGGAAGCCCTGGGTGGCGATTGTGCCTGATTCCATATCAACGGCGATAGCGCGGGATAAATTGATGCGTTTGCGCTCCTGTGTCCAGCGCAACTCCCAATTGCGGTCATCGTTGGTAACCACGGTGCCGGTGCGCAAGCGCTGTTTGAGGGCTTCGCCTTTTTCGCCGGTGACCTGAGCGGCGGCCTCTTGCAATGCAACTTGAACCTCGGCAAGCGCCGGAATGGGCATATCTGTAGGGACCAAATTGTCGAGAATACGGTCTTGCCGCAAATAGCCGTGCGCCAAAACGTAATCGCCGATCTGCTGGCTTTGGCGCAACCCGCCGCAATGGCCAACCATTAACCAGCAATGCGGGCGCAGCACCGCCAAATGATCGGTCATATTTTTAGCGTTGGACGGCCCGACACCAATATTGACCAGCGTTACGCCTTGGCCGTCTTTGGTGGTGACGTGATAGGCTGGCATTTGAAATTTATGCCAGAGATTGGATTGGATGATGTGATCGACCTCAGCATCAGTCATTGTTGCAGTTATGATCGCGTTTCCGGGCAAAACGACCGTTTCAAAGCGCGATTTTGACCGAATTTGTGCAACGCCCCACTGAATGAACTGATCGACGTAGCGATGATAGTTGGTCAGCATGATCCAAGGCTGGCAGTGACGCCAATGACTGCCGGTATAGTGCACGATGCGCTTGAGCGAATAATCCATGCGCGGCGCATCAAAAAGCCCCAGCGGACGCTCGCCGCTGATCGATTGTTCCCATGTGCCGTCAGCAATTTCATCGCCTACGGCGGAGAGCAGCGGCATCGGGAAGAAGCGCGCCAGTTCTGCGGAAGAAACGCCACGCCCGCCCAGTTCGTCTCCGGTTTCAAACACGTAGGGGTAGGGGATTTCGGTGTTGCTGATGCCAACTTCGAGCGTGGCGCCAAATTCCTCGATCAGCGGCCGCAACTGTTCGAGCAAATAGGTGCGAAAAGCTCCCGGATGGGTAACGCTGGTGGAATAGACACCGGCATGCGAAAATTTTGCAAAGGCGCGGCGGCTGGATGGCAAAACCCCTTTGGGCTCGTAAGTGACGCGCAGCTCCGGATAGCGGAACAAGCTTCGCGCCTCCGCCGAGGGTTCCTCGCCTTTGGTGAAAAACATCTCCAAGGCATGGCGTTCGGCTTTAACCGCTTGGCTGTGAAGGGCTTCAAGCCTGTCGATGGCTTGTTCGGCTGTTCTGACTGTTTCAAATTGCAATAGGTTGGCTTTCTTGTCACTGCCTCTAAGACTCGGGGTGGTAGAGTGCTTTAGATTGGTGACAAGGTAAAGTCATTGCTCAAAACAAACAGTTTCTCGCAATTCTGCATGAATTATTGCGCCACAGGGTGAGCAAGCCATTCCAGCAGAGATTTTTTATGAGGCGCTGACGCATAGGCCAGCGGGGCATGAGCGCCGTGATTTGCGGCCGCCATCGTGACGTGATGCTGGTGATGATGATTAGACGCCATCATGGTGGCGTGGTGCTTATGATGACGGGTCGAGGCAGTCATGACGCGCTTCTTGTGGTGACCATCAACCGCGAGCTGATTATGGGTCTCGGGAGCACCGGTAAGCGTAACCCGTCCGCCACCTTCGCTGCGCACGAGGGCAAATAATGTTGCCGCGTTGGCGCGGCTGAGGCGTACGCAACCATGAGAGGCGGCGCGGCCAAGATTGCGTTCTGAATATGTGCCGTGGATGGCGAAACCACCGGTGAAAAACATGGAGTGCGGCATCGGCGAATTGTGATATTTACGCGAGTGGTGCATCACTTCCATATTGCGGATGTTGTAGCTGCCGCGCGGCGTTGAATAACCCTGACCTGCGGTTGAAACCGGCCAATCATAGGTTTCGCCACCGTCAGACTGCACATGCATGGTTTGCGAGGTCATATCGACATTGATTGAAACTTTGGCCGAAGCGCCACTGACGGACACTAACAGCAGGGCGGCAAACGCCATAGCAACTTTCAAAATACGCATGACCAACTCCGGTAAACACACTAAAACAAACAAAACTGAAACTCTTAGAGCGTAATGATTCCCTATTTTGATGGTGCGGTAAACCTGAATCACGAAAAAGCGTTACTCGAACGTTGTCTAACGCGCGGCAGAGCAAACAGTTAAGGTTAAGCACCGGCGTTTTGCCATCGGTGTGAAGCGGTAAAGCAGCGGTTTAAGATTATGAGGTTATTTATGCGCATTTCGCAGATCTGTGTGTTTTCATTGATTTTCACTGGCCTCGTCTCGGCGCTGCCAGCTCAAGAAAAGGGCAGCATTGATCCCAAACCGCTGGCGCCAATTGAAAACATAGACAAATCGTCGCTTCCGGCCAAACAACTGTTTGGACGTGCGATCGAACCAGCCTCACTGGAGGCGCGCTCTATCGGGTTTTATTCTAAGGGCTGCTTGGCAGGGGCCGAAGCCCTTCCGGTAAACGGAGAGGCGTGGCAAGTCATGCGCCTTTCGCGCAATCGCAATTGGGCAAATCCGGCGTTGATTGAATATTTGGAAGGATTTGCCGTGCGCGCAAAAGGCGTGACCGGGTGGCCCGGCATTCTGGTGGGCGACATTTCACAACCGCGCGGCGGGCCGATGATAACTGGACACGCTTCGCATCAGATCGGTCTCGATGCCGACATTTGGCTGACGCCAATGCCCAACCGCAAGCTTTCACGCGAAGAGCGTGAAGAAATGCCGGCGGTTAATATGGTTTCCGACGACCGCCTGAGCGTTAACGAGCATTGGACATCAGCGCATGTGGCGCTGATCAAAGCCGCAGCGCAAGACGACCAGGTGGAGCGCATTTTTGTCAATGCCGCAATCAAGAAGGCGCTTTGCGAAAGTCCCGGCGACCACGGCTGGTTGCATAAGGTGCGGCCCTATTATGGCCATGACTATCACTTTCATGTGCGGATTTCGTGCCCGGACAATTCAGACAGCTGCAAATCGCAAGATCCTGTCCCCGCCGGAGACGGTTGCGATGCCTCTTTGGAGCATTGGTTTAGCGATGAGGTGCTGCACCCGCCAAAGCCGACCCAACCCGCAAAACCCAAGCCACCGCTAACCTTGGCGCAACTCCCAGAAGAGTGCCGCAGAGTGTTGCTGGCAAAATAACGGCAGCGAGAGGCGGAAGTTCCTAAATCATCAAACCGTGATGGTGTGCCAGATGCCGCAAATTGGTTTGCGGCCGCGCGCCCACATGCTGAATAACCTCTGCGGCGGCGAGCGCGCCAAGACGCGCGCTGAACTCGTGCGGCTTACCTCTGGCAAGGCCGGTTAGAAACCCGGAAGCGAACAAATCGCCCGCGCCAGTCGAATCAACCAATCTTTTAATCGGAAATGCCGGCACAGCGACCACCTGATGCGCCTCGACGATCAAAGAACCGCGCTCGGAGCGGGTGATGATCCCAAGACAATTTTCTTTTTTCATTTCGGATACGGCAAAATCGAAATCTTCAGTTTCGTAAAGCGAGGTGATTTCGGCCTCGTTGGCAAAAACGATATCGACGATCTTTGATCTGATCAGATCTAGGAACTCGGAGCGGAAACGGTCGACACAAAAAGAATCTGACAAGGTGATGGCCACCCGGTTGCCCGCGGCGTGGGCAATGTTCGAAGCTTTGACAAAGGCTTCTTTGGCTGCGGGCTTATCCCAAAGGTAGCCTTCCAAATATGTGATGGCTGCAGACTTGACTGTGGCCTCGTCCACATCAGCGGGGTGCAAGTTTTGGCACGCACCCAAAAACGTATTCATGGAACGCTCGCCATCAGGCGTTACAAATATGAAGGAACGGGCGCTGGCGGGGCCATCCTGCGCGAAAGCGACATCAAACTTAACACCAGTCTTGCGCAGATCATGCGAAAAGATGGTGCCGACCGCATCTGCTTTGACCTTGCCGATATAAGCGGCGGTTGCGCCAAGATCGGCAATACCAACTGTGGTATTGGCCGCAGAACCGCCGGATATGGTGATGGCGTGAGGCATTTGTGCCAGAAGATGTTCCGCGCGCGCCTCATCAATGAGGTTCATCGCGCCTTTAAGGATGGCTTCGCGTTGAAGAAAGGCATCATCGGTGGTACCGATGACATCAACAATGGCATTGCCCAAACCTAAAATATCAATTCTGTCTGACATAATCCGCTTTCGTAAACCCTGAAGGCCCGCCCGCCTTTTTCCAGCATGGGTTTTGCATTTGAGGGTCTGAAGGTCAAGCGCGGCATTGTTTAAGCGCAGTTTGGCTTGGTCTAAGCGCGGTTTGGTTTGCGGGCCGCGGCTTTAAGGCACCCCTGCAGGGTGGCAATTTCATCAATGCTTAAAAAAGCAATTTGCCGCGCCATTGTATTGGCCAGTTCTGTCGCCTCAGGTACCAAGCCTGCGGTGTCAACAACCACACGCGGGTCGGATATTTGTGCCAGCTGAACCAGCTCCTCGGCTTCGTCCCAGATAATATTAAAGTAGGAGATAATGCGTTGCACCAGCGACCACGTTGGCGTGCCGCGCCGACCGTGTTCCAGCGCCGACAAATAGGCTCCGGAAACGCCGAGGTCGTAGGCCATAGTTTTGAGCGACAGGCCGCGCGTTTCACGCAAATGCCGAAGTCTTTGGCCAAAAGGGGTCACAGGTTTCGCTCCACGCGCCTGATGCGGACATACAATGCGCCGCTGCCGCCATGCCCCGGCCCTGCTTCCTCAAATCCGATAACCAGACCGCGCAGCTCGGCCGCGCGCAACCATTGCGGCACCAAGCGCCGTAACACTCCGGTGCGTGGCTCACCAAAATGAAAATCCGGCCCGCCCGAGGCGGGCGCAACGCTGCCTTTGCCGGTGACTATAAGCACGATACGGTTCTGCCGCCGCTGCGCTTCAATTAGAAAGTCGATCATTCGGTCTTGAGCCTGATCCTGGTAGAACCCGTGCAGGTCCAATTTGGCATCAATTTGGATTCGCCCCCGTAACAATTTTTGCTTCAGGCGCTTTTCCAAAGCGGCAAGCGGAGCTGTATGGGTAAACCATTGCGCGTGAACCGGGTCCGCCGCCGTAATTTTAACGGCGTGGACAGGCTTGGGCCGATGGCTTTCCACTCTCGGCAGCGGCCGTATGGAGTTGCTGACCTCCTGCCACTGCTGAAGCTCCTCCGTGGTCAAGCTTCGCTTGCGGCGGCTGGACTTTGGCTGATCTGGGAAAAAATCTCGCATGGAAGTCATGAGATCAAGCGTCCGGTTTTGGCAGAAATACCGTGAAAGCAGCGTCATGGCGAATGTTTCCAGCCAAAGCTCCCGCCGCATCGCCCGAGCCGAAGAACACATCTCCGCGCGCCGGGCCGATAATGGCTGAGCCGGTGTCTTGCGCTATCATCATGCGCTGAAACGCTTCGGAAGCGGTTCTTTTAAATGGCAACTGCGCGTTAAGCCAAATCGGCAAGCCGTATGACCACAGGCTGCGATCAATGGCGAGCGAAACCAACGGCGTAAGCGGCAAGCCTGCTCCGCCAACAGGACCAACGGATTGCTCCGTTTCAGGCTGAATTTCAAAAAACACATAAGAGTTATTTAGTTGCATTATTGACCGGGCCAAGCCACCGATACGCAAATCATTGCCGCGCAGCCAACTTTTTAAACGCGCCAATGTCATCGATTCGGCAGCGATATGATTTTGCGCAATGATAATTTTGCCGATGGACGTATAGGGATGCCCATTTCGACCGGCATATTTGAGGCGGAGCCTGCGACCATCGGGCAACACGACGCGCGCCGAGCCCTGAACTTGAATTAGAAACACCTCCACCGAACCTTCCAGAAAAACAACGGGCCGGGTGTGATGTTGAGCAAACCCGGCCTCAATTTCGGATCTGCTGAAATAGGGTGCCAGCGCGCCATTTTGTAAGCGCCTTGCGGCAGCATAACCCTCCAGCGGGGGCGGAAGGTTTTGATCAAACGTAACCAAATCGTCCGGGCGGGCAAGAATGGGGCAGGTGAATCTTTCAGTCTGCGTCAACGAGCCCTGCACTTCCGGCTCATAATATCCGGTGAGGAAACCCTGACCAGAGTCGGGATAAACTTCATGCGGCACAAAATAACTTTGAAAAAACCGCCGCACATTGGCTTCATCGACAGTTTCAATTGTCAACGAGGCCTGAAAAACCGCGCGCAAATCCGCATCAACCGGTAGAGCCGGGCGCAGTTCCGGAACATCAGTAGCGAAGGCGCGGGCAGTATTCTGAAAAACCTGAAAAGCTGGCAGAAGCTCCGCCGCTGCAAAACCCGCCACCTGAGAAAAATGAACAGGGGCGAGTCTAACCACTTGTGACGTCCTCAGGCTTCGAGAGTTGCGACCAGTTTCCAATTCGGGTCACGGGCTGTAAGATCGCGCGCGAAGCTCCAAACGTCTTGCACATCGGCAATTTCTTCCGCATTTCCATCAATGATGGTGCCGGCCTTATCGCGGGTAACCGTGATCATTTTGGTCCGGAACCGCACGGTGATGCGCGCCTCGTTGCCCGAAAGCTGTGCCGACTCAAAGTTTGATTTTTCTTGAGAGATCAGGGTCGTTTCAAGCTTTTCACCTTTTGAATCGCGCGCGGCGATGGCGCCGGAAAAGCTCGAATACAGCGAATCATTCAACAACGACTTGAGGGTTTTCAGATCACCGGCAGCAAAAGACTGCAATATCATTTCATGTGCGGCCCGCGCGCCATCCAAAAATGCGGCGGGTTCAAAGCGCCTGTCCACGGCCTTGATTTGCTCAAGGCCTTGCATGATCGGGGACCCAGGTTCGGCGAAAGCGCTCCAGTCAGGCCCGGCGTTGGCGTTTGTGGCGGCGCGACCGGGCAGACGAACTACATTTGAGCCTTGCTCAGCAGTCTTTGGGGTTTGTGGGGTTTGGGCCGCGGGCGGCATGTCAGACTTCTGATCAAAACCGTCTTTTGAACCAAGCACGGAGCGTAATTTCCACACTACAAACAGCGCCAAAAGCGCGAAAATGATAGTTGTCAGGTCAAAAGGATCTTGCATGCGTGTGCCTAACCGATCAATTTTGCCGCCCGGACGCAAAGCGTTATCGGCAGCTGACAGCGAAATATCAGGCTCGCTTGCGTTAGCGCGCCTTCACTCCCATATAATGCTTTGCGCCGCACAGTGAAGCAGAAAAGTTTGATTTGTTTTCGGGCGTAGGCGGATTGAGGATTGTCGATGGTTCAGTTTTACAACAACCGAAGCTTTATTGGCGGGTCATTTGCGCAGTGGCGGAGGCCGGGACCCATTACCATCGCTATTCTAGTCTGGCTGGTGGCGGAAATTCTGGCTTTCAGCTTTGTAGTGTCCAAGCTTGGCATGGCAGGTGCGTTGTTGCTTGGCCTTGGCACAACAGTGTTGGGTTTTGCTGCGTTGAAACGCCTGAGTGCCGACGCGATGGCGAACCTGCGCAAACGGATGGACAATGCGGGTACGCAGCCGGGAAACTTCCTTGACGGGACGCTGACTGCACTTGGCGCAGTGTTTTTGATTTTGCCCGGCTTTATCACTGACGTTGCCGGATTGGCGTTGCTATCTCCCAGCTTGCGCGGTTGGCTGGCAAATTTGTTCGGGGGCAGCAGTGTACCTCCGCAAACGCGACGTCGCCCTGCTTCGCCCGATGTGATTGATCTGGACGAGTCCGACTGGCGGCAGCTGGATGACCGCAAGCACGAACACCGCCACTAAGGTTTAGCGCCAAGCTCTTGGGCTTCAAAAGCTTGTGAGCTTTGGTAATCCGTGGTAGCGACACGGCGAAATTGACCGATTTACCTACAGGGGACATGTTATGGCTGAAGCAAACGGGAACGGTGCCGGTGAGGCGCTTGCGCCTTCTTTGAACGTTATGGTGCAATATACCAAGGATTTTTCGTTTGAAAATCCTAATTCCCCGCGTTCTCTCGCGCCCCAAGAGACAGCGCCAAACATCGCCATTCAGGTGAATGTTAACGCCCGCCAAATTGCAGAAGATGATTTTGAAGTCAGTCTTTTGATGGAGGGTCAAGGCGGCGAAGGCGAAAATATTCTGTTTAAATTTGAACTGAATTATGCCGGCGTGTTTCGCGTGCGCGGTGTGCCGCAGGAGCATTTGCACCAGGTGGTGATGATAGAGTGCCCGCGCCTGCTGTTTCCGTTTGGACGGCAGATTGTCGCTGATGCGGTACGGGGCGGCGGCTTCCCCCCATTGTACATCGACCCGATCGACTTTGCCGCGCTCTATGCTCAAAAGGCTGCCGAAGCGCAAAAAGCACAGGCCAACGCCTGAACCAACTTGGCCCACTTGTAAGAGTGGGCCTTTTTTATGAGTGGGACAAACTCATCCATGCGTTTTAGCGCCCTGACCACGCTTGGGTTCGACGCGGACGACACCCTATGGCACCATGAGCAGTATTATCAGCAGACGCAGGCCCAAATCGCCGACATTTTGCGCGATTACTGCGCGCCGGAGGATTTGGGCGAAAGGCTGATCGAAACCGAACGGCGCAATCTCAAACTTTACGGCCATGGCGTAAAGGGGTTTGTGCTCTCCACCCTTGAGACAGCGCTTGAACTCACAGAGCACAAGCTGCCTTCAAGCGTCACCTCTGCGATTATTGCCATGGGACAGGAGTTGTTGCAGCACCCTTTGGAGCTTTTGCCGGGTGCAGAGGCGGCACTGAGCGCGCTTAAAGCGGACTTCAAGCTGGTGCTGATCACCAAAGGAGATTTGTTCGATCAGGAGCGAAAAATCGCTCTGTCAGGATTAGCGGATTATTTTGCCGCAGTTGAGATCGTCCCCGAAAAGACCGAACAAACCTACACACGCATTTTTAACCGCCACGGCACGGGCGCATCGCAAGCTGCGATGGTGGGAAACTCGCTCAAATCAGACATTATTCCGGCGCTGAGTGCCGGTGCGTTTGGAATTCATGTTCCACACCACGTGGCCTGGGCTCTGGATCATGCCGAGCGACCGCAACAAACACATCGCTTTCACGAGATCAGCAATCTCAACGATCTGCCGGGCTTAATTGGCAAGCTCGCCGAAAGCTAACCAAATGGCCTTATCGCCCAGTGTCTTGACAAAATTTGCGTGAGCTTCGCGCTCGGCTGGCGTGAGACGGCCCTGCAGCGGCTCCGGGCGGCGACGCACAGTGACTTTTGTGCCAACAACTTGACGGGTGCTGGCCGTGCTCAAGCCAAGAGTGCTTTGCCGACCGCCCAGAAGCTCGCCGTAAACCTCTGCTAGGATTTCAGAATCGAGCAATGCGCCGTGCTTGGTGCGGCGCGAATTGTCGATGTTAAAACGAGAGCAAAGCGCATCGAGGGAATTTGGGCCGCCGGGATTGCGCTTTCGGGCCAAGGCTAAAGTGTCGAGAACCCGATCAAATGTGAGAGGCGGGCGCTTGAGCCTCGAAAGCTCAGCGTTAAGAAAGCGCATGTCAAAGTCAGCGTTGTGAATCACCAAGCGATCCGGCCCGATAAAGGCAAGGAAGCTGTCAACAATCTCGGCAAACTTTGGCTTATCCGCCAAAAAAGCGCCCGACAACCCGTGAATTCGCTGAGCATCCGGCGGCATGTCCCGCTCGGGATTGAGATAGACTTGAAACGTTTGACCGGTGGGAATTGAGTTGAACAATTCAACGCAGCCGATTTCGACAATGCGATGCCCTTGCACAGGATCTATGCCGGTCGTTTCAGTATCAAGGACAATTTCACGCATGATATTAGTTTAGTCCAATTTGGCGTAAAATGTCTTGGACTTGTTGGCGGGCGAACGCCACTCCCTGTGAAGTGTCCACAATGAAATCAGCTTTGGCGCGCTTTTCGGCGTCCGGCATCTGCTTGGCAAGGATGGTCTCAAACCGTTCCGGTGTCATGTGCGGCCTGGCCAACACCCGCGCCCGCTGCATATCCGGCGGCGCAGTCACGACAACAACGCGATCAACCAAGCGCTGCGCCCCGGTTTCGAATAACAGCGGCACATCTAAAACAGCGGCAGCCACGTGGTTTTTTTGGCACAGCGCTAGAAAGTCGTCGCGGGCTTTTGCCACGAGGGGGTGGACAATTGTCTCCAGGATTTTCAACGCTTGCGGATTGTTCAGAACTTTTTGTGCCAAGGCTTGCCGGTCCACAGCGCCGCCCGAAGCAACGCCGGGAAAAGCGGCTTCGATGAGGGGCACTGCAGCGCCCTGATACAGCTGATGGACCGCAGCGTCAGCATCGTGCACCGGCAACCCTAAATCTCGAAAGATCTGTGCAGTGACACTCTTTCCCATGCCGATAGAGCCTGTCAGGCCAAGAACAATCATAGCGCACTCATTTTGGCAGAGTCATAGGGGGATATCCTGTTCGATCAGCGCCCGCAATTCTGGCGTAACTTGAGGCGTTTTTCCAAACCAATGATAAAAGCCGGGCACGGCCTGATGCAACAACATGCCAAGCCCATCGACTGCGGTCAGGCCTCTGCTGCGCCCGTCCTTCAGCAAATCCGTTTGCAAGGGTACGTAGACGATATCATTGACGATGAGGCTGGGGTTAGCGCCGGTCAACGCAAATTTAAGGGGTGGCTGACCGCTCATCCCCAGAGAGGTGGTGTTAACGAGGAGGTCTGCCTCAGGCAGCCGCGAAAGCCCCGCCTCCCAGGTCAAAGCCTCGACATGATGAGGCCAGAGGGCAGCTAAGGTTTCAGCGCGTTCAAGCCCGCGATTGACGAGAAAAATCTTGGAATAGCCTTGAGTGACGAGGGCATGGAGAATGGCGCGCGCTGCGCCGCCCGCGCCCAAAACCAAGGCTGTCTTCCCGGTTTGCCATTGCGGCGCAAAATCCGTGAGGTTTTGTGTAAAGCCATAAATGTCGGTGTTGTCACCGTGGAGGGTGCTATTTTCCAGCCAGATTGTGTTCACGGCTCCCACGGCTTGTGCTTGCGGCGTTACGGTGTCACACAGCGCAAAAATATCTTCTTTGTGCGGCACGGTGATATTGGCTCCGGCAAAGCCCTGGGAACGCAACTCTGCCACCGTTGCGGCAAGGTTTTCCGGCGGCACTTCGATGTAACTGTAAGTCCCTGCCAAACCCAGCTGCTCCAGCCAATAGCCGTGAATTTTTGGAGAGCGCGAGTGTTTGACTGGCCAGCCCAGTACATAGGCACGGTTGTGCGTTTCATTCATTGAAGTATAAATCCCGCTTGCCGCAGAGAGCGCATCAACGGCCAAAGTGGCAGACCCAGAATGGTGGCAAAATCGCCCTCAACATAATCCAAAATGTGCGGGCCCAAACCCTCAAGCTGATAACCACCCACTGTGCTGTAAACATCTTCACCCATTGCATCAAGATAGGTCGCGATGGTCTCCTGCGAAATGGCGCGCATGTGGATGATCGCCGTGTCCTCCACGCTGATTAAGACCTGTTGGTTTTTAACAAGTGACACGGCTGAAATAAGAGTGTGGCTCTTACCTGATAGGCGCTGCAATTGAGCAATTGCTTGCGCTCTGCTTGTGGGTTTGTGAATGAGCGAGTCCTCAAAAATCAACGTTTGGTCAGCGCCAAGCACAAGATGATCTGGCCACTGCGCTGCAACGGCGAGCGCTTTCACTTGCGCCAACTGTGCGGCTGTTGCGAGCGGATTGAGTGTCTCAATGGCCCGTTCGTCGATTTTGGCCGGATCAATCAAAATGGGAACACCCAGATTTTGCAGAAGGCGCGCGCGTATCGCGCTTCCCGATGCCAGCACAAGGGGATGGCTATCGCGCCAAAGGGGAAAGGGAACACTCATCCTTGCGCAATGAATTTCATGCGATGGTCCTTGTACAGGTCGACGATGGCCGCGGCGGTTTCTTCAATTGAGCGGCGGGTGACGTCGATGGTCGGCCAACCGCGCGCATTAAACAGGCGGCGTGACTCGGCCAACTCCTCCGTGACCGATATGCGATCCACATAGGGGCTTTCGTAATCAGCATTCAGGGCAAGCAATCGGTTTTGACGGATTTGGATAATTCGCTCCGGAGAAGCGAACAGGCCGACGATTAAGGGTTTGGTCAAACTGGTCAGATTGGAGGGCGGGGCGACGCCGGGAACCAACGGAACATTGGCCGTTTTGATGCCGCGATTGGCCAGATAAATGCTGGTGGGCGTTTTAGAGGTTCGGCTCACCCCCAGCAAAATAACATCCGCAGCCTCTAAATTTTCCGGTGCCTGACCGTCATCCTGGGCCATAGTGAAATTAAGCGCGTCTATGCGGCGGAAATAATCGGCGTTGAGCATATGTTGTGCGCCGGGGCGTTGTGTCGAAGCGGTGCCAAGATAGGACTGGAACAAGCCCAAGATGGGGGTGAGCACCGAAAGCGCAGGAGAACCCGCGGCTTCACATGCCTTATCGAGGCGCGTACTCAAATCATGGTCGACGAGCGTAAAAAGCACGATTCCCGGCGAGGCTTCAATTTCGGCAATGACTTTGTTGAGCTGGGCAAGGTTGCGGACAAAAGGATAGACGTGCTCAATCGAGGTGACGCCTTGATATTGAGCGGCGGCCGCACGCGCTGCGGCAATAAGGGTCTCTCCGGTTGCGTCAGACACAAGATGGAGGTGAAAGTAGTTTCTTCCCAATGCTTTAGCCTCTTATTCACAGGGGGCAGCGCCAAGGCTTGAATGAGAAGCCCAATTTTACGCGTGAGCGTGTTTTGTCCACCTCACTGTGGGAATTTTACAGAGTTTGTTCAACAGCTAAATTTCGGGAGGGTTTTAGCGACCGGATGTAAACGAGTCAGTTTGAATTAGTTTTTAACAATTTTTGGGTGGTCATCAGGCGCGGTGAGTGTCTGAAATGGTTAATAGTTTATTAAGTTTTCCACAAAGCGGCTGACAAAATTAAGGTTTTATAAATCTCTGTGGCGATGTGTATCAATTGTGGAAAAATGGAATTGTCGCTAAAGAGCGGTCTAGAAGATAAATAATAAGATTCAAGATTCCTTTTATTTTATTACATCGAGGGCATGCGGTTGAGTGAGAAATTGTTTTTGCGGGCCTGCTCAGGTGAAGCCTTGGATGTGCCTCCGCTATGGCTTATGCGGCAGGCTGGTCGATACTTGCCGGAGTATCGTGAAATTCGGGCAACCGCTCGCGGCTTTCTCGATTTCTGTTACACACCGAAGCTGGCGACCGAAGCAACGCTGCAACCGATCCGGCGTTTTGGATTCGATGCGGCCATTTTGTTTTCGGACATTCTGGTTGTGCCGGATGCCCTTGGGCAACGGGTGAGCTTTGTCGAGGGGGAAGGCCCCAAGCTTGAGCCTATTGCAACCGAAGCAGATTTTGACGCCTTGCTCGAACATATCGATTTAGAAAAGCTGTCTCCGGTATTTGAAACCATCGATCGAGTGAAAGGGTTACTCCCCCGCGAAACGGCTTTCATTGGCTTTTGCGGTGCACCCTGGACAGTTGCCTCTTATATGATTGCCGGACACGGAACGCCTGATCAGGCACCGGCGCGGCTTTTTGCCTATCGTCATCCAGAACTGTTTCAGCGCCTGATTGACCGGCTTGTTGAGGCTTCACTGGTTTATTTGGACGCGCAAATTAAAGCCGGGGTTGAGGTGGTGCAGATATTTGACTCTTGGGCGGGGGTTCTCCCGCGTGATGAATTTTTGCACTGGTGTAAAGAACCGGTGGCGCGAATGGTGGCGGCAGTGAAGAAAAATCATCCGCACGTCAAAGTGATTGCCTTTCCGCGGCAGGCGACCAGCCATCTGACAGAGATGGCGCAAACTTGCGGCGCGGATGTCATTGGTCTCGATACGTCGGTAGACGTGGAGTGGGCAGCGCAAAATGTGCAGAACCATCTGCCGGTGCAAGGCAATCTTGATCCGTTGGTTCTGGTGGCCGGGGGCGAGGCTCTGGCGAAACAGGTTAGGCAGATCAAACAAGCGTTTTCTGGCAAGCCCTATATTTTCAATCTGGGGCACGGGATTTTGCCGCAAACGCCGATTGCCCATGTGGAAGAGTTAGTGAAACTGGTTCGGACAAAAGGATAGAGCTATGTATGAGTGGATTAAAGCGCTGCACATTTTGGCGGTGATCGCGTGGATGTCGGGCATGCTGTATTTGCCGCGGTTGTTTGTCTATCATGTGGCGGCGGCCCCGGGCTCTCAGCAATCAGAGACTTTTAAAGTTATGGAACGGCGGCTGCTCAAGGCAATCATAAACCCGGCGATGATTGTTACTTGGGTCGCTGGCTTATATCTGGCCTATGCCTCGCATGTTTTTGCGGCACCTTGGATGAGCGCCAAGTTTCTGCTGGTGATCCTGATGTCCGGCGTGCATGGATTTTTGTCGGTCTGTACGCGTAAATTTGCCAATGATGAGAACGTGCGCAGCGCCAATTTTTATCGGGTCATCAATGAAGTGCCGACGGTTCTGCTTATTTTGATTGTTATACTTGTTGTGGTTAAGCCGTTTTGACGCGGCGATTGATTTCAACGGGTTCCCCGTTTGAGAGGCAGGCAGGGTATTCCCGCGCGGTGGTACAAGGCTCATGGGTGTTTGTTGCGGGCACTACGGGTTATGATTATAGCACGATGATCATGCCGGATGATGTTGAACAGCAGGCCAGAAATTGTTTTGAAACGATAAAGGCCGCGCTGGAAGACGCTGGCTCTAATCTCTCTGATGTTGTGCGTGTCCGGTATATTGTCAGCCATAGAAGCTTTGCGGATGCGGTCTTTAAAATTGCCGGACTGTATTTCAGCGAAATTCGACCCGCCGCAACAATCATTGTAGCTGGGTTGCTGCAAGAGGTGATGAAGGTCGAAATCGAGGTTACGGCGCTAAAGGCCTAAACCCGACTGAGAGTGTTTCACGTGAATCATTCGTGCCTTGATTTTTTAAGTGTATGGGAAGCTTGCGAGCAGGGCCGAATCTTGTTAGAGGAGGTCTCCCACCTCTGATGGAATAGACGTTAAGGGCTCAGCCCCGTCGTGATCCAGGTTTTGTTCTGGCCAGTTCCTCTCTTCATATATTTAAGGATACCCCTATGCGGGAAATTAAGCTTCAGGATTTGAAGTCAAAGACACCCACCGAATTGCTTAGCTTTGCAGAAGAGCATGAGGTGGAAAATGCTTCCATCTTGCGCAAGCAAGAGTTGATGTTCGCCATTTTAAAACAGCTCGCCAGCAAAGAAGTTGAAATTATCGGCGAGGGTGTTGTTGAAGTTTTGTTGGACGGCTTTGGATTTTTACGATCCCCGGACGCAAATTATCTGCCCGGCCCGGATGATATCTACGTGTCGCCGTCGCAGATTCGCCGGTTTGGCTTACGCACTGGAGACACGGTCGAAGGTCTTATCCGTAGTCCGCGCGAGGGTGAGCGGTATTTTGCCCTGCTCAAGGTCAATACGATCAACTTCGAAGACCCCGACAAGGTTCGGCACAAAGTCCATTTCGACAACCTGACCCCGCTCTATCCGAACGAGCGG
>JAYVYB010000009.1:0-9094 GCA_043784625.1 Methylovirgula sp.
CCGACTACTATAAGTGTTTAAATCAGACACGCTTATGCAATGGTGTCGCGATAGACTGCGTACTTCACTAGGTTTTAAAGCCTACTTGTAAAACCAGGCGACGACGGCCCCGTTTTCGACCATCACTTTGAGATCAAAGCCGCCTGTTTGCCCGGGGAAATAGCGGTAGATCTGCCTTCCCTTGGCGTCGCCAGTTTTTATCTCGATCTGATCCGGCTTGCCAACCGCCATTTTTAGCTGTCCGGTGGTCATGCCTTGCCAGACCGCGCCGTTCTGCGGTTTTTTGGCTGCATTTGTCAGGCTGCCGAGAAGCCGGGCCAGAACGGCGCGCGACCAGTTTTTGATGGCTGCATAAATCGGCAGGAAGACAAATATGCCAACCACAACAAACATGATGAAGACGACGAGTTTGATCATGGAGGGTACAGGCCGGGTTTTTGTGGATTTAGAACCTGTAAGACAGCTTGCGCCAGCGGGGTTGGCAGCGCGTCCAGTGTGAACCACCCGACCGCGCAAATCTTATCCGGCTCGAGGTTTTGTGGTTCGCCGGAGAGGATTTTTGCGTGATAGACCGGCGAAACCCAATGTTGGCCTTCGATGTGCGGTGTCTCAACCAGCAGCGCCAGGTCGCCGAGCTGCACAGTGACACCGACCTCCTCCCAAACTTCGCGGATCAAAGCAGCGCGAGAGGTTTCACCAAAATCGACTTTGCCGCCGACAAAGCTCCAATGCCCCGCCTCCGGCGCTCTCAACCGCTTTATCAACAATATTTTGCCGTTTCGCTCGATCAAAGCGCCGCAGCCAAGGCCGGGGACCTGCATAGTTGCGCCTATTGGGCAGCAAGGCCTGCCAGTATCCGTGCCCATGAGCGCGCGCCTTTGTGGAAGCTGGACAACTCATATTTCTCGTTAGGGCTATGAATTCTGTCCTCATCCAACCCGAAGCCGATCATCAGCGCATCCATGTTTAATTCCTGTTTAAACGCGCCGACGATAGGAATAGAGCCGCCAGAAGCTGCCAGAACAGGCTCTTTGCCCCATTCAGCGGCCAAAGCGCGGCGTGCGCGGCGCAGACTTTCGGAATTAAATGGCAATTGTAACGCCGGGTTTGCGCCGTGCGGATGGAATTCCGCCGTGCAATCTGCTGGCAGGCAGGCGTTTACATAAGCGCGGAACGCTTGCACAATTTTATCCGGGTCTTGCTTTCCAACCAGACGGAATGAAAACTTTGCGCTGGCTTCGGCTGGAAGCACGGTTTTCGAGCCCTTTTGTGTATAGCCGCCAACGATTCCGTTGACGTCGCAGGTGGGACGCGACCACACCATTTCCAGAACTGAGCGGCCTTTTTCTCCGGCAGGAACTGACAGGCCGACGTCGCCCAAGAACTCGGAGGCATTAAACTCCAGATTTCGCCATTGCTCCAAGACCTCGGGTGGCAATTCAGTCACACCATCATAAAAGCCGGGCAAGGTTATTTTGCCGTCGTCGTCATGCAGGCCAGCAATGATTTTGGCTAAGACGCGGATCGGATTAATTGCGGCTCCGCCAAACATGCCGGAATGCAGGTCCCGGCTAGCGGCCTTGATGACAACTTCATCGAGCACCATGCCGCGCAACATCGTGGTTATGGCAGGGGTGGTGCGGTTCCACATATTTGTATCGCAAACCAACATCAAATCCGCAGAAAGCGCATCCTTATTGGCCGCCATAAAGGCGGGCAACGATGGAGAACCGGACTCTTCCTCTCCCTCAAATAGGATTGTCACATCACAAGGCAGGCCGCTATGAGCCTGAAACGCTCTGCAAGCCTCGACAAAGGTCATCAACTGGCCCTTATCATCGGCTGAGCCACGCCCGACGATTTGAGCGCCCGACGGCAGTTGTTTCAGCGATGGTTCGAACGGAGGAGTGGTCCACAATTCCAGCGGGTCGGCGGGTTGAACATCATAATGGCCGTAAAACAACACATGAGGAACGTCGCGGCGGCGGGCTTTGGCGTGAGCCAGAACCATGGGTTTGCCTGTTGTGGGCACAGATGTCGCGGTGAACCCGATAGAAATGAGATCGTTCACCAACCAATCCGCTGCACGCAAACACTCGGTGTGAAAGGCCGGATCTGTGGAGACAGACGGTATTTTCATCAATTCAAACAGACGGTTAAGCGCCGCGCCCTGATTGCTGTCAATTGTTGTCAAAACGTCGTCAAGGGTTGGCATTGTGCGCTCCGGTCAGTTGAGTCTTGTTAGAAAGTAGCACGTAGACGGAAAGGTTCAAATTTTTGCCACGTGTTTTTTGGTAATTTAGTCGATACATGAACGACCTAGCTTGATTATTATTTTTAAACACGCCACATGAGCTTATGATTTTTTGGCAGATCTGGCCGGAATGAGTGGAGAGATGAAATGGAAGAATTGGTAACCCGCGTCGCAAATGCGGCT
This sequence comes from Methylovirgula sp., assembly GCA_043784625.1. Lineage (GTDB taxonomy): Bacteria > Pseudomonadota > Alphaproteobacteria > Rhizobiales > Beijerinckiaceae > JANXSV01. The sequence goes on from JAYVYB010000009.1 coordinate 2,438, forward strand.
GGAATTGCACCGGACGTGGCGCAAAAGGCCGTCGGAATCATCTTTGGCTTTCTGCACAAGGAAGCGCCAGATCAAGTTGGCGGGCTTTTGAACTCCCTACCCGGCGCGCACGAAGCGATTGCCGCCGCGCAAGAAGAGCCCGCAGGCGGCGGGATTATGGGCAGTCTCATGGGCATGATGGGCGGCGGTGGCGGTATCATGGGCCTTGCCTCGCAGCTTTCGGGCGCCGGCTTGGGCATGGGCGAAATGCAGTCGGTTGGTAAGGAACTGTTTGGATTCGTTAGAGAAAAAGCCGGTGACGAAGCTGTTGGCAAAATTGCCGGCGCGGTTCCCGGGCTTTCGCAGTTTATCTAACGCGCATTGAGTTTGTCATATTAGACAAACGTCATCTGGCCTCTTTTGCAAAGGCGTGGCAAAACATATGCTGCAGTGCGCAAAAGAGGCCATAAGTGACCCAAACAGACATTCATTTTGCTGACGTTTTTCCAAGCGCCACCCAAGAGGGCTGGCAGAAAAGCGTCGAGGCCGTTTTAAAAGACAAGCCTTTTCAGAGCCTTATCTCTGCAAGTGCTGACAATATCGCTATCCAGCCGCTTTATGCCGCAGCACACGGCACGAGAGCTTTGCGCCGAAAAAGCGGAGATTGGGCCGTACTTGCCCGGATAGACCACCCGGACATTGACGCCGCAAATGCCCAAATCCTGGCTGATCTGGAAGGCGGGGCCACCGGAATTCACCTCGTTTTCGAGAATTCGGTCGCGGCGCATAGTGTAGGCATTTCATGGCCAACATCGGCCATTTGTCGGACATTGTTGGCCAAGGTGCAATTTCAGACCGGGGTAAGAATTTCGCTGGATTTGAGCGCCGAGTCGCGCGGTGCCGCGCTTGAACTGGCGCAGCATATTGCCGACGAAGGTGTGGCGCCCAATCTGGTAAATGTGGATTTCGGGCTGGACCCGCTGAGCCTGATCGCGCGCAACGGCGGCGGCGAAAACTGGAACGAGGCTTCAACCGGCTTTGCGGCGTTGGCGGCGCGCCTTGCCGGTTTCAAATTTGGCGGCACGGTTGTTTCTGCTGACGGAAGCGTGGTGCAAGCTGCGGGCGCAACAGAAGCACAGGAACTGGCGTTTGTGCTGAGCTGTGGCGTCGCCTATTTGCGGGCGCTTGAGGCAAGCGGAATTGGCTTGGCACAGGCGCGTAATATGATGGGATTTCGCTTGGCGGCAGACGCCGACGTGTTTTTAGGGATTGCGAAGTTTAGGGCTCTAAGATTGCTATGGGCGCGGATTGAGTCTGCTTGCGGGCTGGAAGCCCAGCCGATAGATATTCTGGCTACAAGCGGATGGGCGATGATGTCCAGAAGCGACCCTTGGGTTAATGTGCTGCGCGCTGGCACTGCGGCCTTCGCGTCGGGTATCGGCGGCGCAGACGCAATCTCGCTGTTGCCATTCACTCAAGCAAACGGCTTGCCGGATGCAGCAGCGCGGCGCTTGGCACGCAACACCCAAAATATTTTGTTGCAAGAATCGCATCTCGGGCAGGTGGCAGATGCCGCGGGCGGCGCAGGCGGGTTTGAAAGCCTGACGGAAGAGCTGTGCAAAAAGGCGTGGGGTCTGTTTCAAGACATCGAAGCCACTGGCGGAATTTATGCGGCGCTCAAGAGCGGCATGTTTCAGGCGCAGGTTTCAACTGCGCGCGCGGCCAAACAGGCGCAGATAGCGGCCGGTAAAACCAAACTGATCGGTGTCACCCATTTTAAAAATACTGAGGAGCTTCGCGTAGAGGTGTTGTCGCCATTGCCCGTTGCCGCAAATCCAGCTCCCACCGAGTTTGCGCCCCTTTTGCCGATGCGATTTGCTGAAGAGTTTGAGCCATGACCAAAATCCCGGATTTTTCCAAAATCGGTTTTGCCGCCACATCTGTTCGGACGCAAGTTTCCGGCGCTGATTGGCAGACGCCTGACGGCATCGCAGTGAAGCCGCTTTACTCCGAAGCCGACCGTGATGGCATTGATTTTGTCGGGTCTTTCCCCGGCGCGGCGCCCTATGTGCGTGGCCCCTACCCCACCATGTATGTCAACCAACCGTGGACAGTGCGCCAATATGCCGGATTTTCCACGGCTGAGGATTCCAATGCGTTTTACCGGCGCAACTTGGCAGCAGGGCAAAAGGGCCTGTCGATCGCGTTCGACCTCGCCACCCATCGCGGCTATGATTCTGACCATCCGCGTGTGTCGAGCGATGTCGGCATGGCGGGCGTGGCGATTGACTCGATCTATGACATGCGCACTCTGTTTGACGGGATTCCGCTCGATCAGATGAGCGTCTCCATGACCATGAACGGCGCGGTTTTACCGATTCTGGCGCTGTATATCATCGCTGCTGAAGAACAGGGCGTGGCACAGGCGCAACTGACCGGAACCATTCAAAACGATATCTTAAAAGAATTTATGGTGCGCAACACCTATATCTACCCGCCCGCGCCCTCTATGCGGATTGTTGGTGATATTTTTGAATATACCTCCCGGCATATGCCGAAATTCAATTCGATTTCGATTTCCGGCTATCATATGCAGGAGGCGGGCGCGACGCAGGACCTTGAGCTGGCCTATACGCTGGCCGACGGGGTTGACTATATCCGCGCCGGGTTGGCAGCGGGCCTCAGCGTTGACCAATTTGCGCCTCGCCTATCGTTTTTCTGGGCGATTGGCATGAACTTCTTCATGGAAGTGGCAAAGCTGCGCGCGGGACGGTTGCTGTGGGCACGGCTGGTGAAACAATTTGAGCCGAAGTCGACTAAAAGCCTGCCGTTGCGCACGCACTGCCAGACCTCCGGCTGGAGCCTTACGGCTCAAGACGTTTATAACAACATTATCCGCACCCAGATCGAGGCGATGGCGGCAACGCAGGGCCACACGCAAAGCCTGCATACCAATGCGCTGGACGAAGCGATTGCCCTGCCCACCGACTTTAGCGCCCGCATTGCCCGCAATACGCAGTTGTTTTTGGCCGAAGAAGCCGGGACAAATCGCATTATCGACCCGTGGGGCGGCTCCTATTATGTTGAGCGGCTGACGCAAGATTTGGCGGAGCGGGCCTGGGCGCACATTGAGGAAGTGGAAAAGCTCGGCGGCATGGCCAAAGCCATCGAGGCCGGAATTCCAAAGCTGCGCATTGAGGAAGCCGCCGCGCAAACGCAGGCGCGCATCGACAGCGGCGAACAAGCGGTGATTGGCGTCAATATGTTTCGGCTGGAAAATGAGCCGCAACTTGAGACCCGCCAAGTGGACAACGCGGCTGTGCGTAGCGCACAAATTGAGAAATTGCGACGGCTGCGGGCCGAGCGTGTGCAAGCTGATGTTGATGCGGCATTGGCCGCGCTCGAAAACGGCGCACGCGGAACGGAAAATCTGTTGGCGCTCTGTGTTGCGGCGGCGCGGGCAAAGGCGACCGTGGGTGAGATGTCTCTGGCGATGGAAAATGTGTTCAGCCGCCATAAGGCTAAAACCAACGTTATTTCCGGCGTTTATGAGCGTAACAGCGGCAAGGGCAGGCTGGAGCCGGTGAAACTAATGATCCGGGATTTTGCCGCCAATGAAGGCCGCGCGCCGTCAATTCTGGTGGCCAAGCTGGGGCAAGATGGCCATGACCGCGGCCAGAAGGTGATTGCTTCCGCCTTTGCCGATATTGGCTTTGACGTGAAGATCGGGGCGCTGTTTGCCACGCCGGAAGAAGCGGCAGCGCAAGCTGTGGCCGACAACGTACATATTATGGGGATTTCATCGCTGGCGGCGGGGCATCTGACGCTGGTGCCACAGGTGAAGGCCGAACTGGCAAGGCTTGGCCGCCCAGATATTATGATTGTGGTGGGCGGGGTGATTCCAAGCGGGGATTTCGACGCGCTGATTCTGGCGGGCGCATCGGCTATTTTTCCACCCGGCACGGATATTAACGCGGCGGCGATCAAATTGCTCGAAGAGTTAAATGTGCGCCTCGGCTATGCGCAGAGGAAGGCGGGGTAAGGCACCCCCTTGCCCTTTTGCGCCCTATCGCTTAACCCCTGCATAACAGGAGTGAGAAATATGGACGTTCGCGATAGCAATGGCACAATTTTAAAGGATGGCGACACCGTGATCCTGATCAAGGATTTGAAGGTGAAAGGCACATCTGTGGTGCTGAAGCGCGGACAGGTGTGCAAAAACATTCACCTCACCGATGATGAAGACCTGATCGAGTGCAATGTCGACAAGGTCAAGGGTCTGGTGCTGCGGGTGGAGTTTTTGAAGAAAGCGTGAGGTTTTAACCCCTCCCCTGCAAGGCGGGGGAGAGAGGCTTTAGCGGTTCGGACTGGACGTATCCACGGGAATTGGCGGAGCGTAGTCCAATGTGGCCTGCTGCTGAACATCTGTGGTCGAGCCGATTTTTTGCCCGATTACAGCAACCACAGCGGGTGCCTCGGCAAATGTATCGTGGTGGATAAAGCCGGTTGCGTCTGCTGAAATGTCGTAGATTTGCACGCCGAGCTTTTCAATTTCCGAGCGGACGGCCTCATCTTTTACGTCTAACGCGCCAAGGCGCAGACGATCTCCGGCGATTTTGCTGGAAATGCCGAGCGCGCGGTCTCCTGCGCTGGCGAATACGCTGACTTTCGCAGTTTTACCGACACGGGCCATTTGCTGGCGAAACACGTCAATATCAATATCAGGCGCGGCCAGCATCACCTCGCCGAGGTGTCCATCAAGGCCGACGTGCCCGGCAATGGCGTGTTGGCGCAAGGCCTCCATCGCCAGCCAGGTGCCCATGGAATGTGCCAGCACATGAACGCGACCAACGCCGGGGGTGGCGGCGATATCGGCCAAGGTCTGCTCCAGCGCATCGCGGGAGGCGGTGGCGTGTTCCTTATCGGATTCGTAGGCGAGCAATGCGCCCTTGCTCGGCCATGTGAAAATCACCCCGACGCCGCCAAAATGACCGTCGGTCATCACTTGCGCCAGACGATTGCGCGCTTCCTCAGAGCTGGTGTTAAAGCCATGCACAAACACCAATACGTCTCGATTTTGACCAACGCGTCCGGAAATATTGGTGGCAAGGGTGTTCTTGAACTCGTTTTCGTCCATCTCGTTTTGCGAGACCAGCACAAAATTGCTTATAGGGTCGGCCTTGCCGTAAGTTGGAAGCTCGATCGAGCCGGACTTGTGCCCCGGCGGGATTGAAATAACACTTTGCGCGTAGCGAATTGTGCCGTCCGAGGCGTTGCTGGTTTCGCTTTTGCGCGTTGAAGCGGAAAGTATCGGCACAATCCGCACAGAGCCTGTGGGGCCGGACATCATCTTGGACATAGAGGCCGTGGCGCCGGTAAAGCTCTCGATAGGCGACGAGCAACCGGCAAGGCTGAGCGCCGCCAGGGTGACAACAAAAACAGAGGCGCGCAGGCGGGCAGCCGACATGAGACATTTTCCGATTAATTGAAGGTTGCGGCTAAAAAGCGCGCAAATGCTGAACTTAAGGTTAAGCCGCTAGAGCAAAATCGCGGCGGGAGTGTGGCGCGGGGCGGGAAATGGCTGCCATGCAACTGAACAAACAAAAATGCCCGAGCTCACGCCCGGGCATTCTTAAAAATGAAACCGTAACTTTTGCCGAACTGCCGCTGATAAGCATTAGCCCGAAAAGCGAGAGCAGCCCTCGACTAAAACCGATAGGATACGCCAGCGCGCAGCTGGTTTTCGTTGGCTTTGCCCCGCGCAACTACGGCAAGACCCGGAAAAGAACCACCTGTCTGGGCAAAATTATAGGTTTTGGATCCAACGTGTTGGTAATCATATTGAAGCCGCACGGTCCAGTTTCGTGTCAAAGCGTATTCGACACCGGTTCCAAGCACGTAACCAAGATGCGTTGCCGATGCTTTACCCGCATAAAGCACATTGTTCGCAGTATCGAGCGACGTCGCGCTGACTTTTGTTCCTGTCTGCAAAAATCCGACGCTGATGTAGGGGAGGAACCCAACGAACGCGTACCCTAAACGCAATCGCTCGGCGAGCTGATACTCGAACTTCACCGATGCCAAGTTCGCACCTGCCAAAAAGGTTCCCTGCCCGGATAGGTCGCCATTCGGGCCAAGGCCGCCAAGGCGATGGGTGAATTCAACTTCTGCGCCCACAACAATATTGTTGGCAAACTGATAGTTTGATCCTGCATGCACAAAAGCTGAAGCGCCACCCAGAGACCAGCTTCTGTCCCAGCCGGATGCAAGCGCAACCGGGTTCAAACGCGAGCCTGCTCTGCCGAAGCCATAGCCTGCGCTGCCGCCGACATAGAAGCCCGTCCACGAATATAAATTTTCGCCTGTAACGGCAGGCAAGGAAGGCGGGGTTTTCTTGGACGGAAGATCAGCAGCCGAAGCTGACCCACAGGCACTCAATAGTGCCAGGCCGCACAACACACGTTTCAGCATAGGTATTCCCCGCAGTTTATCTTGTTTCGTTTATCACTGGGCCGTCTCAAGTTTGAAGTGCACCACCTGTCTGATTATCAGGAGGGTTATGGGACAGATTTACAATCACCTCTGCACTGAGGAGCGCAACTTCATTCAGCGGCATTTGAACCTTGGTCAGAGCTGCCGGTGGATAGCAGGGCGTTTGAAGCGCTCCCCACCGACGAT
>JAYVYB010000010.1:0-6697 GCA_043784625.1 Methylovirgula sp.
ACGGCGATTTTTAACACAAAGAAGCCACAATTGAGCCGGAATTTGGCGTTGCGTCCGGCAAGCGCAGAAGCGCCGTTAAATATCTATCTCTGTCATTCAAACCCATTTAATCGGGCTTCATCGCTTTTCGAGCCGCATTTTCATGCCTGAATCACAGGCAAATCCACCGACAGGAGTTCCAACCATGATCAAGACACTTGTTTCCGCTGCCGCCTTTTCCGGCTTGCTGTTTGCTGCTGCTCCGGCTTTCGCCGATTGTGCCGAAGATATGAAAATGACCGATGCGATGATGATGAAATCCACCGACGCCACCAAAAAAGACATGGCTATGAAGGAAATGGAAATGGCCAAGGACATGATGGCCAAGAAAGACGAAGCCGGCTGTATGATGCACACCGGCGAGGCCATGAAGGACTTGAAATAAGCTTTCTCACGTTGTCACACAACATAGCCCGGCATCGCATGTCGGGCTATTTTTTGGCGAGCTATGTATTGGCCAGTGCCGCGCCTACAGCCCCGCCCTTTTTGCCACCTGCAAAATCATCTCAACCACTTCCGCCGTGGCGGAATGGTGCGGTGCATGGCCCATATCCGGCAAGATCTTCAATGTTGCACCTGCCACTTCGCGCTGCGTGTTCACCGAATGGATGGTGGTGAAAACCACGCTGTCTTTGTCGCCGGCAATAATGCCGGTGGGCGCGGTAATCTCGTGCATGCGCTTGGACTGTACGACGATAAAATCATAAAGCGCATCGACATCCTCAGCATTGGCGCGGAACTCATCCGGTCGCAACACCATTTTTACGCCCGTCGCTTCAATAAAATTTGCGGGCGGAACCTGCGGCGCAAACACCTCTTTGATGGCCGAGGGCATGGTCAGCAGACCAACAGGCAAGGTGGCGGTGTGGGTAAAAAGCCAGCCGACATAGGGCGTTGAGGCCAGATGATAATACGCGGCGATGCCACCGGGCCAGGGATGTGTCACCGCCGAGATCAGCGCCAGGCCCTGCGTAAAATCCTTATGCTCAATGGCAAAATTGCTTGCCATAGCCCCCGCCAGAGAATGCCCGACCACGATAGCCCGCTTGACTCCGATCTTTTCCAGAGCCGCGCGGACAATCGCCGTCTGACGCGCCGGAGAGGCTTGCTCCGGCCCCTCAAAACGGTCTGACCAGCCATGCCCGGGACGATCCGGCGCGATGACCCGGAAGCCCGCCGCCGCCAAAGGCGCGCCCAGCGCCTGCATCACATCCGCCTGATTGCCGCTGGCCCCGTGCAACAGCAAAATGGTGCCACGCGGCGCGCCGTTTACCAGATTTGCAGTTGGCATCAAATCAACAAGATGGATGCGCCCGCTTTTCAGCTCGACAAAAGATCCTTGCGTCGGATGTTGCGCGGTGATGCGCGCTGTCATCAAAAATGTAAAAATAAACAGCGCGGCAACGAGTGCCAGAAGCCCGAAAAAAATCACGCGAAAAATCCGAAAAAACGAAACAGCCATATATCTATTACGCGCGAAGCGACAATAAGTTGCAAGGCGCGGGCTGTTTAAATTCGCGTGCTGCTGTGTACAAGAGACAGGCGCTTAGATGCCCTGCCCTTCCACTTCAATGGCAAGCTTGTCCACATGCGCTTTGATCTGCGGCCATTGCGGCGCGAGGCTTAGCACCTGCCGGTAAGCCTTGAGCGCCTCCGCTTTATTGCTCTGCTGCTCATAGATCATTGCCGCGCCGTTCAACGCACCAAAGTGGCGCGGCTCCAGCTTTAACACCCGCTCAATGTCATCGAGCGACCCCTGCTCATCATCCAGCAAATAGCGCACTGTGGCGCGTTTGTTCCAGGCTTCGGCCCAGTCCGGGCTTAAATCCACCAGCTTGTCCAAAACGTTCAACGCCACGTCCAGATTTTGGGTGTGAATGGCAAGCAGGGCCCGGCGCATCAACAGCTCCGCCGTGCTTGAGTCTGTTGCCAACCATAGGACTTGAATCTTTTCAGCAATAACCAGGCTGGTGTCGGCGTCCGGCGCTGTCGCCAGGCTGTTAAACAGATTTTGCAGCTGATCGGGCCGCGCTGTGTCGGCAGATGTCGCAGCAACAGATGCTGGGCGGGGCCGTGCCACGGCCAAGACCGCCCCTTGCGCCGCGAGAAGCGCAGGAACAGAAAGTGCTAAGATGAGAAGTATTTTCCACATGCCACCAAACTAGGGCGGGCATGCAAAAAAATCCAAACAAAAAGAGCGCCCGTTCGAGCGCTCCTTAAATCACCATTCAAACGCAAAGCGGAAGGGCTTAGCCCTGACGCGCCTTGTAACGCTTCTGGGTCTTGTTGATGATGTAAACGCGGCCGCGGCGGCGCACGAGCTGGTTGTCGCGGTGACGCGTGCGCAGAGACTTGAGTGAGTTACGAACTTTCATAATCGACCTTCGAATATTCAACAAAGACGAGCCTGCGCCCGCCAAAATCCGCCAAGCAGCGCAAGCCCGTAAAGACTGCCTACATAAGAGAGGGATTTACTAACTGTGCAGGCGCTTGGCGTCAACCCCATACACGGCATATTCACGACGATTCCGTGCCGGTTTGGTGAAACAACCAGCGGGATCTGCTCCCCGCACCGCCTTGGTGATGCCATCGCTTTGCCGCAACTGCCCTTCAATGCTATGAAAAGCCCATCGGAGAATCAAGACATGGCCAGTTTTACAAGTGTTGTTGCAGCAGGTTTGGCTGGCATTGTCATCGGTGCGGGCGGATATGCCTACTATGTAGCCAAAACTGTTCCGGAAGTTCAGGCCAAAGCGTTGATAGCTTGGTCTGATGTGGAAAACCAGTTTAAAGCCCGGGCACAGCTCACCCCGAAAATGATCGCGGTGGTGCAGAGCATCAATGATACCCAAAAACCGCTGATTGAAGATTTAAAAGCCGGACAAGCCGCCGTTTTGGCGCTGGCACCAAACCCCGCGACGCCGAAATCGCCTGAGGGTATCCGCAAGTTCATGGAGGTGCAGGATGGCCTCTCCAAGCAGATGGGCCGCATCTATGATTTTTTGAATTACTACCCTGAAAAGGCGCGAGATGGCGATGTGCGCGCCGCTATGAGCGAGCTGGAGAAGCAGGAGAGCGCTATTGTGGTTTCGCGCCGGACCTATTCCTCGTTAGCGGGACAGGTTAACGGCTTCCTCACCCAGGTTCCGCAAAGCTGGATTGCCGCAAAGCTGGATCCAAAACCGGTGAAGCTAGCCGAAAAATTTGAAGCCGAATAACCGCGCCAGATTTGACCACGTCAAAATAGACCCGCGCAGGCGCTGAGTCACATTGGCTATTTGAGCCGCGACCACTCATTCTGCGCAATTACAGTGTGCAGAATGTCATAAATTCCGCACATATCGAACAGTTATATGTCTATCGAAGGGTCGGTTTAGCCTTTAATTTGAGACCTCGCGGATGCGGGGTCCAAATGGTTCAATTTGTCGGTGTTAAAAATGTGCGGGACTGGATCGGGTCTCAGGGTCTTGCGGCCGTGTTCAGCGGCTTGGCGCGCTACATTGAGGATGATTTCCGCCGCTGGCCGATTTTTGAAAAGGCGCCGCGCATCGCCAGCCATTCCAGCCTTGGCGTGATTGAGCTGATGCCATCCAGCGATGGCACGCTGTACAGCTTTAAATATGTGAACGGCCACCCGCAAAACTTCGTGCACAGCCGCCAGACCGTTACCGCCTTTGGCGTTCTCGCCGATGTGGCGAGCGGCTATCCGCTGTTGCTGTCCGAAATGACCATTTTAACGGCTCTGCGCACGGCGGCGACGTCGGCTTTGGCGGCGAAATATTTGGCGCGGCCCGATGCCAAAGTGATGGCAATTATCGGCCTTGGCGCGCAGTCCGAATTTCAGGCGCTGGCCTTTAACACCCTGCTCGGCATCAAGACTTTGCGCGTTTACGATGTTGACCCCGCCGCTACGCAAAAGTTTACGGCAAATCTGGCGCGCTTCGGCTTGGATATCACCGTTGCGCCCACAGCCGCAGAGGCCGTGCTTGGAGCCGACATTATCACCACCGTCACCGCCGATAAGAAAAAGGCCGTTGTGTTGTCCGACAACATGGTCGGTGCGGGCGTGCACCTCAACGCCGTTGGTGGAGATTGCCCCGGCAAAACCGAGCTTCAGCGCGACATTCTGCTGCGCGCCGATGTGTTTGTGGAATATCCGGAACAAACGCGCATCGAGGGCGAAATTCAGCAAATGGAGCCAAGCTTCGCCGTTACCGAACTGTGGGAAGTGATTGAAGGGCGCAAGCCGGGCCGCACCTCAGATCGCCAAATCACGCTGTTTGATTCTGTCGGCTTTGCCACGGAAGACTTTTCGACGCTGCGGTTTGTGCGCGATCAAATTCAGGGCACCCCCTTCTATTCCGACATTGACCTTCTGGCAGAGCCGGAAGACCCGCGCGACCTTTTTGGCGTATTGCAAGGCGCGGTGTTGCAGCGCCCGGAGGATCAGCTGGCCGTGTGAGGGAGTGCGAGATGGGGCTCAGTGGTCGGCGTTGCACAAATTGTGAACAAACCAGACGATCCCGACGTTACTAAGGGGACTATAGACATAAAATAAAGAAGGGTTCACTCTTGTGCGGCGCCGTGCGAAGCTACGCAAGAATCTCAATTAGATACTCTGCGCGTCCAAAACTATTCCGCGGGTTACAAATCGGGGTCAAATTTGGAATATCGATTGAAAATATGACAAGCGCCGCGACTGTCACCCTTGCCACGTCCGAAGTGACGGCGGATTCAAAACTGGCGGTTCTGCAATATGGTAGAGCTTTAGCAGCTATATCAGTTGTTCTGTCTCATGCTGCATTAGCGACCAATACGTTCGTCGATCGCGTTCCTTGGTCACTTAATGAAATACTGACATGCGGATATCTCGGCGTAGATTTCTTTTTTTACGCTCTCCGGCTTCATCATAATGCATATGCACCATGACGACAGGTCGGACACTTCTGCAGCAAAACTTTATATTTTAAAGCGACTTCGTCGAATCTACGTACCGTACCTGCCAATTTCAATTGGACTTATTGGTCTATACCTTGCGATGCCTTCGTTTTCCGGATCCAATCGCGACTGGGGGTTTTTCACCTCATTAACACTTATCCCAACTGGTAGCCCGCCGGCGCTTTCTGTTGCATGGACCCTCATTCACGAAATGATGTTCTATTGCATCTTTTTGATCTCATACTTCACTCGCTATTTCAGATTTTTGATTGCGGGTTGGGTGGCTGCTATATTTCTTGCGGTTGTTATCCCATGGGTTCCGGGAAATGAGATTCTCAAAGTTTTTCTCGCGCCGATCAACCTTGAGTTCATTGCCGGGATGGCTGCAGCTTTGGCCTTGAAACAGATTTCGCCGCGATGGGGCTTGGCTCTGATAGCGTCGAGTGTGTGTGCGATTATCATTTCAATTGCTGATGGCGCCGCAAGCAGCGAGAGCTACCGGGTCTGGATCGGTATTTTCTTTGCCCCGCTTGTGCTTGGGTTGGTTTTGATCGAGAGACTTTACAAACTTAAACCGATTCATTGGTTTGTAATTCTCGGAGACGCTTCATACGCGATTTATCTCGTTCACAATCCTTTAAGGTCTATCGCTGCGCGCCTCGTCGGAGGCACTCATTCGTGGGTGATCGGTTTGTTGGCTTGCGTCTCTGTCGGCATACTGGTCGGATTGGCCTATCATCTATATTTCGAGCGGCCAGCCCTTCGCTATCTACCTCGCTTGAAGCCCCGTTCGTAATTTCTAAAGTCAAAACGATATCTGTCGGGCGTTAAACCACGAATTATGAATTACGATCCACGCCTGTTCGCACTCCGCAACCCCGTAGTTGCAATGAAGTTGCAAAACGGTTGTAGAAATTCGGCCAAGTGGCCAGATTTTTATAAGAATTTGGTTTTATAATACCAATTTGGCCATGTTTGGCCTGCTTTTGGCCGAGGTCAAACACAATCCGGCCAAAACAGGGCCAATCTAAATCTCTGATATCATTAACTTAAAAACAAAACTGGCCATGTTTGGCCGACCTTTCCGGGAGATTTGGCCCGGAAAAGCCGTTTTTCGATCTTAAAATTCCGAATACCAAACTTTAGCCTGCGGCAGAAATACGCTCGATTTCCGCGCCGCAATTGCCGAGCTTTTCTTCGAGGCGTTCGAAGCCGCGGTCCAGATGATAGACGCGGTTGACCATGGTTTCGCCCTCGGCTGCCAGCGCAGCAATCACCAAAGACACCGAGGCGCGCAAATCTGTGGCCATAACCGGCGCACCGGTGAGTTTGGAAACGCCCTCCACCACCGCCGTATCACCATGCACTTTGATGTTTGAGCCAAAACGCGCCAGCTCCTGCACATGCATAAAGCGGTTTTCAAAGATTTTTTCCGAAATATGCGACGTGCCCTTGGCCTTGGTCATCAGCGCCATGAATTGCGCCTGCAAGTCGGTAGGGAAGCCGGGAAACGGCTGGGTGACGATATCTACAGCCTTGATTCCACTACCGTTTCTGGAGACCCGAACCCCCTCGTTGGTTTGGGTTACGGTGACGCCAGCCTGCTCGAGGGTGGCAAATGCCGCCTCCAAATGTTCGCGAACCGCGCCTTGCAGCATAACGTTGCCGCCGGTCATGGCCACCGCCATGGCATAGGTTCCGGTTTCAATCCGGTCCGGCA
>JAYVYB010000011.1:0-8379 GCA_043784625.1 Methylovirgula sp.
GTTAAGTTGACTTTACGTTTCCGTGGCCGAGAAATGGCGCATCAAAACTTAGGCTATCAATTGCTTAACAAGGTAAAGGCGGAAACGCTGAACATTGCCAAAGTTGAAGCGGAGCCCTCGATGGAGGGTCGTCAGATGGTCATGGTGCTTGCCCCCAAATAGGCAACCGTTTGGCCAGGCTGACGCTGCAGGGCGACAATTGTAATTGCCCGCTTTGCAGATTGCTGAATTTGCTATATGCAGTGCAGCAAATTGACACACTTCACCAAAACTTGTCATCTTGCTGACGTGAAAAACCGCGAGGCAGACTTGACCAATTGGCTGGCAGCCGATTGGTTTGAAACAGAACTGGTATACTTCTATGAAAATGCGCAACATCGCCATCATCGCCCACGTTGACCACGGTAAGACTACACTTGTGGATAAATTATTGCGCCAGTCCGGTGCTTTTCGTGACAATCAGCGTGTAGACGAACGCGTGATGGACTCGAACGACCTGGAAAAGGAGAGGGGAATCACGATTCTCGCAAAGGCGACGTCGATCGTTTGGAAAGACACGCGCATTAACATCGTTGATACTCCGGGCCATGCCGACTTCGGTGGAGAAGTTGAACGTATTTTGTCAATGGTCGATAGTGCAATCGTTTTGGTCGATGCTGCGGAAGGACCTATGCCGCAAACCAAATTCGTTGTGGGTAAAGCTTTGAAAATCGGTCTACGACCGATTGTGGCTATTAACAAAGTTGATCGCCCCGACGCGCGCATAACCGAGGTCGTCAATGAAGTTTTCGACCTTTTTGCTGCGCTCGACGCGACCGACGAACAACTAGATTTTCCAATTCTTTACGGGTCATCTCGTCAGGGTTGGATGGCGAGCGCCCCGGATGCTGAGCATACGGGAATGGACCCGCTGCTCGATTTGGTCTTGGAGCATGTTGCCCCGCCAACCATCGAAGACGGTTCTTTCCGCATGCTTGGAACTCTGCTTGAAGCCAATGCCTATCTGGGTCGCATGGTCACTGGCCGTGTGTTTGCGGGCGGTTTGAAGACCAACCAACAAGTGAAGGTTCTCGACCGCAAGGGCAATATCGTTGAAACCGGTCGTGTTTCGAAGATTTTGGCGTTCCGTGGTATCGAACGCACCCCGGTGGACGAGGCGGAAGCAGGCGACATTGTCGCCATTGCCGGTCTGCCAAAATTCAACGTCGCCGATACACTTTGCGCGATGGATGTGACCGAGCCTTTGCAGGCACAGCCGATCGATCCGCCCACTCTGTCAATGACCTTTATGGTCAACGACTCGCCTCTGGCGGGTACCGAAGGCGACAAAGTCACCAGCCGCATGATCCGCGCGCGCCTGTTTAACGAGGCTGAAGGCAACGTTGCACTTAAAATAGAGGAATCAGCCGGCGCTGACTCATACATTGTTTCGGGCAGGGGCGAATTACAGCTCGGTATTCTGATTGAAACCATGCGTCGCGAAGGCTTTGAGCTAGGCGTATCTAGGCCAAAAGTTGTCTATCAGAAAGACGAAGAGGGCAACCTTCTCGAGCCAATCGAGGAAGTGGTTATCGACGTGGACGAGGAACATTCCGGTGTCGTTGTACAGAAGATGGCTGAACGCAAAGCTGAGATGATCGAAATGCGCCCATCTGGCGGCAACCGGTTGCGTCTGGTGTTTCATGCACCGACCCGAGGATTGATCGGCTACCAAAGTGAGCTGCTTACTGACACACGCGGCACCGCGATCATGAACCGCCTTTTCCATGCGTACGAGCCTTTCAAGGGGGAGATTGCGGGTCGCCGCAATGGCGTACTGCTTTCAAACGGCTCCGGAGAGTCCGTTTCATATGCCATGTGGAAGTTAGAAGATCGCGGCCCGATGATGATCGATCCCGGCATAAAAGTGTATGAAGGAATGATCATCGGGGAGCACACGCGCGAAAATGACCTCGAAGTGAATGTTCTTAAAGGCAAACAGCTCACCAATATCCGCGCTGCGGGCAAAGATGAAGCTGTACGTTTGACTCCGCCTATACGCATGTCTTTGGAAAAAGCCTTGTCTTATATTCAGGATGACGAATTGGTTGAAGTAACGCCAAAAAGCATCCGGTTGAGAAAGACCTATCTTGATGCCAACGACCGCAAGCGCTTCGGCCGCGCCAAAGAGGCGATGAACGCCTAAGCAGCGCTTCTCCTGAGGTCCGCTCCCGAATAGAACCCAACAGACCTAAGCGGGGAAAACGACTGTTTTCCTCGCTTTTTCATATGGTTCCGGCCTATAATGTCGACCACGAATCATTCCATAAATCGTGATTTCCAATTGAAGAATTTGAGACTCAATGGCCGAAGTTGTATCCCCCGAAGAACCCTCTGACCCAAACGCTTATGGCGCGGATTCGATCAAGGTTTTGAAGGGCCTTGATGCCGTACGCAAGCGACCGGGTATGTATATCGGCGATACAGATGATGGCTCCGGCCTCCATCACATGATTTACGAGGTGGTTGACAATGCCATTGATGAGGCACTAGCCGGTCACGCTGATCTGGTTACGGTGACTCTCAATGCTGACGGTTCGGTCAGTGTCACCGATAATGGTCGTGGTATCCCCACAGGAATGCATGAAGAGGGTGTCTCTGCCGCAGAAGTCATCATGACTCAGTTGCACGCCGGCGGAAAGTTCGACCAGAATTCCTACAAGGTTTCCGGAGGATTGCACGGCGTTGGCGTTTCAGTGGTCAATGCGCTTTCCACTTCCTTAAAATTGCGTGTCTGGCGTGATGACAAAGAGCACGAAATCAACTTTGCGCATGGCGACGCGGTATCTCCGCTGAGAATCGTCGGCCCTGCACCGCAGGTAAATGGTAAGCCTAAGCGTGGAACCGAAGTAAACTTTACGCCAAGCCAGCAAACATTTACCAATGTTGAGTTTGATTACAAAACCATTGAGCATCGCTTGCGCGAATTGGCGTTTTTGAATTCCGGCGTACGTGTAGTCCTTACAGATGCGCGTCATGCGGAAATAAAACGCGAAGAGCTCTACTATGAAGGCGGCCTTGAAGCGTTCGTGCGCTACTTAGATCGCGCCAAACAGCCTCTTATTGCCAAACCCATCTTAATGAAGGGCGAAAAAGACGGAATTGTTGTTGAAGTGGCGCTGTGGTGGAACGATTCCTACCATGAAAATGTGCTTCCCTTTACCAATAACATTCCACAGCGCGATGGCGGAACCCATATGGCAGGGTTTCGCGGGGCTCTCACACGGCAAGTTACCGGCTATGGCGACAGCTCGGGACTGACAAAAAAGGAAAAGGTCGACATTACCGGCGATGATTGCCGTGAAGGTCTGACAGCCGTGCTCTCTGTTAAGGTTCCTGACCCGAAATTCTCGAGCCAAACCAAAGACAAACTGGTTTCAAGTGAAGTTCGTCCGGTTGTTGAAAACATCCTCAATGAGACGTTGAGCCGCTGGTTTGAAGAGCACCCGGCTGATGCGAAAATCGTTGTCGGTAAGGTCATTGAGGCTGCCGCCGCGCGCGAGGCTGCCCGTAAAGCGCGGGAACTCACGCGCCGCAAAGGCGCCCTTGATATCGCATCTCTGCCAGGTAAGCTGGCCGATTGCCAGGAACGCGATCCGGCAAAAGCTGAACTTTTCATCGTGGAAGGTGACTCTGCTGGCGGATCAGCCAAACAGGGACGAAACCGGGAATATCAGGCGGTTTTGCCGTTACGTGGCAAGATTCTAAATGTGGAACGGGCTCGTTTCGACCGGATGCTGGGTTCGCAAGAAATTGGCACTCTGATCACTGCGCTTGGCACCTCAATTGGACGGGATGATTTCAACCCGGATAAGTTGCGCTACCATAAAATTATCATCATGACCGACGCTGATGTCGACGGCTCGCATATTCGAACACTCCTTCTGACCTTTTTCTTCCGGCAAATGCCAGAACTGATCAACCGGGGACATATCTACATTGCCCAGCCGCCGCTTTATAAGGTGGCCAAGGGTAAATCTGAGCAATATGTCAAAGACGAGCGGGCACTGGAGGATTATCTGGTTACCAATGGCATGGAAGGCGCCGTGTTGCGTTTGGCCTCCGGCGAGGAGCGGGCGGGGGCAGATTTGCGTTCCGTTATCGAAGAAGCCCGTCTGGTACGTCAAGTTTTGGCGCAGTTGCACTCACGCTATGACCGCACAGCAGTGGAGCAGGCTGCCGTCGCCGGGGCGCTCAAGTCGCCTTTGTTGATTGATGAGGCAGAAACAGAGCGGCTCGCCAGCGATATTGCGCGGCGGCTGGATGCCCTGTCTGAAGAATTCGAACGCGGCTGGACCGGACTTGTGGACAATGGCGGCTATATTTTCAGCCATGAAGTGCGTGGCGTGAGACATATTTCCGCACTGGATGCCGGTTTGCTGGCTTCAGGCGAGGCGCGCAGACTTGATGAACATGCCGCGTCTCTACGCGAAATCTATTCAAAGCCAGCCACGCTGGTTCGTAAGGGCCACAGCACGCTGATCGCCGGGCCAAGCGCGCTGGTTGATATTGTAATGAACGCAGGGCGCGAAGGGCTAAAAACGCAACGCTACAAAGGCTTGGGCGAAATGAACCCGGAACAGCTCTGGGAAACGACATTAGATCGCAACGTCAGAACTTTGTTGCAGGTCAAGGTCAAGGAAGTTGACGAGGCTGACGATATATTCGTGAAACTGATGGGCGACATCGTTGAGCCGCGCCGCGATTTCATTCAAACCAACGCCCTGTCCGTGGCCAATCTGGACGTCTAAAAGCCGGGTAATCTCATTAACCAGTAAATGAGGTTCAATTTCAACATTCGCATGAGACCGCTTGCCTTAAGGACTTTTCAACAGTCTTGGGCGAGTGTGTTAACATTATTTATGTGAATTTTGAGAGAAATCCGGTGCAAACAGACACGAAATTGACGGATACCGGAGAAGATACATTCTTTCCAGTGTCGGATTTCTCTCCTAACGGTTTTAAAAAAATCCGTCTGGGCGGGCTCGCCATCGCCGTTTCAACGCGCGACGAAGCCGCAAAGTATCTGGTTCACTTCGCCCTGCACAGGCGGGCGGGGGCCAAACCTCTATTTGTTACCTCTGCCAACGGTCAGGTATTGTCCATGTGTGCCAGAGATCCGGAAATACGGTCTCTGTTTGACAAAGCTGACCTAATTCACGCTGACGGACAGCCGATGGTTGTGGCATCGCGCCGCTATTGCAGCAATCCGCTCCCTGAAAGAGTTGCAACCACCGATCTGTTCCACGACATCGCCAAAGTGGCAGAACGCTGGGGCGCCAGTTTTTATATTCTTGGCGCATCTGAAGCGGTGAATGCCCTGGCAACATCAAACATCAAGGCCATGTACCCGCTGCTCAATATTGCCGGGCGCCGGAACGGGTATTTCAGCGCCGACGAAGAACTGGACATTGTGCGCAAAATCAATGCCTTAAAGCCCGATATTTTGTGGGTTTCGCTTGGCGCGCCGCTGGAACAGCAGTTTGTTTGCCGCAACATTTCCAAGCTGACCAATGTCGGTGTGATTAAGACCGCCGGTGGACTGTTGGATTTTGTTGCGGGAAAGCGCAAACGGGCGCCAAAATGGATGCAAGACTGGAGTTTGGAGTGGCTGTACCGAACCTGGCTGGAGCCGACAAGATTAGGGCCGCGCTATTTAGAGACTAATATGCACTCTGCGCGGTTATTGGCGACACAATCAGGTGATTTATAGTCACATCATGTACTCTTGGATTTTAAGTTCGGTATAATATATCAAAATTAAATCGGATTTGCTTGATTGACTCTGAATGAGGTATAGAAATTGGACCTCATATTATGATGCAAACAACTTCCACCACTCTGAATATCTATACTGATTTTGATTCACCAACCCTTTGCAGGAATTGGCTGGAATTAGAACAGACCGGCGTTGTATCGGCTTTCCAGCGTTTTCAATTTATCCGTCTGATGGCACAGCATGTCTTGCCTGCACACAACTCAGCACTGCGTATCTGTGAAATTATCGATGCAGCGGGTAAACCTCTGATGATACTGCCGATGATATTGCGTAAAACCCGGTATGCTTGTATCTTGGAGTGGTTTGATCTTGGTTTGGCTGACTATTGTTTGCCGTTACTTTCTAAAAATGTGGCCAGTTTTCCTGTGCAAATCAAGGCGCAACTCGGCCAAATAGTGGCAAAACTCGGCCACGTCGATTTTGTGCATCTGACCAAAATGCCGGCAGCTTTTGACGGTGTTGAAAATCCTTTGATGATGCTGCCAAATGTGTTGCCGATGGGCGGCGCGACCTTTCCAAAATATTTGGGTGATGCCGACGCCGTAACCGCGTTTCACAAATCGGGAATTCATGAAGATTACCGCAAGCGGTTGCGCAAACTCGAACGCGAAGGCCATGGGCCAGACTGGATTGTGGCCAAAACCGCCGTCGAAGTGGAAACCCTGTTTGCGGCGCTTGTTGAATTGCGCAAAGAGCGTTTCGCTAGGCTTCAGCGCATCGATAATTTGCAAGAGCGGGCCATTCAGAGCTTTTATCTCGATTTGGCCAAAACCGGATGTGCGGACGGCTCCGTCTGTTTGATCGCGCTGCGCTTTAACGGAGAGATCGTCGCGGTTCAATATGGCTTGGTTCATGCTGAGCGTTGTGTAGTGATTATGGTGGGGGCTGAGACGCAAAGATGGCGCTCCGCATCTCCGGGGCTGATCAATTTCGTGCGAATGGCGGATTGGACGATTGAGCAGGGATTAAAGATTTTTGACCTTGGCGTTGGCGATCTGGCCTATAAAAAGCGGCTGTCGCCAGAGCCGTGCGCGCTTTATGAAATGCACTACGCGATAACCGCTAAAGGCCGTCTCTTAATGATAATGGGGCGTGGCAAGCGATATTTGCGCGCGACACTGCAAGCACATCCGCGATGGAACCAGCGGGTGAGAAAAATGTTTGGTAAATAGACCGCGAAAAAGTTAGAACGCAACCGACGGTGTTTTAACTTAGCGATGTCCGGGAGACAGACATGCAAAACAAACTTGATCAATTAAAGTCGATGACTGTGGTCGTGGCTGATACCGGCGATATGGACTCAATCCGCACGTTTAAGCCCACTGACGCCACGACCAATCCGTCGCTGATTTTGAAAGCCGCGCAAATGCCGGCATATTCGGGGCTGGTTGACGAAGCAGTGGCATGGGGCAAGGCGCATAAAGCATCAGTTCAAGCCGTGACGCAGCGCCTGGCTGTGAATTTTGGCAGCGAATTGTCCAAAATTGTTCCCGGCCGTGTCTCGACCGAGGTGGATGCGGATTTGTCGTTTAATACGGCAGAGACAGTGGCGCGAGCGCGCGAGATTATTGCCGATTATGCTAGCCGTGGTATTGGCAAAGAGCGCGTGTTGATCAAGGTTGCTTCAACTTGGGAAGGCATACGCGCCGCCGAGATTTTGCAAAAAGAAGGCATTGATTGCAACCTGACACTGCTGTTCAGCCTGGCGCAGGCCGTGGCCTGCGGCGACGCCGGTGTGTTTTTAATCTCGCCATTCGTGGGACGCATTTTAGACTGGCATGTCAAAAACGATGGCAAAACTTTTACAGCCGAAGAAGATCCGGGCGTAATCTCCGTGCGCAGCATCTATGCCTACTATCGCGCCTACGGCATTAAAACCGTGGTGATGGGCGCTTCCTTCCGTAACACCGGGGAAATTGAAGCGCTGGCTGGCTGCGACCGGCTAACAATCTCGCCGCAATTGCTGGATGCGCTGATGAAAGATGAGGGCACATTGGTGCGCAAGCTAGACCCGGTCAGCGCCGCTAAAAATGCCCCTGCAAAAATCAGCGCCGATGAAAATACCTTCCGCTTTTTGATGAACGAAGATGCCATGGCCACAGAAAAGCTCGCTGAAGGCATACGCGGGTTTGTAAAAGACTTGCGCACGTTGCGGGACATCATCAGCAAGCGGATGTGAAACCGAAGTAATTGAAGCAAGCGCATAAATGTTCTTGCTTTGATCTTTTAACCGGTTACCATGTCCTCAAAGGATGAGCTCTCCCGGTAGGCTTCAGCCTACTCAAATGAGAGCTCTTATCCTTGGGGGATAGGGTTTCCATGGTTGTGCGTATTGCAACGGTTGCGTTTGAAGGCATTGAAGCGCGTCCGGTGGACGTGCAGGTGCAAATATCTTCCGGAAATGTGCATTTTTCGCTCGTTGGTCTGGGAGATAAGGCTGTTGGCGAATCGCGCGAGCGGGTGCGCGCGGCACTTAATGCGTCCGGACTCGCCATGCCAGCCAAACGTATCACGGTCAATCTGGCCCCGGCTGATATCCCAAAAGAAGGCAGTCACTATGA
>JAYVYB010000012.1:0-8027 GCA_043784625.1 Methylovirgula sp.
CGTTGGCGTGGCCACATTGGTGGATGTGGTGAGGGACGGGTCTACCGAAGCGCCATATTGGAGCAGGGATTCATCCAAGGTAATCGAACTTGAATTGAGTTGATCTTCCAACATCGTCACCCTCTTGAGATAGGTAGGGTGCGTTAAGCAAAGTGAATACAAATTTACGCAAGGTTAGCGCGCAAAACGATACGAACGCGTTAACAAAATCATAAAAAACCAGCGCGTCAGTCCTTTAGCGCTGCCAGCTTTTTCTTTGCCTCGAGAGTGTATGCACTCTCCGGATGACGGGCGATGAACAGCTCCAAAGCGGCGCGGGTGCCAGCCTGCACGGCTGCGGTATATTCCTCAAGATCAGCGATTTGCGGATCCCGCACAGTGTTAGAGCGTGCCGGTTCAACAATCACGGTCTGAACGGGTTCAGGTGCGGTGTAAATCATGGACGTCTTTCTTTTCAAACGAACTGGCCGCGTTGCAGCCTGAGTCCACGCGTTAGCTTGGCGACGCGGAGAAGTTTGTTATTGTCCCGGATGGGTTGCTGGTTTGAGATTGAGCGGAGGACTCGTAACCTGCGTAAGCGAGGCTATGCAACGGATTAAAACCACCGTGATTGGTTGAATTAAAATCCGACCTATTGCCGAACATTTGCATGTCAAAGCTGGTGAGGGAAGTGCCGTGCAGATTCGGGTCGGAAGTTGAGCCGTCATTCAAATGAAGGCCGGGCGGTGTTGTAGCAGGAGTTAGGCCCGAAGTGTCCCCGCCATTTGTGAATATGTCAGGTGTTTTTCCTGAAGATGAGTCCGGCAACCAATGATCCGTGACAGAATTCAGCATCACGCTCGGAGGGACTAACCCGTCGGCGTTTGGTCCCGGATGGGGGGGCAGCAGCGAGGACAAGTTCGAGGTGGCGGTGTTGTCCGTAAATGACAGCGTCACGAGCGGATTTGTCGGGCCTGTGCCCGCCTGTAACCAATCATCAAAATAACTGGCGCGCGGATCTGACATGTCTCCCCAAGCGGAGCCTTGCGCCAGATAGAGCGATGTATCGGAATCAAGCGCCGCATCGGACTTTTTGAATGCGCTGACGGAGGACTTGAACAAAGATGCCAGCGAGTCCAGCCCCAAAAAATTCATTGTCGCCATGAACGCCTCAAAATAAGGAATGATTCGAATATCTTAGCGGAAACTACGCTTGCGCTGACGAAAGGTAAAGCATGGCCTATTAATTTTGCGATAATGTGTCGTGCTGGAATTTAGGAAATATTCACGATATCAAGGGCTCACGAAATCGGGAATTTCCGAAATTGCCAAGTCACGATAGGGGGGCTAGGATCAATTTTGCACCCGCAATTTCATGCTTACAGCGTGTAACTTCACTTCAGGACAAAAGTGGCACAGACAGTTTCGCAGCACGGTATAAGCTTGGCAGTGACACGACCCGCTGTGGTCTATCTGAACCGCCACAGCGTGGCGCCGCAGTTTGCGACAGCCTTTCTGCATTCCATATTGCCGGGTCAGTCGCCTGACGCGTTTGATCTGGTTGTCCTGATGAAAGGCGATTGCGCCAACAGAGAGGCCATTCAGGGCGTCTGTGCGCACTACGGTTTCACCCCGCGCCTGATTGCGGTTTCAGACCACTTGTTTGATTTGAGCGCCTATATGGCTGCCGCCAAACTGCTGCCGCACGAAACTTTGTTGCTGTTTAATTCCTACGCGCGGGTGCTGTCTCGAAATTGGTTTGAGTGTTTTTCCAGCGGGTTTGCGCAGTTGGGCCGTGGCGCGCTACTGGGGGCAACCGGCGATCAGTTAGCCTAAAACGCCACCCGGGTTGCATTGTTTTTCACCGATCAGAGGCGATAGCTGAGGCAAATAATGAACTCGGTAATGCCGCGTTCGGCGTAGATCTTCATAATATGCCACAAGATCGGGCGGTCGCCGATTTCAATCATCGGCTTTGGCCGGAGGTGGGATTCCTCTGAAATCCGCGTTCCAAATCCACCTGCGAGAATGACGGCTTTCATTTGTCTCCACCTCAATTGGGTCGCGAGGCGGCTCCAGATAGGGAAAGCCGCGCAGGCTGCGTGCTAGCTGATACCAGCCGTAAGCACCTGTGGCAACCTGAGGGAGGTTTTGACATTCGCCGCGCATTTTTTGCGAAATGGCGCTCCCAAGGGGGATCGAACCCCTGTTTTCGCCGTGAGAGGGCGACGTCCTGGGCCGCTAGACGATGGGAGCCACGCGACATCAGCGTCTATAGCAGCAAAGCGACGTTTTGCAAGCTAGAAAGGTGCTTGGTTTTTGCGCTTTTGCTTCACACTGTAGCGTCGCGCGCAACACCATAGGCGCGTAAAAACATTTTGACCGCGGCGTTAATGTTGGTCTCAATAATCTCGTCTTGCGCAGGCGGGGCAATGTTCAGCAGATGTTGCATGGCCAAATTGGCACGGCTTAAATGCACAAACTGGCTGGCCGCCAGTGCAGGGTCTTCCATTTTTAGCAAACCGGCCCGGGCTAAGTCTTCGAAATAGGACGCGAGTTTGAGGTTCCCTGCAAGCGGGCCCTCTTCAAAAAAGGCTTTGCCCAAATGCGGAAACTTCGGCGATACGGCGATGATCATACGCAAAGATGCGATCATCTCATCCGTCAGAATCATATTCACCAATTGTCTGGCCAGCAGGGTAAGCGCCGCATGAACATCAAAATCGCCCGGGGGTGCAAAATCCTGCGGGCGGGAGGTCGCTATTTTAGACAGGCTCAGACGGCGTTCTTCGCGAATGAGGCTTTCAAACAACGCTACTTTCGAGTCAAAATAGGCGTAGATTGTGCCCTTGGAGACACCGGCCGCCAAAGTGATTTCATCCATGCTGGCGCGCTCAAAGCCGTCGCGCAAAAAGATGATGCGTGCGCCTTTGAGGATCTGGCGGCGCTTGGCAGAGTCAGGCTTGGCAGCGTCTGCCGTGACCATGGAACCAAAAGGCGGTTGCGGCGCTTCAATAGGCGCGACGTTGTGCGACGTGACCGACTGCGACACAGCTTTCACAGCGGCGGCTTTCGAAGTCGAGACATTTGGCGGGCGTTTGAGAGGTGTTTTTTTACGCATTTTGCTTAAAGGTCTATCCGGCAAGGTAAAGTTGGATTAAAAAATACGCACCGAACTGTTTAGTTCGATGTTGCTTATGCCATTGGGATGGTTTATGTCAATACTAATGATGCGGCATTTGTGAGAGCTGTGCGGATCACATCGCAGATCGGATAGCGTTTGCCTCCAAGCGAATTGCAGTCAGTTCGCTTGTTTTTTCGTTTCGCGCGGTAGGTTCGGTGCAAGAAGCGGTTTGCGCTTTGTCCTAAGCGGGTGTCGCGCTTGGCGGTATCGCAGAATATAAATTGGTGACGCGATTGCGCGCGTCTGTTTAAGCGCAAAAATTTCGAAAGTTTCGAATTCGGGTGGTACGATGACTAAGTCCGGCAAAAGCATAGTCGCTAATGAACAAAACGTCCGGCAGTTGCCCGTAAACGTCCAAAGGAATGTGAGTCAGGGGCACGCAAATCCGGGACACGCAAATCCGGGAAATGCGGTTCCCGCAGCAGATGTTTCGGGCGACAGTGCTTCTGTGTCTGAGCAGCAACCTGTTCCTGTTCGCTCCGAAAACATGCCGCAGATCATAGAGCAGAAACCGGTTCAGGCCCCGCCTGCAGCACAGTCCCAGAAAGCGCGTTCAAAGAGCAGCCTAATTCTGCCGTTGATTATTTTGGGCGTTATTGGATTTGGGGCTTACAAAGCCTATGGCTATTTTGTCGAAGGTCGTTTTTTGGTCACCACAGATGACGCCTATATAAAAGCCGATACAGCTACAATCTCAGCTAAAATTCCGGGTTATGTCACAACGGTGCAGGTGGCAAACAATTCCGTCGTTAAACAAGGCGATCTTTTGGTGACGCTGGACGCTGGCGATTATCAGCTTGCGTTGGATGCGGCAAAAACCAAGCGCGACACGCTGGATGCAACTTTGGTGCGGCTTGATCGTCAGGGTGAGGCGGCGGCTTCGGCGGTAGAACAAGCCAAGGCGCAGCTTGCGGCGGCGGAAGCCGATGCGCAACGCGCCATTGTCACATTTTCGCGGATAAATCCGCTCGTTCAAAGTGGCTCAGCCACCCGTTCAGCATTGGACACTGCAACAGCTGATCGCGACCATAGCGCTGCTTCGGTTATTGGCGCGCGCGCTGCTGTCACCAGCGCGGAGGCCGCGCTGGCTGTGGCCAAGGCCCAAAAGGGCGAAGCGGTTGCGACCCGCAAAGAGCTGGACACCACGGTGGATAAGGCCATTCGGGATTTGAGCTTTGTCGAAATTAGGGCTCCGTTTGACGGTGTCATCGGCAACCGCGCCGCCCAGATCGGGCAATATGTGCAAACTGGAACCCGCCTTTTGGCCGTGGTGCCTGTCGACAAGGCCTATATCGAGGCGAATTTCAAAGAGACCCAGCTGGCGCGTATTTTGCCGGGTCAGCGGGTGGATGTGGAAATTGACGCTTTGCCGGGTCAGAAGATTGAAGGCTTGGTGCAGGGTGTGTCGCCGGCGTCCGGAGCGGAGTTTTCCTTGCTTCCGCCTGAAAATGCCACCGGCAATTTTACCAAAATCGTGCAACGAATCCCGGTGCGCATTTCGCTGCCGCCGGAGGTGAAACTTGGAGGAAATCTGCGGCCCGGCCTCTCGGTAACCGTTGCTGTTCGCACGCGTGATGAAACCGTGCCGAAGCCCTCGCTTTTCCGGAGCCTTGGCCTTGCAGGCATCTTCGGGGACAGGATTTAAGCCCCGTGAGCAGCATCACCGCCCAAGGCTCGGGACCAAAACCGCCGGTTGCTTCGGCTCCCGCGTCGGACCGGATTGACCCGAAACGCGCCATCGCATTTTTTACGATGGTTTTTGGCATGTTTATGGCGATTCTGGATATTCAGATCGTCTCGGCATCGCTGGCGGAAATTCAGGCGGGTTTGTCGGCCAGTTCTGAAGAGATTTCATGGGTTCAGACCAGTTATCTGATCGCTGAAGTGATCATGATTCCGCTTTCGGGCTTTTTAAGCCGCGTGATCTCCACCCGCTACATGTTCACCATTGCCTGCGCCGGCTTTACCCTAATGAGCCTGATGTGCGCCCTTTCAAGCTCGATCAACGAGATGATTGTGTGGCGCGCCTTACAAGGTTTTATTGGCGGCGGCATGATTCCGACGGTTTTTGCGTCGGCCTACACCATTTTCCCGCGCTCCAAACTGCCAATCATTACGCCGATCATCGGCTTGGTTGCAACGCTGGCACCCACCATCGGGCCAACCATTGGTGGCTATCTGACCGATTTGTTTTCCTGGCACTGGTTGTTTCTGGTCAATGTTGTGCCCGGCATTATCGTGTCGGTTACGGCCTGGACGCTGATCGATTTTGATGAGCCGGATTTCTCGCTTCTGAAAAAATTTGATTACGCCGGCTTGGCGGGCATGGCGGTGTTTTTGGGGGCGTTGGAATATTTGCTGGAGGAGGGGCCGGGCAAGGACTGGTTCCAATCTGAGTTGATTGTCTATGCTGGCATTGCCTCGGTGGGCGGCGCCATGCTGTTTTTCTGGCAGGCGTTTCGTGCCCCGCAACCCATTGTCGATTTGTCAGCCTTTAATAATCGAAATTTTTGGACGGGGTCACTGTTTTCATTTGTGATGGGGATAGGGCTTTATGGGCTGACCTATCTTTATCCGGTGTATTTGGCGCGTGTGCGCGGCTATTCGGCGCTGCAAATTGGTGAGACCATGTTTGTCACCGGCGTTTGCATGTTTTTGACAGCGCCTATCACCGGAAAACTGATGAGCAAAACCGATCCGCGCTGGATGATTGCGGTCGGGTTCAGCATGTTTGCCTGCGGCACCTATCTCGCCACTGGCTTGACCAAGGACTGGGATTTCTATGAGCTGCTGCTCCCGCAAATGTTGCGCGGCAGCGGCTTGATGTTGAGCATGGTGCCAATTAACAATCTGGCTTTGGGAACCATGCCGCCCGACAGGATTAAAAATGCGTCCGGCCTGTTCAATCTGACCCGGAATCTGGGCGGGGCCGTCGGGTTGGCGCTTATCAATACGCTGATGAATGATCGCTTTGATTTGCACCTGCAAAGGCTGCACGAATCGGTGACATGGGGTTCGGTCAAGGCCGAGGAAATGTTGGCCAGCCTGACTCTGGCTATGGCCCCGCTTGGCAGCGATGCCAACGCCGCCGCCGTGAAAAAATTGAGTGGCATTGTGCGCCGTGAGGCGATGGTGTTTTCGCTGATGGATGTGTTTTTTGCGCTGACGTTGCTCTTTTCAACGCTGGTGATCATGGTTCCGCTGATGCGGCGTCCGCCACCGATGACAGGCGGCGGCGGTGGCGGCGGCCACTAGAGCTGCGTTAGCACACCTGAAATCGGAGCCGTTGCACTAACTCTCTGTTTTATCGCATCGTTTTTCACGAAAAACAGCTTACACTGATCCGCACGATGCTGTAGCAGGCAAAGACTGCTTTAGTTCTTTGCCAGAATCTTTTCGGCAAGGCTTTGAGCTTTGGCGCTTTTGCCGCGCGGTTTTAGTGCTTTGACGCCCTGTGCATTTTGGGCCAGTTGCTCCAGAATGGCAGCGCCGGTTTCATCTTTGGTTTTCTGGCGCACAACCTCTGCGGCAAGATCGGTGATTGCACTTCGCAACAGAGCAATTTCATCCTGCGAGGCTGCGTTCAAGGGCGGCTCAGCTGTTTGGAGTTTGGCCTGAGCCTTGCCACGCGATGCCGACAGGGCACCCTCCAACGCTGCAACTTCGGCGCGCAAATTCTCAATTTGTTGTTGCCAGCCCTGTGCGACAGACAGGTGCTCCTGCACCGCAGTGGTGTGGCGGGCGTGTTGATGGTCGTAACTGGTTTGCAACGCCTCGTTCAAGCCGCGCAGATCGGCCAGTTCCTGGGTTTGGCGTTTAAGCCGCAGGTCAGCCTTGCTGGTGCGCTCGTGGAGCGTTTGAGCTTCCGCCTTTACGGCGGCAAGCGCTTCTGCCAGCTTTTCACGCAGCCGACCCGAATTTTCGGCCTCATATTTTGCCAGTTGAAGCTCACGGTTCAGCAGCTCATTTTCTGCGTCAACCTTGGTGGTGTGTTGCTGCGCGTCAGCTAAGTGATGTTTCATGTCCTCCATATAAATTTCAAGTCCTGCCCTCGCCGCCTCAACCCCGGCAAGCCGGGTTGTGAGGTCATCGATTTGATCCGAGAGTTGGTTGTGCGAACTTTGCAAAGCGGAATGGCGGGCATTTAGGGTGGCATGACGTTGGCTTTCATCATGCAGAGCCAGCGCCTGCGCGCCCGATTGTGCTTCGCTGTCACGCAGGTTCAGCGTGGTCTGATTAAGTGCGGCGCTGGTTGCTTTGAGCGCGTCTGACAGGGTGGCGTGCTCGCCTTGCAGGGTTACCAGTTGCGCTGTGCGGCGGCCGAGCTCGCCAGTGGCCTCGGCTTGGGCGATTTGTGCGCTTTCAAATTTTTGTTCGGTCTGGCGCTGTGCAACCGCATATTCGGCGCGCAGCTGGTCGCGCTCTGCGAGTATTTCGGCGGGGGACAAAGGCAATTGCAATTCAAGCCGCCTGCGGGACAGGCGCATGGCCCGGCGCGACAACGCCGGAACGATCATCAGCCCGATCAAAGTGGCGCAGAGAAAACCAAGAATGAATATCAGCAATTGTTCAATAAGCACGTTGCAGGAACTTTCTTCAAAAATGTGCCGCAGCAGACTATCACAAAATTTATTAAATATCGCAGTTGGAAACAGCTTGAAATAATAAGCCCGCAAACCCCTTTCACTTACGCGTCATAAAGCTTATATCTGGGGTGCCGGTGCAAACCGGCTATGGTGATAAACGTTCATTGGAATAAGCCTTTCGGACCCGGGGGCGGTACCCGGCGCCTCCACCACAAGTGTTGTCACAGCAGGCCTTGCCAGCTTAGGTCAACATTTTTGATGGGGGCGAAATAGGATCG
>JAYVYB010000013.1:0-8769 GCA_043784625.1 Methylovirgula sp.
CGGCTTGGCGTGGCTCCGTCCACGGCGCGAGAAACGCTGAAGCGCTTCACTGCTGCGGGTCTAAACATTGAGCAGGCCTCGTCTTTGAGTGAGCCAGCGCTGGAAGCGGCGCTTTATGCCATGAGCAAAAGCAAACGCGGCCATCGTCTGCATGAAGGACCAGACTGGCAGGCCATCCACCGCGAATTTACAAGCGATGCCATTCTCAAATGGGCCGAAGATACGCGTGTGGAGTGGCATTACATTGCGCCCGGCAAGCCAATGCAGAACGGCTTCATCGAGAGCTTCAACGGGCGGCTACGAGACGAGCATCTCAATGAAACGCCATTCAGTTCACTAGCGCGAGCGCACATCTCACTGGCAACCTGGCGCAACGACTACAATACCAATCGATACCATTCGGGACTTGGTTGGCAAACTCCCGCCGAGTTCGCCCAAACCTTTAATCCGCGACGGGACACGGCGCTGCGTGGCCCTACCACCTCCGCGCCTGTCCAAGTCGTTCAACCCGCCCAAAAGGGCAATTTAAACCGCTCGAACGAACTCAAATTTGGATAAAACTTGGGGGCAAGGTCAAAGTGTATCATCAAGTCGCGCCGCCATCCTCTTCCGGGCTTGCCCTAAGGATCGCGGCGGACATCAGACTGGCGGCATAACCAATCGCGGGAATTGCTTAACTTCGCCGTAAACCTTTCCAGTCAACCGGGGCAACCGCTGAAAATTGGATCAAAGTTTTGCATTATCTTAAACTCCAAATACCATATGCCCACACAGAGTGCCCCACAGGTATCGAACGCGACACGCGCCTTTAACCGCGAAAAGAGACGATTTTTAAAAATTCTCGCGATTTGGAAGGGGATGGTAAAAATTTGCGGCACGTTCCGTCCCAGCTCGGCGTTTCCCCGAGTTTGGCGTTTGGGGTACTGTAGCCAAGCAGGTCCCTCGGGCCCTAGCCACTGCGGGCACATCAGGTTGAGGCTAGATCGTTTTCTATCGGACAGGTGAGCAGGGCGCAGGACCAAAAAGCATCTAGTGCTTCCCATGTGCTTCCCAATTAGCATTTCTGGGAAGCACGCGGTCCGAATACCTCGTCTAAGTCATTGAAAAGATTGGCGCGCCCAAAAGGATTCGAACCTCTGACCCTCAGATTCGTAGTCTGATGCTCTATCCAGCTGAGCTATGGGCGCGTGTTGCAAGCGAACTTACAAAACCTGAGAGGTTTACCCGCTCAAGTGAGGCAGTTGATAAAGCCTAAATACGACAAAGGCAACAGCAAATGTGGTTTTTCTTAACGCCCCCCTCAGGAGAGCAAGTCGGGACTATCGGTCGGTTTGAGACTTCTGCGGCAGGGACACCCGAAAGCGCGCCCCGGTTACGCTATCAATCAATTCAATTTTGCCGCCGTGCGCTTGCGCCAACTCGGCAGCGATGGCAAGGCCAAGGCCGCTGCCGCCCGCCCGCGCCGTGGTGTGGAAAGCCTGAAACAAATGCGCCCTTAAATGATGCGGAATGCCCGGACCATTATCGGCAATTTCCAGCTGCGCCGCTTCACCCTCGATACGCCCGGTGAGGCAAATGCAAGGGTTGATGATTTCAGCAGTTTCGCTCAAAGCCTGCGCCGCGTTGCGTGCAAGGTTCAATGTTATGCGCTGTAAATGTTCCGGATCAGCATAAATCATAAGATCCGGTGGCGCATCCACGCTCCAGACAATGCGATTTTGTCCATGGCCAAGCCCGAGCGCATCGGCTGTATCGGCCGCCAGCTGCGAAAACCTCACCCATTGCTTCTGCGGCTGCGGCTCAAGCGAGCGGCCGTAAGCGAGAGTGGATTGGCAAAAGGCAATTGCGCGATCAAGCGTTAAAATCAGCTTTGCCCCGATGGTGCGGGCGGTGGCGTCTTTCACATTGGCCAATCGGTCGGAAAACAACTGCGCCGAGGCGAGCATATTTCGCAAATCATGATTGATTTTCGCCACCGCAAGTCCGAGGGCGGCCAGATGTTTTTTCTGATGCAATTCATGAAAAAGCGCGGTCTGCATCGAAGCAAGTGCGCCTTCCGCCTGGCCGATTTCATGGGTCGCTCCAGACGGCTTGATGACGCGGTTGATGTCTTCGGGGTTTTGAGCGAACCGCATTACATTGTCGGTGAGGCGACGGATGGGGCGCAGCACCATCAAATGTAACGCCAGCGCGGCGAGACCGGCAATGAGGATCGACAACAAAATCGATGCCAGCAAAATATTGGCCGATGTTGCGCGTAACGCCTGTTGCAGCGGCGTCTCATCCAGCACAATCTCAATAAAGTCGCCCCCCATCGGCGCGGGGCCTTTAACATTCAAAACACGGTTTTGCCCGGCCAGCAATGTGCGAAACGCCGCCGGAATTGCAGTCATGACACTGCTGTCCATCAAATCGACCGCTTCATCAATCTTTTCCGGCATTTGCGAAACCGCAAGCAGGCGCTTGGTGCCGTGTATCTTGATGGCGATGGTCTTTGAACCGACAGAATCAAGAATTTCCATGGCCAGAGCTTCCGGAATCATGTCTTGAGGACTGGCGGTGAACACCAGAGCGGCGGTGTGCGCAGCTGCAATACGGTCCTTTAAAAACGCCAGCCGCGCTCCCGATAGGGCAGAGACATAAATAATGGCCTCCGCCACAATGACAAATCCCATGATCAGGAGGATAACGCGCGCCGACAAACCCATGCCAACCGGCCGGGGTCCGGTGGAAGCTTGCGGGCTTTCCGAATTGTTTTGCGGGTGCGCGCTCAGTGACAAGGGCCTGTTTTCAGCAAGGGTTGAACATCACCTTAGCGCATAAAACCGCAAGTTTCACCCTCACAAATACCGGCGCGCTATTGCACAAATAAAGTCAGGACTGGCCCTGAATTTGCTGCTCAATCAGATTTTCGTAAGCATCGACCATCGCGTCGAGGCTGTAGCGTTTTTGCAACAACCGGCCCGAACGGATGATGTCATCACGCAATTTTTCGTTGTCCAAAACCAGTTTTACCGCAGTGACAAAAGCCTGCGGGTCCGTCGCATCGGCAAACACCGCGCAGGCTCCGGTTTCGCTTTGCAGCACTTCTTTCAACACCGGAAGCTGGTTGGCAACAACAGGAACGCCCGCTTGCGCCGCCTCAACCGGAGCCAGTCCAAAAGTTTCTGAAAGGCTGGGAAACACAAAAACATCCAGCGAGGCAAGAAATATCCCGATGGTTTTAGGGTCGAGTTCTCCCAAAAAATGCAGCCTCTCGGCGCAACCAAGCTGTTTTGCCTGCGCTATCAACGCATCATATTCCGGGCCTTGGCCGGCGTGGGCGTAGTGCCACCCAGGATTTTCAGCAAGGAGCGCAACATTGGCACCGATAAGTTTCGCCGGATGCAGCCGCGCCACACAGCCTAGCAGAGTGATATTTTGCGGCAAATTAAGTTGTGCGCGCGCGTCCGTTTTTGAGATGTTGACGGTTTTGTCCTCAAACCCGTGGTCGATACGAAACATTCGGCGTTTATAGCTCTCCGGCCACGACTCGTAGTGTTTTTGCGTATCTTTCGAATTGACGATGATTTTATCGTATATGCCCAGCCTTCCGCAGGCCAAGTCGGCTGCCCGAACGGCTCTGTTCATCATCTCCGGTGCTGATGTCGTCGAGACGATGATATTTTTAAGCCCGGCAACGCGCGCCACCGCGCCACCGATAACGTTGCCATAATGCTGCAACGGCAGAGTGGCGTCCGGCTTAATCCGGCGAAATTCGCGGTAGAGGTTGAAAAGAAATTTGACAAATGCAACCGGGTTTGAAGGCCGTTCGAGCGCGCAAAATCCGGTGTTTGGCTGGTTGTCATAGCCTGACGTGCGCCTAAAAAAAAACAGGTGATGCACGTCATGGCCGCGCTGCTTCAGCCCTTCTCCGATGATACGCGATATCTCTTGCGCACCGGCATTTTCGGCTTGGGTTTGCACAAATAGAATTTTGCGCGGCACGGACCGCTTGGCCAAATTCTGCCCCTTGTTCAAGTCCGCGTCGCTCACAGCGACTCTGACGCTGGAATTTCACTCAGGGCAATTTCGTAATGGCTGGAACAAAATTCGCAGGTGATACCGATTTTACCGTTGGTCTCCACCATATCGTGGCGCTCTTGCGCTGAAAATCCGCTGAGCATGGTCAAAATACTTGGCCGCGAGCATCGGCAAGCCTGCCTCACGCTCTGCGGTTCAAAAACAGTGGCTCCGCGCTCGTGAAACAGCCGGTATAGCAAATGTTCGTTGGTCAGCAGCGGGTCTACCAATTCGTGATCTTCCACGGTGTTGACCAGCGCGCGCGCCTCTGCCCAGGCATCGTCTTCAACCTCGTCCGTCGCGGCAACACCTGCCGGATGGTCGCCCGGCGCAAGGTCGCGCTGGCGCTTGCGGTCTTCAGAATGCGGCAGAAACTGCACCATCAGGCCACCGGCGCGCCAAGTTGCGGCGTGTGGGGAAATATTTTCGGCAACAGCCAAGCGGATCAGCGTTGGAATTTGTTCGGACTGGTCGAAATAATGGTGGGCCGCCGTCTCAAAGCCTTCACCATTTAGAACAACGATGCCTTGATACCGCGACATGTCGCCGCCCTGATCAATAGTAAGCCCCAAATGGCCCTTGCCTAAAAGGTCCGCTGTGGTGGCGTGATCCATCTGGGAAAGCCGCGCACTATCATAGCGGGCATAGGCGCGCAGCCGGTCAGGTGCGTCAAAATCGACCACAATCTGACTGATGACGCCGTCAGTTCTGGTTTGCAGCTGAAACCGACCATCGAGTTTCAGCGCTGACCCTAGCAGAGCGGTCAGCGCCAAACCCTCGCCGATTGCCCGGCACACTTGCGGCGGATATTTATGCAACCGCACGATGGTATCAAAGGATTGGCTCAGCCGCACCGCCCGCCCGCGTATATCCAGCGCTTCGACCGCAAAAGGCAAAATTACATCGTCACTCTTCACCGCGTCACTCACGCCACAACCCCCAAACACCAGCTCATGATACCTTTCTGCGCGTGAAGACGATTTTCAGCCTCGTCAAACACCACCGACTGGGGGCCGTCCATGACGCCGTCCGTCACCTCTTCGCCACGATGCGCAGGCAAGCAATGCATGAAAAGCGCATCTGAGGCCGCATGAGACATCAGCCTTTCATTGACTTGATAAGGCTTGAGCAAATTGTGACGAAAGCGCTCTTCCTCCTCGTCGCCCATCGATACCCAGCAATCGGTCACAACCGCGTCCGCTCCGCGCACAGCCTCCACAGCGTCATCAGTCAAAACCAATTTTGTGCCATGTTCTTTGGCCCAATCGGCAATCGCCTTGGGCAAGGGAAATGCCGGGGGAGCTGCAATTTTCAAGGTGAAATCGAACAGCTGTGCCGCATGAATCCAACTGGTCATGACATTGTTAATGTCACCCGTCCAAGCGACGGTTCGTCCTTTAATGGGCCCGCGATGTTCTTCAAATGTCATCACATCCGCCATGATCTGGCAGGGGTGCGTGCGTTTGGTCAGGCCATTGATCACAGGAACGGAGGCGTTAGCCGCCAGCTCCAGCATGGCCTCATGATCCAGAATACGGATCATGATCATATCGACAAAACGGGAGAGAACCCGCGCAGTATCGGCAATCGTCTCTCCGCGGCCAAGCTGCATCTCGGTGCCGGTCAGCATCAACGTTTCGCCACCAAGTTCGCGCATACCCACATCGAACGAAACACGTGTGCGGGTTGAGGGCTTGTCAAAAATCATTGCCAGGGTTTTCCCGGTCAAAGGGCGCTCTTCCGCCAGCTTGCCCTTTTGCCGTCTTGCCTTGATGCGCGACGCTTCATTGAGAATGAGGCGCAACTCGGCCCCCGAGAAATCGCTCAGGTCGCAAAAATTGCGGACGGGTTTTACAATCGACGGCTTCATACGGTCGCTTCCCTCTGCGGCACATTTTTTTCCAAAGCGACACATGTGGCATCGAGCCGGTCGAATGCTTCGCCAATTTCGCTTGCAGTGATGATTAACGGCGGCAACAACCGCACGACATTATCCCCAGCCGGAATAGTGAGCAGGTGCTGCAAACGCGCCTGCGTAGTAAAATCGGTGTTGGGAACGCGCAATTTCAAACCCATCAGCAATCCTTCTCCCCGCACCTCTGCGATGACGTTGGGATGGCGGTCTTTCAGCTCTGCAAGACGCTGCCTGAGCAACAGCCCCATCTCGGCAACGTGTTCGAGAAAGCCGGGCTCCAAAACAATATCCAGCACTGCGTTGCCAACGGCCATTGCCAGAGGATTGCCGCCAAAGGTTGAGCCATGCGTGCCGGGAGTCATCGCTGCACCTGCCGCGCGGGTGGTCAGGCACGCGCCCATAGGGAACCCGCCGCCAATACCCTTGGCCACGGCCATAATGTCGGGGGTCACCCCCGCGTGCTCATGCGCAAAAAACGTTCCGGTGCGACCGACGCCGGTTTGCACCTCGTCAAAAATCAGCAGCAAGCCATGTTCGTCACATAGCGCGCGCAATCCACGCAAACACTGCGGCGGAACCGGCCGAACACCGCCTTCGCCTTGGATGGGTTCAATCAAAATTGCGGCGGTTTGCGGACCAATTGCCGCCTTAAGCGCTTCATGGTCGCCAAAGGACACTTGATCAAACCCCGCAACCTTAGGGCCGAAACCTTCGATATATTTCTGCTGGCCACCGGCGGCAATCGTCGCCAGCGTGCGACCGTGAAAGGCACCCTCAAAGGTAATGATATGAAATTTTTCAGGATGCCCGTTGGACGCGTGATATTTGCGCGCGGTCTTGATCGCACATTCCAAGGCTTCAGCCCCGGAGTTGGTAAAAAACACGTAATCCGCAAAAGTTGAGTCCACAAGCCTCTGTGCCAGCCGTTCACCGGTTGGAATTTGATACAGGTTGGATGTATGCCATAACTTTTGCGCTTGCGCGGTGAGGGCTGCAACCAGATGCGGATGCGCGTGGCCAAGCGAATTAACAGCGACGCCGGAGCCAAAATCGAGATATCGCTCGCCGTTGGTGCCAAACAGCCAAACACCCTCCCCCCGCTCAAAAGCTAAGGGCGCACGGGCAAAGGTGGGCAACATCGGCGAAAGCGAGGCTGACACAGCATATTCTCCTTCAGGCAGGGTTTTTAGACACCAACATAAAAACAAACGTGCCGCCCAAAAGGCGGCACACACTTGATATTAAAGCTTGGAAATAAGTTGGTCAAACAAAACCATTGCCTTTGTGCTTGACAATGGGCTGTTGAAAACGCGAATCGCCTGTGAATTAAACCCGTCGAGACTCTTGCGCCGGATTCAACGCATGGTGTAGTTTACGTTTCATTAACCACGATATGTCGTGTGGAAAGCTTCTTGACTTGTTCGAGCGTTTTGCGTCCTTCGGTTTGCCGATGCGATGTGGGCGACGGATTCTGCAATCTCGATGCTTCGCGGCCTATCCAGCAAAGGTATTTCATATGTCCTGGACAGACGAGCGGGTTGAATCGCTTAAAAAATTATGGCTGGACGGTCATAGCGCCAGCCAAATTGCCGCCGAACTGGGACATGGCATCACCCGTAACGCTGTAATTGGCAAAGTTCATCGGCTTGGCCTGTCCGGCCGCGATAAGGCGGCTGCCGCCCCGCAACCGCGCAACCGCGCGCCGTCCGTGTCCAAACCCGCCGAGCGTCTGCAGCCCAGCCGCACTATGCCGCCTGTGCGGGGCAACACGGCCTTGGCATTGGACACCTTCGTCGCGCCGCAGCGCCAGCTGAAATCTGCAGACGATGTTGTGGTGCCGATTTCCGAGCGCGTCACAATTATGGAACTGAAGGAAGCGATGTGCCGCTGGCCTTTAGGTGATCCATCAACGCCGGAATTCCGCTTTTGCGGCACTAAGGCCGGCCCCGGCGCAACCTATTGCGGCCCGCATGCCCGCATAGCTTACCAGCCAAGCCAGGACCGCCGTCGTCCGCTTCAGAAAATGGCACGTTCGGCTTAAACGCCGGGCTGCCAAGGTTTTTCCGTCAGCAAATTGGTTTTCATCTGACGCAGCGCCTTGCTGACATTGAGCAGATCGGCTTCGGAAATGCCGCGAGTAATTGCCGGGTCAAGGTGATCGCGGTAGCTTTTGATGACGTCGAGAACGGGCTGGGCTGCCTCGGTCAGATGCAGCCGCCACACACGGCGGTCGCTTTCATCAGGTCGCCGTTCCACTACACCGCGAATTTCGAGCCTATCGACCAAGCGCGCCACGGTTATGGGTTCGACAGCGATCAACAGCGTGAGCTCATTTTGTGAGATGCCGGGTCGGCGGTCGAGCCACATCAAAATAACCCACTGCGCCCGCGTCATGCCAACGGTTTTGGCGTGTTGATCGCCGCGCAGGCGCATCAACCGCGCGACATCATACAGCAATGCCAACACGTCATCCTGTGGAATTTGCGACATGGGATGCTCCCCGGAGGTTTCGAGGTATGATCAAATGTCATAATATAATTTCACGGTGATGTGAACATAACGCGCGTTATTAATTTGACTACAAAAATCTGAATGACTAGGTTCTGTTGACAAAGTGTTTAAGCCACAGGCGGCATGAAACGATGTGGACAAATCCAAGGTAGCTTGCCGCCGTTTTGTCGTAGCGGGTTGCCAGCCTTCGGGCATTTTTAAGTTTGTTGAAGCAACGCTCAATTTGATTTCGCAGGGCGTAGATATAGCCATCGACCGGAATTTGTATTTTCCTGTTTTTG
>JAYVYB010000014.1:0-19711 GCA_043784625.1 Methylovirgula sp.
AGACAGAGGCGGGAGGGTTGGCTTCAATCACGTCTACGTATAGTTTTTGTCCGTCCAATATCCGTTCGCAAACAGTGATGAGCCAAGACACATCGTCGACTAACGCGACTGTGGGCCAGACCGCAATGGCGGCCAGCGCCAGTAGCCCTAGCGGCCAAAAGCGCGTCCACGACTGCGTAAAATGCTCAATTCGAACTTCGGCGGACATGAAATTAGCTTCCTACGGGCTCTCTGCGGCTCAGACTTGCTCGTTGCATTTGC
The DNA here is from genome assembly GCA_043784625.1 of Methylovirgula sp. Lineage (GTDB taxonomy): Bacteria > Pseudomonadota > Alphaproteobacteria > Rhizobiales > Beijerinckiaceae > JANXSV01. The sequence goes on from JAYVYB010000014.1 coordinate 262, forward strand.
CCTTTTGAAACAAACAAAAAACAAGTTGTGTGGCCACGCAACGTAGCTGAAGCGCAGTTAAAGAAGGCTTAGTCTGCCAGCCCGGTGGAGAGCGCCAAAGCTAGGGCCACGCTTCGAGGCGGTTTTACTCATAAGCAGGTGGCGTCCCCTCGACAGTTCGGTGAATGTGTAGCATTTTAGCGGCCTTGATTTGGGGGCGTTATGACGGGCACAAAAATGAAATTGGGACTGGTCGGACTGGGTAAAATCGCCATTGACCAGCATTTACCCTCGATTGCTGAAACGGGCCTGTTTGACCTGATTGGCATTGTCAGCCAGCGCGGATTGACGGTTGACGGTGCTCAAACTTTTCCGACGCAAGCAGAGATGTTTGCCGCGCTTCCCGGGCTGGACGCGGTTGCGAACTGCACGCCACCGTCGGTGCGCTATACCGCAACCCTCGAAGCGCTAGAGGCAGGCAAGCATGTGCTGATTGAAAAGCCGCCAACCGCAAGCGTCGCCGAACTTGCCGATCTGGGTTTGGCGTCAACCAAGGCGGGGCGCACTCTGTTTGCAACGTGGCATTCGCAGTTTAACGGAGGCGTTGACAAGGCGGTCGCAATTCTGAAGCAAAGACCACCGGCAGAGGTTTCAATCATCTGGAAAGAGGATGTACGACGCTGGCATCCGGGTCAGGATTGGATCTGGCAGGCTGGCGGCTTCGGAGTGTTTGATCCCGGCATCAATGCTCTGTCTATTCTGGTAAAAATCATGCCGGAGCCGGTGTTTGTCACTTCGTCGGAAATGCTGTTTCCAGCCAATCGCGAGACGCCGATTGCGGCAAGTTTGAAGTTGCGTTCAAAAGGCCTGTCTGCCGTAACCGCCGAGTTTGACTGGCGGCAGGAGGGAGACCAGACTTGGACCATTGCAATTAAGCTCCACGACGGCGGCTCTGTTGTGTTGACGCATGGTGGAACCAGACTGTTCGTCGACGGAGTAGAACTGCTGGCCGAATCTGATCAGGAATATCGGCATATCTATCGGCGTTTTCATAAGCTCATTACCAACGGGCAAAGCGACATCGACGCGCGCCCGCTGCACATTGTGGCTGATGCAATGTTGCTCGGAACGCGCCGCGAAACGGCTGCGTTCACTTGGTAGGTGTTTGAAATGAAAGCGCGGTTGCTTTAACGCCGACCTCGAAAGGCGTAACGTCAGACCAGAAACGCCGTTTAAATTTCTCTGCATCCACCAGATAGGGGGCGTTCCACTGAAACCGCATTTCATGCAGTTCTCGCAGGAACGGTACAAACAAGCCCAAGATTGGCAGCAGCCAAGCCGGTAATGCCTGTATGCGTGGCTTCACGCCCACAGCCTCCGCCCCAAGCGAAATGATCTGCTGCGGGGTTAAAGTTGGGGCGCAAGGCATGTGCCAAGCCTGTCCAAAATCTTGGTCGGGCGCATCAAGCAATGTGACGATTGCGCGGGCAATATCGGGCACATAGGCAAAATCATGCGGCATTGCCGGGTTGCAGGCCAGAGTGGCCGATTTTCCTTTGGCGAGTGGCACAAAGGCTTGATCGCCCAAATGCGACTGCGTGACACCGGGGCCGTAAAAATCGGGTGGTCGCAAAGCTGCGACTTTTACGCGGCCCGCCGCACTCGCATCTTGCCACATCCGGGTAATGGCGCTGCGGGCGGCTGGCTTGCGGGGATAATCTGAAAGCGGCATATCCTCGCGCAAAGGGGCGTTTTGCGGGCCATACATATAAAGATTGTCGAGGAAAACCATCCTTGCGCCAGTGGTCTCGCAGGCAGATAGCAAGTTGCGCATAGCCTTGGGCCAAGCGTCTTGCCAAACTTTGCCGTTGTATTCGAGCCCGATAGACACAACGATTTGGCTGGCACCGTCGGCAGCCGTTAGCACGGAGTGTGCATCAAGCACGTCGCACGAGATGAATTGAGCTTCAGCCGGCAAATCTGCTGGCGGCTTGCGTTGTGCGACGCGGATATTTCTACCCTGTGCAATCAGGCGTTCTGCCGTGGCTTTACCCACCGGTATGTATCCGAAGATGACAACAAGCTCTGTCGAAGTGTTTTTCATTGTAAGTCTCCATCGCTTCCAAGGCTCTGCGCATTCCAAGCATTCATGCGGAGCAACTTTTCATTCTCGCTTTATACCTCGAACGGTTGCATGACAAAAATGCATAGTTTATATTTATAATATGCGTGAAACGAATTTAAGTGGCCTCGATCTCAATCTGTTACCACCCCTCAGGGCGCTTTTGCTCAAGCGCAGCGTTACGCTTGCGGCTGCGGAGGTGGGTTTGAGCCAGCCGGCGATGAGCCGGGTTTTGGCGCGATTGCGTGCCGTGCTGGATGATCCGCTCTTGGTGCGTGTGCCGGGTGGATTTGCGCTAACTGCGCATGCTCAGCAGCTGCTGCCGCGCGTTTCATCAGCGCTTGAAAACGTCAAGGGTCTGTTTAAACTTCCGGAATTCGACCCTCTGAAGGAGCAGCGCACCATAAGACTGGTTGCGTCGGACAGCCAAACGCTGTTGCTGGCACCGGCAATCGCCGCTCGTTTGGAGGTCGAAGCGCCGCAAATTCAGCTGAAGTTTGAATCCTATGGTGCCGATACCTATGCGCGGATGCAGACAGGCGCGTCAGATTTTGCGTTTGCGCTTGCTTCGACGCCCTTGCCGCCGGGCGCGCTGAGTGAGGTGATCGCCGAAGACCGGTTAGTGTTGGTGATGCGCCGGGAACACCCGGCCGCCAATTTGGATTGGGAGTTGAAAACCTACAGCGAATTTACCCATGCCTGCATTTCGATGATGGATGACGGGCAATCCGGGCTTGATGGCGTTCTCGGTGCTGCGGGGATTACCCGTAGAATAGGCTTTGTGTCGCCGCACTTCATGGCAACCCTGGCATGTGTTGCAGAGACAAATATGGTAACCACGATATCAGAAGCCTTTGCGCTGCGTTTTGCCAAGACGTTTGATTTAATCGTCAAGCCAGCGCCCGTGCCGGATTCCAAGATTGAACTCGCTCTGGTATGGTCTCATATCCGCGAAAGCGATCCGGTTTTTACTTGGTTTCGTGGTATCGTTCGCGATGTCGCCCGGGATGTTTTTGCGATTTAGCATCGTTTATGTGTTTTTGCCATTGACGCCCCCTCTCGCCTAGTTAATCTTATTGGCTAGCATGTCAGAGTGCGCGGGGCTAGCAACGCCAGTTACCGTATAAATATAAAGCCGCTTACACAGGGAGTTAAAAATGGCGAGCACCATGCAGGGGCCGGCAATATTCTTAGCGCAGTTCGCCGGGGATGTTGCGCCGTTCAACTCTTTGGACAGCATTTGTAAGTGGGCGGCCAGCCTCGGTTACAAAGGTGTGCAAATCCCCACTTGGGACGGAAGGTTGTTTGACCTCGATAAGGCTGCCTCTTCCAAGACCTATTGCGACGAAATCGCGGGTATTGTGGCGCGGCACGGATTGGCCATCACAGAACTTTCAACGCATTTGCAAGGGCAATTGGTAGCCGTTCATCCAGCCTATGACGAACTATTCGACGGTTTTGCTCCAGAGCACGTGCGCGGTCAGCCTAAAGCGCGGCAGGAATGGGCTGTAGATCAGCTAAAAAAGGCGGCGAAAGCCTCGCAACATCTCGGTTTGACCGCGCATGTGAGTTTCACCGGTGCCTTGGCCTTTCCCTATCTTTACCCTTGGCCCCAACGTCCCGCAGGTTTGATCGAAGAAGCGTTTAAGGAACTCGGAAAACGTTGGGTGCCGATCTTGAATGCTTTTGACGAGGCGGGTGTGGATGTCGGCTATGAAATTCATCCCGGCGAAGATGTGTTTGACGGCACGACGTTTGAAATGTTTTTGGCGGCAACCAAGGGCCACAAGCGCTGCGCGATCAATTATGACCCATCGCACTTTCTGCTGCAGCAGCTCGATTACTTGAGTTTTATCGATATTTATCACAGCCACATCAAAGCCTACCACGTCAAGGACGCGGAATTTAACCCAACCGGACGGCAGGGCGTGTATTCCGGCTATGCCTCTTGGACAGAGCGGGCAGGGCGCTTCCGGTCTTTGGGAGACGGACAAGTTGATTTTGCCGGAATTTTCTCGAAGCTCGCCCAATATAACTACAAAGGCTGGGCTGTGCTGGAATGGGAATGTTGCCTGAAGCATCCCGAAGACGGCGCGCGTGAGGGCGCTCCATTCATCGAAAACCACATTATCCGCGTGACAGAAAAAGCTTTTGACGATTTTGCAGGCGGAAGCGTCGACAAAGCGCAGATTCGCCGCACACTTGGCCTTGGACGGCGATAAGGAGCTTTAAAATGGCCATAGAGGCATCAAAACAACAGACGGCTCACCGGAAAATTCGGCTTGGCATGGTGGGTGGCGGTGAGGGTGCATTCATCGGGGCGGTTCATCGGATTGCCCTGCGCATAGACGATCAGTTTGAGCTGGTGGCCGGCGCGTTTTCTTCTGATGCAGCGCGGGCAAAATCGTCCGCCTCAAGCCTTGGTGTTTCTGCTGAGCGGGCCTACGGCTCCTTCGAGGAAATGGCCAAAGCGGAAGCGGCGCGGGCAGATGGTATTGACGCTGTTGTCATTGTTACGCCCAATCATATGCATGGTCCTGCGGCGAAAGCATTCCTGAATGCCGGAATTCATGTGATTTGCGATAAGCCGCTAACCACCACCGTGCAAGAGGCGGAAGAGCTGGTTGAGCTGGTGCGTGACAGCGGAAAGCTGTTCATTCTTACACATAATTACACGGGTTACCCCATGATCCGGCAGGCGCGGGCGATGGTGGCAAGCGGCGATCTTGGCGATATACGCCTTGTTCAGGTGGAATATCCGCAAGACTGGTTGACCGAAGCGGTCGAGCAGAGTGGCCAAAAGCAAGCAGCTTGGCGGACAGATCCGAAGCGTTCCGGCGCTGGTGGTTGCATCGGCGATATCGGAACACATGCTTATAATCTTGCAGCGTTTGTTTCGGGGTTAAAACTTGAAGCTCTGCTGGCGCAGCTGACCAGCTTTGTACCGGGGCGGGCGCTGGACGATGATTGTCAGATCATGCTGCGCTATCAGGGAGGCGCACGCGGATCACTTTGGGCGAGCCAGGTTGCCGTCGGGCATGAAAATGGCCTGAAATTGCGGGTCTATGGCACCAAGGGGGGGATTGAATGGGTTCAGGCAGACCCGAACTACCTATGGTTTACCCCGTTTGGTGAGCCAAAACGTTTAATCACCCGTGGTGGTGCCGGAGCCCTGCCCGAAGCAGCGCGCGTTACACGCGTGCCCGGCGGTCATCCTGAGGGCTACCTAGAGGGCTTTGCCAACATCTATGCTGAAGCGGCGCGCGCTTTGCGATCCGCCATTGATCATACCCCGCTTGATCCAGCAGTGGTGTATCCAACCGTAGAGGATGGGTTGGATGGCATGAAGTTTATTGCTGCGGCCGTTCAGTCTTCCAACAACGGTAACATTTGGGTTCAGATGTAATGACCGGCGTCAGCGCTCAAGTTCCGGTTTTGAGCTGCCAGAATTTGACGCATCGCTACGGCCCGGTGGAGGTATTGAGTGATATTTCCTTGGACTTCCATTCCGGGGAAGTTCACGCGATCATTGGCGAAAACGGCGCTGGTAAATCAACATTAATGAAGATTTTGGCCGGGCACTTACAGCCTTTTTCAGGCGCTATGCGGTTCGAGGGCCAGTCAATTGCATTTCAAACACCGCATCAGGCAGAAGCCTGCGGCATTGTTCTGGTGCATCAGGAAATCTTATTGGCTCCGCATCTTAGCGTCGCGCAAAATATCTTTCTGGGACGAGAGGTACGGCGCTTTATCAGTGTCAATGATGCCGAAATGAACATCCAGTCGGCCCGGGTGCTGGCCGAGCTTGGCGCTGATATTGCGCCGGGCGAAATTGTTCAGAACCTCTCGATTGCGCAAAGGCAACTTGTGCAAATCGCCCGGGCTTTGCTGGTTCCGCAGCGGCTGGTGATTTTTGACGAACCCACTGCGTCTTTGACGCCCACAGAGACTGACGCCCTGCTGAAGCTGATCGCAAAGATCAAGGCATCCGGCGTGGCGATTTTATACATTTCGCACCGTTTGCCGGAAGTTAAGCGCATTGCCGATCGTGTTTCAGTGCTGAGGGACGGAAAGCTGGTTGAAAGTCGCGTCGCAGAAGGGCTGGAGCCAATAGACATGGCGCGTATGATGGTCGGGCGCGATATGGCGCAACTGTACCCCGCCAAGCGCAGCGCGCCCCAAACCGAGGTGGCGCTCGAAGCGGTTGATTTTACGGTACCGGGCTATGCCGAACGGGCGAGTTTCACGGTGCGGTTTGGCGAGATTGTTGGCTTTGCCGGATTAATCGGTGCGGGGCGCACAGAATTGTTCGAGGGGGTTTCACGTTTGCGGCCTTCGCACGGCGCAGTCCGGCTAAAAGGTTCCCCGTTGAGCCCGCGCTCGCCAAAAGATGTGATGGATGCTGGCCTTGTGTATCTAAGCGAGGACAGGAAGGGCAAAGGGCTGCTGCTGACGAAAACCTTGGCGATGAACCTCACCCTGGCTTCCCTTGAAAAGTTTCAACGCGCTAACGTCATCGATCAGTTCAAAGAGCAGGCCGCACTCACGCAGGCTTTCAGCGATTTCGATATTCGCGCCAAATCATCAAACATGTTGGCAGGGCAACTTTCCGGCGGCAATCAACAAAAGTTGCTCCTGGCAAAAATGATGCTGCTGGCCCCTGATGTTGTGGTGATTGATGAGCCCACCCGCGGCGTCGATATTGGGGCAAAGCAGCAGATCTATCGGTTTATCGCGGAGGTGGCCGCGCAGGGCAAAGCTGTGGTCGTTATCTCATCTGAAATGCCGGAAATCATCGGCCTCTGCCATCGGGTTTATGTGATGCGCTCCGGCAGGATTGTTGCCGAAATTGATCAAGCTGACATGAGCGAGGAAATGATCGTGGTGCATGCAACAGGCGCGCTAAAAGTTGAAATGACGGGGGCAGCGGCATGACGCCCCCGGTAAGCGCACGCTTTTCGTTTGATTTGAAAACAGCAGCACCGTTTGTAGCGCTGGTGGTTTTGATTGCCTTAGGGGCGTTTGTTCACCCCAAGTTCCTGACATTTGACAATCTTGTACAGAATGTTGCAACGCGCACCTCTTTCATCGCCATCATCGCCATAGGTGCCACCTTTGTCATGACTGCTGGCGGCTTGGATTTGTCGGTTGGTTCGATAGCGGCATTTGTCGCTGGCGTAATGCTGATTTATCTTAAATCAGGCGGTGCCGATGCCGGAGTGGGGATGATTGCGCTGGCGATGGGGTTGGCGATTTTGGCGGGCGCCGTATGCGGTCTGGCCAATGGACTCATAACCACGCTGGGCAAAATCGAACCATTTATTGTGACGTTGGGAACGATGGTGATTTTACGCTCCCTTTTCACCTATCTGGCCAATGGCGGCTCTATATCGATCTCGCCCGATTTAAAAGACATTTATGCCCCGGTTTATTCTGGAACACTTGCAGGCATTCCCATCCCTGTGCTGGCCGTCCTTTTGGTGGCTATTGTCGCCGCATTCTTGCTCTACCGCACAGTGTTTGGCCGCCATGTGATTGCGGTCGGCAGTAACGAGGAGGTGGCGCGCTATTCCGGCATTTCTGTCGACCGCGTTAAGTTATGGACATATGTCATTCAAGGCGTGTGCGTCGGAATTGCCATAACGCTTTATGTTCCACGCCTCGGTTCGGCAAATTCCGCCACAGGGCTGTTCTGGGAACTTCAAGCCATCACCGCCGTGGTGATTGGCGGAACGCTGCTGAAAGGTGGCACAGGGCGGATTGCGGGCACCGTTGCAGGCGCGTTTCTGCTGGAAATTATCGGCAACATTCTCACCCTATCCAACGTCAATGTTTACCTGATCGGCGCGGTGCAAGGCACAATCATCATCATCGCCATGTTGGTTCAGCGTAGTTTGATGCGTAAAAGTTAATCCGCGCGCAAGTGCGGCTTTAAAGCGGGAAGGATTGGGCCGCACTTACCCGATCCGTAAATACAGCCTGGGAGATTTAGATGAAAAAGCTCATGATAGGATTGGCGGCGCTGACTATGGCGGCCGGCCTTGGCGTCGCGCGTGCCGAGGACCAAAAACTCACTGTTGCCGTATCCATTCCCGCAGCCGACCACGGCTGGACCGGCGGCGTTGTCTACCACGCAATGCGGGCAGCCAAGCTTTTGGAAGCTGCGCATCCGGGTCTTAAGATTATCGTCAAAACATCTGCGGATGGCGCTTCGCAAGCCAGCGCTCTCGAAGACCTGACGACCCAAGGCATCAATGCGCTGGTGGTGTTGCCGCACAATTCGGATGAGCTGACCGGACCGATCAAAAAGGTAAAGAGCAAGGGCGTGTTCATCACGGTTGTTGACCGGGCGCTGTCTGACCCCAAGATCAATGATCTCTATGTGGCAGGTAATAATCCAGAACTCGGCAGAGTTGCAGGCCAGTATATGAAGGAAAAACTCGGGAAAGCCGACATTGTCGTTATTCGGGGATTGCCGATTGTAATCGATGAAGAGCGCCAAAAAGGCTTCGACGAAGCCATCAAGGGTTCAGATATCAAAGTGCTTGATAAGCAATTCGGCAATTGGTCGCGCGATGATGCGTTCAAAATCATGCAGGACTATCTTACCAAATTCCCCAAGATCGATGCGGTTTGGTGCCAGGATGACGATATGGCGGTTGGTGTGCTTGAAGCCATTAAACAGGCCAAACGCACCGATGTTAAGCTTGTGATCGGTGGTGCCGGCATGAAGGACATGATCAAGAAAGTCGCGGATGGCGATGCAATGATGCCGGTAAATGTGCTCTATCCGCCGGCGATGGTTGCAAGCGCTTTGGAAATGACGGTTTCCGGCCTCTATGACAAGGTGCCAGTGCGCGGAAAATATATTCTTGATGCAACTTTGGTGACAAAGGAAAATGCAAAAGAATTCTATTTCCCGGACTCGCCGTTCTAATTTTTGCCATCTCTATAAATAAAAAGGGCGGAGGAAACTCCGTCCTTTTTTATTCGCCGGTTTGGGGCGGCTCTGAACCCGAACGCAAAGGGCGCTCTTCCATACGTATCAAAAACCACAGTGCGCAAAGGTAGCCGACCAATGCAGCCGAAAAAATCTGGCGAAAGGCCCGAACAGCTGCGTCACCCTCCAACACGACGTGGTCGGCATGGCCGTTAACGACAGCGGCGCCGCCAAGTAAAATGGCGCTAAATCCGGCGACAATCAAAGCACTGCCTAAGGATCTGAAGAAGTTCATCGTGCCGGTGGCGGTGCCCATTTGGTATGGCAAGACTGCATTTTGAATGCTGACAGTGGTGACCGGCAGCAGGGTTCCAAGACCCAAACTCACGAGAGTTATGATAACTTCCACCCAGATCAGCGACAGCGCGCTCTCAAACACAGCCAAAATCACCATGCCAACGGCTGCAAGCAACAGCCCGGCAATGGGTAGGCGTTTGTAGTGCTTCATATGGATCATCACGCGCCCTGAGAGCGTTGCGCCGATGACTGTGCCGAGCATGAGCGGAATGAGCGCAAAACCGGAATTTACAGTCCTTAGGCCAAGCACTGACTCGAAAAACTGCGGCATATAAATTGTCAATCCGATGTAGGTGCCCATGCCAAAAAATGCAGACAGGGTGCCGTTGCGCACCGTGGGATTTGCCAGAAGCTCCACCGGAATGAGCGGCTCGCGCGCTTTGGCAAGCCTCAACCCGAAAAGCACCCAAAATACTGCGGAAGTGAGGAATAAAACAATAATCTGCGGGGATGCCCAAATGAACCGGGTTCCGCCCAGACTTAATGCCAGCATCAGCGAGACGGTTGCTGCAATCATCAGAACAGTGCCTAGAATGTCGAGCTCGTGCGGCCGCTCGTGGCGCGGCAGGCGGGTCAAAGCGTTGCTGGTCATGCCATATGCAACAATGCCCAAAGGCAAATTGATCCAAAAAATCATCGACCAGTGCAGATATTCGGTGAAAAGTCCGCCCAAAACCGGACCGGCCAAGCTGGCGCTGACAAACACACCCGCGATATAGACTTGGTAGCGACCACGCTCCTTGGGCGCAATAATATCGGCAATGATGGTTTGGGCGAGTGAAATAAGGCCACCGCCGCCAAGTCCTTGCACGGCCCTTGCGGCAATCAGAGTCAGCATGGTGGGCGCTAACCCGCAGGCAATTGAGCCAAGCGTGAAAATGACAATCGCGATGAGCAAAACGCTGCGGCGCCCATGGATGTCGCTCAATTTGCCGTAAAGCGGAGTTACGGCTGTCGCAGTGAGCAGATAGACGCTGGCCACCCATGAGACCTGATCAGCGTCTCCAAGGTCTTTGCCTATGGTGGGCATCGCGGTCGCAATGATCGTTTGATCAAGAGCGCTCAAAAACATCGCAAGAATAATACCGATAACGATAGCTGTAATGTCTTTATGGCTTAGGCTTGGCGGGGCAGGCTGGTCGGTAATGTGCATTTTTGAACCATATTTGTTTTCAGTCTAAGATCGCCTTATGCGCGTCAAAATCAAGGCAAGGTTCTGATTTTAAGACAGTTGACGGCTGCTTTGCAGTGAGTTGCGCTTATCGGACCTGAGAGCTGCATATTTTGTCCAATTCGAAATAAATCAGGGTATAAAGCCTTCGGAGTTTTATGGAGACAAAAATGCGAAATTTAAGCCGTGCCGCCGATGCCCTTCGTCCTGTTTCGATTGAGCGGAATGTTGCGCGCTATGCCGAAGGGTCTTGTTTGATAAAATTTGGCTCTACGCATGTTCTGTGCACGGCCTCTTTAGAGGAAAAGCCCCCGGCATGGCTGCGCGGGCAGGCCAAGGGATGGATTACCGCAGAATATTCAATGTTGCCTCGTGCAACGCATCAACGCACACGGCGCGAATCGACTTCGGGCAAACAATCTGGGCGCACGCAGGAAATTCAACGTCTGATTGGGCGGTCTTTGCGGGCGGTGGTTGATCTTGGAGCGCTGGGTGAGCGTCAAATTACGCTTGATTGTGATGTGCTTCAAGCTGATGGCGGCACGCGCACGGCGTCAATTACTGGAGCATTCATTGCTTTGCAAGACTGTATCACGTGGATGCAGTCACGCTCGATGTTGAAGAACTCGCCGATCAAGGATCACGTAGCTGCAATCTCCTGCGGCCTCGTTAAAGGCGAACCGATGCTCGATCTTGATTATAACGAGGACTCAAGTGCGGAGACAGATGCAAATTTTGTCATGACAGGGTCCGGCGGCATTGTTGAAGTGCAAGGAACCGCAGAAGGCGCGCCATTCAGTCAGGATCAATTCCTGCAGTTGCTGGATTTAGCTCGTGGCGGTATCGGCCAGTTGGTCGACTTGCAAAAGGCGGCGCTCAAGGGCTGAAAGGCTACTTGATTGGCCCATAAAAAATGAAAAAAGCTCCCAGCGCGATGCAGCCAAAGCCCAAGGCGTGGTTTAGCGTGAGAGCCTCTTTCAGGTAAAACACGGAAAACGCAGCAAAAACCACAAGGGTTATGATCTCCTGCATTGTTTTGAGCGCGGCAGTTGAATAAACCTCGTGGCCAATTCGGTTGGCAGGAACTGCCAGGCAGTATTCAAAAAATGCGATGGCCCAGCTGGCTAAAATCGCGAGCCACAGCGGGGAGCTGGTGAATTTTAGGTGACCATACCAAGCGAAGGTCATGAAAATGTTGGACCCCACGAGCAACAGCATCGGGAGTACGGCGGGTGACTTCAAAAATTCGATCATGGAGCCTTTACCCAGTTTCGTGCGGCATAGTCGATAGCGTAGGCACTTGGACGATTGCCGATTGCCGCCATGCCATACAGCACCGCGTCTGGATTGATCAACAGAGCCGTGCTGACCCGTTGGGCGAGGGCTGCCACAGGTGCCTTGTCTTCGAAGGCGCTGCGAAATTGCTTGGGGTCTAACAAGCTCGCTATGCGTGGCAGGATGCCACCCGCCAGCGTCACGCCGCCTGTGGCGGCGAAAGTGATTGCCATGTCTCCGGCAAAGCGCGCAACAATGCGCCAATAGGCGGCGATTGTTTGCGCCTCGAAGCTGCCGTGATCGGCAAGGGCCGCAGCGGTTATCGAAGGGCCGTCTTGGCTGGTAAAGGGCATGTTGAGCGCAGAGGCTCGTGCCTTGTGAATGCGAACTAAGCCCGCACCGTTCATGACGCTTTCGGTGGTGACGCGGCCAAATACACGCTCCAGATGCGGCCAAAAAGCTTCCTCTTCCGCACCTACAGGGCCAAAATCTATGTGGCAGGCTTCTGATGAAACCGGAACATGCCTGCCATCTGTTTCAATAAGTGCACCAATTCCAAGGCCGGTGCCTGGGCCCAGAATCAGCCGCGGGCCGGGGCCGGGCTGTATTTCCGGCCCAATGACATGGAGCCAATCCGGCTTTATTGCCGGTAGCGTCAAAGCCTGGGCTTCAAAATCATTCAGTAAAAGCCCGGAAGTCAGGCCAAGCTGCAGGGCTTCCCGGTTGCCGTCGATAAGCCATTTGGCATTGGTTAACTTCAATTTAAGGCCGTCAACAGGCCCCGCACCGCAGGCAATAAGGGATTTAGGCTTCTGCTTCAGCGCTTTGGTTGCCTCCAATGCCGCATCGGCAAGAGAGTCAAAATCATCGGTCCTGAGGCGTGCAATGATGGTGAGGGGGCCCTCGCAGTGTTCGACCAGCCCAAAGCGGGCGTTGGTGCCACCGACATCGCTCACCAGAAGTGGAAATTCGAACATGATCTCGCCCCTTGTATTTTTTTAAAAAGGATTGGCTAAGCGCGCTGCAACTGTCAACGACAGAAAGCGAGTGCGACGATAGTTTTGTTCGCAGAGTGCGGTTTTGTGCTTGGAAATAGTGCGAGGTGATCTTACATGAAAGGTAATTCACCAGCACAATATCAATTGAGGCCGCGGATGTTTTCCCTTTCCAAAGATACAACGCCCTATCGCAAATTATCGTCGGAAGGGGTGAGCGTTGAGACCGTCGGCGGCCGGGAAATTTTGCGGGTATCCGATGAGGCGATCAGGCTTCTGGCCGAGCAGGCTATGATCGATATCAACCATCTGTTGCGGCCAGCGCATTTGGCGCAGCTGGCGCACATTCTCGAAGATGAAGAAGCGACTGAAAACGACCGTTTTGTTGCCTACGACCTGCTTAAAAACGCCAATATCGCAGCGGGCGGCGTGCTTCCTATGTGCCAGGACACCGGCACTGCAATTGTTATGGGAAAAAAGGGCAATCATATCTGGACGGACGGCGCGGATGAAGAGGCGCTCGAGCGGGGCATAAAAGACGCCTATTTCAAAAAAAATCTGCGCTATTCGCAGGTTTCCGCGCTTTCTATGTTCGAAGAAAAGAACACCGGCTCAAACCTTCCGGCACAAATAGATATTTATGCGGCCTCTAAAGCCGAGCAAGACGAAGACGTTTACAAGTTTCTGTTTGTTGCCAAGGGCGGCGGCTCGGCCAATAAAACATTTCTGTATCAGGCGACACCAAGCCTGCTCACGCACGACCGGCTGGTCGCGTTTCTGAAAGAGAAAATTCTCACCCTGGGCACGTCGGCTTGTCCGCCCTACCACCTGGCGATCGTGGTGGGTGGAACATCCGCTGAACAGGTAATGAAAACCGTGAAACTTGCGTCGACCAAGTATCTGGACGGACTGCCCACCCATGGCGGTGCGGATGGTCAGGCGTTTCGCGACTTGCAGATGGAGAAAGAGATTCATTTGCTGACCCAACAGCTTGGCGTGGGGGCGCAGTTCGGCGGTAAATATTTCTGCCACGATGTTCGCGTTATCCGCCTGCCGAGGCATGGGGCCAGTCTGCCGATCGGCCTTGGGGTTTCCTGTTCGGCTGATCGACAAGCCGTGGGCAAAATCACCCGCGATGGCGTGTTTTTAGAAGAACTTGAGCACGATCCGGCGCGCTTTTTGCCGCATATCGACGAAACGCAGTTTGACAGCGGAGTCGTCAAGATCAACCTTAACCAACCGATGCAACAGATTTTGGCGACGCTTTCTGCCAATCCGATCAAGACGCGGGTTTCGCTTACCGGCACCATGATTGTCGCGCGCGACTCCGCGCATGGAAAAATTCGTGAGCGGCTGGAGCGCGGTGAGCCGATGCCGGATTACATGAAAAATCATCCGGTGTATTACGCCGGGCCGGCCAAGACACCGGTCGGCATGGCCTCTGGCTCTTTCGGGCCGACCACCGCCGGGCGCATGGACAGTTTTGTCGAACAATTTCAGGCTGCTGGCGGGTCAATGATCATGTTGGCCAAAGGCAACCGTTCAGCAGCCGTACGCGAGGCTTGTAAGAAGCACGGTGGATTTTATCTTGGTTCCATCGGCGGGCCGGCGGCGCGCCTTGCGCAGGATTGTATCAAAAAAGTCGAGGTTCTTGAATATCCCGAACTGGGCATGGAGGCGGTTTGGCGGATTGAAGTCGAAGATTTCCCTGCATTTATCGTGATTGACGATAAGGGCAATGACTTTTTTAAAGAGTTGAACTTGGGCTAGTCACACCAATACACCTGAATTGGGCGCTCGCGTTTCGCCAAAAGTGCGGCGCGAATTGGCATTTTCATGACGTCATCACCTGAACAGGCTTTGTCAAACACGGCTCGTTTGGGGGCCGTTTCAAAGTGCAAAAACAGCTGATTTGCATCCAGCAAAACCGGAGCGGTGAAGGTGATCCTTGCCTCCGGCGCCGCCGGTGCCCGCATAGGCATCAAAGCCAGTTTGCCTGACATATCAAGCGCTTGTGTCAGATGATCGCCCTGCGGAAACCACGAGGCCGTATGCCCGTCGTCGCCCATGCCCAAAACAACGGCATCAAACGGCAGCGGCAAAACGGCCAAACCGGAAGTGACCGTTTCCATCCCCAGTTCGGGAGTCGGCGCATCGGCATAAAGTGAAACGTAATGCGCGGATTTTGCTTCGTTGATCAGCAAATGTTCAAGAACGAGCTTGGTGTTTGAGCGTTCGGATGTGGCTGGAACCCAGCGCTCATCGGCCAAAGTCACATACACATTGGCCCAATCAAGCTTTTCGCGCGAGAGGGCATCGAAAAACCGCAACGGTGTTTTGCCTCCAGAAAGTGCAACGGAGGCTCTTCCACGCGCTTGCAATCCAATTCGCAGCGCCAAGGCCACTGCCTTGGCTAGCTCTTGCGCCAATTCCGCAGAAGAGGCGCATTCGTGATCTGTCCAGTTTGCTCTATTCAAGGTCTTCGTTCCAGGTGCGGCCATCGCGTTCGACAAGTCCGATGGAGGCAACTGGACCCCACGTTCCTGCGACATACGGGCGGGGCTGGTCGTTGGTGATGGCCCATTGCTCGCGGATCGGGTCAATAAAGCGCCACGCCGCCTCGACCTCGTCGCGGCGCATGAACAGAGTTGCATTGCCGCGAATGACATCCATCAAAAGCCGTTCATAGGCTTCTGGAATGTGGCCTTCAAAGGTGGTTGCAAAGCTCATATCCAGTGGCACGTGCTGAAGGCGGACGCCACCCGGGCCGGGTTCTTTAATCATCAGCCACAGCTTGATGCCTTCATCCGGCTGGAGGCGAATAACCAAGCGGTTTGCCGGAATTTGGCCCATCGAAGAGCCAAAAATCGAGAAGGGTACCGGTTTGAAAACGATGGTAATTTCCGAGACACGCTCTGGCAATCTCTTACCGGAACGCACGTAAAACGGGACGTCGGCAAAGCGCCAATTGCCTACGGCGATTTTGAGCGCAACAAATGTTTCGGTGGAGCTGGCCGGCTTGGCAATTTCTTCCAGATAGCCGGGTACAGCTGTGCCGTTGCTCACCCCGGCGCGGTATTGGCCGCGCACCGTGAGATTAGAAACGGCTTCACCCTTGATGGGTACTAAGCTCTTGAGAACTTTTAGTTTTTCATCGCGCACCGCATCCGCATCCAAAGATGAGGGAGGCTCCATTGCCACCAAGCATAGCAGTTGCAACAAGTGATTTTGCACCATATCGCGGATGGCGCCCGAGCCATCGTAATAGGGGCCGCGGCCTTCAACGCCGATGGATTCGGCGGCGGTGATCTGCACATGGTCGATGTGGGCAGAGTTCCAGATGGGCTCAAACAGCGCGTTAGCGAAGCGTAGCGCCATGAGGTTTTGGACGGTTTCTTTGCCCAGATAATGATCAATACGGTAGATTTGCTTTTCGGAAAAAACCGCGCCAATGGCGTCGTTGATGGCAGCGGCGGAGACGCCGTCTTTACCTATCGGCTTTTCGACGATGATGCGGGATTTTGGCGTGACAAGGCCGCGCTTTTGCAAGCCCGCAGCTATGGGGCCGAACAGATCCGGCGAGGTGGCAAGGTAGTAGGCGCGGATTTTGTCCGGGTCTGCCGAAAGGTGGTCTTGCAGCTTATCCCAGCCGTCATCGCCCATAGCATCCACGGCGGCATAGTCGATGCGACCAAGAAAGCGATCTACAATTTGTGCCTGATCTGCGGTTGGCACCACATATTTGGTAAGCGCGTCGCGAATGGTCTGCTTAAAGTCTTCCAGTTCCATGTGCTTGCGCGAAATGCCGATGATGCGGGTCGGCTCGGTGAATTGGCCGTCGGCATCGCGCCGAAACAAGGCTGGAAACAGTTTGCGATAGGCAAGATCGCCGGTGCCGCCAAAGACGACAATATCGAAAGGCTCGACGGTAACAATGCGGCTGACCATTGGTTATCCTTACTTTTTCTGCGGCCGAAGTCTGAATATCGGGCGCGGGCAGTTAGCATGAAAGCGCTTAAAATTGCTAGAGCATCCGCCCATTTTTGTCCGACAACTGGGCTTTTCGTATGTTTTTAGAACGTTCCAAACTGGCCAAAGGCAACAAGTTTCTGGTCAAATTACCGTGAAAAGGCGTTTGGATACCGTAAAAGGTTGTGCAAAAACCGGCGCGTTTCGGCCAAAAGTCGGCCAAAGGTGGCCACGAGCGATTGAGCCGGCAATTTGCCCGCCAAGCCCTGTTTGAGAGGCTTAGGGTACGCAATTCTGTTATTGAAAATCAACTTTTTTATCTCTTCAGGCTTTGCACGAGCGGTGCGCATTCCGCTGGAAAAGGCTCCGTGATGCGCGTAGGTTTGGCGTGTAGGCTTGACCCGCAAAAATTCAGGACTTGGGATTTAGATGGCGCGTTTTTATGTAGTGGGCGGGGCGAATGTCGATGTGAAATGTCACATCTCAGGCGCTGCTATTTTGGCGACGTCCAATCCCGGGCGGGTTGAGACAAGTGTCGGCGGCGTGGGCCGCAATATTGCTGAAAATCTGGCCTTACTGGGCGTGCAGCCAAAGCTGGTGACGGCGCTGGGGCGCGATGCTCACGCTGAACTGATCAGAGCCAGTTGTGCGGCTTTTGAGCTGGATGCGTTGACCGCGGCAGAGCCGACAGGCACCTACACGGCGATTTTAGATGCGGCGGGGGAGTTGGTTATTGCCGTCGCCGACATGCAGGGCATGGCTGCAATCGGCTCCGCATTTTTGCAGCAAAGTTTGGCCGATGTAGCAGCAGGCGACACCCTCGTAGCGGATGCCAATTTGAGTGCTGACTCCCTGCGCGCTCTGGCAGACCTCGCCCAAGCCAAACAGGCGCGATTGGTGTTGGAGCCGGTTTCTGTGGCAAAATCGCTGCGGCTGCTTCCGATTTTAGAGGCAAAACTTCCGGTGTTTTTAATGTCGCCCAACTTGGCGCAATTGGCAGCTTTAACCGGGGTCAGCGTGCGGGGGCAAACAGACCTGGAAGCTGCCTGCTTTAAATTGCATGGGCAGAACGTCAAATCGGTTTTGGTCGGGCTGGGGCCAGAAGGCGTTTTTTGGTCTAACGGGTTGCGCTCCGGCGTGGTTGCCTCCCAAGTCAAACATCTGGTTGATGCCACCGGCGCCGGAGATGCGGCGCTCGCGGCGGCGCTGTGGGCGCTAAGCGGCGGGGTTTCGTTGAGGGAATCAGCCATTGTCGGGCAATATGCGGCGGCACGCGTGGCAGAATGCGGAACATCGGTGTTTGCAGACCTGACGCCGGACCTTCTTTTGAAAGCGCTATAGAGCAACGCTCGCCCTGTTAGAAACAGGACTGTTGCTCTAACTATCTGATTTTCGCATCGTTTTTACGGAAAACCGCTTACACTTTTCCGCACGATGCTCTGGACTGACGCCGATATATCGGCTTCAGTTCCATTCAAAAAAAAATTTTCTTTTTTGCCGATGAGAAGAAAATTTTTGAAATTGAACCCAAGCTCCTTTAAAGCTGGGGTATGAACCATCCTGATCTTGATATTTCGTTGGAAGTCGCGGAGGCCCTAAGCGCCCAGCGCGGTGTGGTGGCGCTTGAATCGACCATCATTTCCCACGGCATGGCCTATCCGGCAAATCTGGAAACCGCGCTGGCGGTTGAGGACATTATCCGCGCCAACGGCGCTGTGCCCGCAACCATTGCGGTTTTGCGCGGGCGGGTGAAGGTTGGGCTTTCGCGCGAAGATCTGGAACTGCTGGCGCAGGCCTCAGGCGTACTGAAACTCTCGACCCATGATCTACCTTTTTGCGTTGCCAAGGGCCTGAACGGCGCAACCACAGTTGCGGCAACGATGCGGATTGCGGCGCTGGCGGGTATTCGGGTTTTTGCCACGGGCGGCATCGGCGGTGTGCATCGCGGCTGGGAAAGTTCGCTTGATATTTCCGCGGACCTTATTGAACTGAGCCGCACACCAGTGGCGGTGGTGGCGGCGGGGGCGAAGGCGATTCTGGATTTGCCTGCGACGCTGGAGGTTCTGGAAACCAACATGGTGCCGGTGATCGGGGTGGGTACCGATGAACTTCCGGCGTTTTATTCGCGCGAATCGGGCCTTAAAGCGCCGATGCGGCTGGACAGCGCGGCGGAGATCGCGGCGTTTTTGCTGGCGCAAACGCGGCTTGGCATCAAAAGCGGGGCGCTGATTGCTAACCCGATTCCGGCAAACGATGAAATTCCCGCTTCGGAAATCAAGGTATTCATCGAGCAAGCTTTGGCCGAGTGTGCCGCCCAGAAAATTGGCGCGAAGGGCGTGACGCCATTTTTGCTGGCGCGTATCGGCGAGCTGACTCACGGGCGCAGCCTCAAGGCCAATATCGCGCTGGTGAAAAACAACGCGCGGCTGGGGGCGGAGATTGCCGTGGCGCTGGCGGGGTAGGGTCAAATGTTTTAGCGTTTGCGGCTTAAAACTATTTTGAAGCGGCGTTAAAGTTGAGGAAAACTTCGTGGCCTATATCATCGGCGACAATTATGAAGACAAGTTCTGCAACACAATTATCGAATTTAACGAGGGCGATGATGCTTTGCAGGCTTTTTTTAAAGCAACTCCAGCAAATCC
>JAYVYB010000015.1:0-1838 GCA_043784625.1 Methylovirgula sp.
CGCATCTGGCTTATGAGCGTAATCAATAAAGATCGGTGCCTGATGGCGGGCTCCAACCAGCTCTAGGCGGCCCGGTGCGCCCCTGAGGTTTTCCAGAGCCTTAAAGACTTTTGCCGGATGGCCTCCTGTGGCGATGCAGAGTTCAGCAGCCACAAGCGCATTGGCCACCTGAAAATCCCCCAGCAGGGGCAGGTTCAGCGCGAATTGCATGCCGGAATGGCCAATCTCGATATAGGTGTGCAGGCCGTTGCGCGATGCTTTAAACAGATGCAGCGCGGTGCCTTTGGCTCCGGTGGCGTGAACATCCAGCCCGCGCGCGCGGCAAGCGGCAATAACCTGATCCGCCACATTTGAGTCCGCATCAATTATGGCAGGCTGCCCGGGTTTAAGCAGCGTATCAAACAGGCGTAGCTTGGCCGCCAGATATTCCGCCAGGTTGGCATGATAGTCGAGATGATCATGGCTCAGATTGGTGAAGGCAGCAGCGGTGAGGCGCACACCATCCAGCCGCTTTTGATCAAGCCCGTGGGAAGACGCCTCCAGCGCCAGATGCGTAACGCCGCTGTTTGCCAGTTCATCCAGTGTTTTGTGCAAAGTGATCGGGTCGGGCGTGGTGAGCGAGCCATAAACCGCGCCGTTGGGCGCAACCACGCCGATGGTGCCAAGGCTGGCGGCCTGAAACCCCAGATGCAGCCAAATTTGCCGGACAAAGGCGGCGATGGAGGTTTTGCCGCTGGTTCCGGTGATGGCGACAATGGTCTGCGGTTGTTTGGGATAAAACCTTGCGGCGGCGGCGGAAAGTTCAGCGCGCATGTCTTCAACCTGCACAAAGCCGATGCCTGCGGGAAGCTCCGGTTTGGCGTGCGCGACAATTGCGGTTGCGCCTGCCGCTAAGGCTTTGGGCACGAAGTTTAGCCCATCGGCATGGGTGCCGGGAATGGCGAAAAATACATCTCCGGCTGCAACCTTGCGGCTGTCCACCGCAAGGCCGGAAATGGCAACGTCCGCTCCGGCGATTTTGGCGTGGGGAAACAGCGCGCTTAGCAGCATCAGTGGTTCCCCGAAGGTGTTGTGCCGGGGGCCTTCATGCCGATGCCGAGTTTGGCCAGCATCGGGAAAGGTTGGGTCGGTAATTCAAAGCGCGGCGGCAGGCCGAGAATTGGGGTTACGCGCTCAATCACACGCCCGGTGACCACGCCGGCGTTCCAGGCCGCAGTGGCATAGCCATGGGTTTCGGGCAGGCCCTGAGGTTCATCGTAGACCACCATGAACAGGTACTTTGGCTTGTCGGCTGGCACCAGCGCCATGAAGGTGGTGAACAGGCGGTTTTTATTATACCGCCCGCCAACAACCTTTTCGGCAGTGCCGGTTTTTGCGCCAACAAAATAGCCGGGCACGTCGGCTTTTTTGCCGGAGCCAATATCGGCATTGAGGCGCATTATATAGCGCAGGGCTTCCGAGGTTTCGGTTTTAACAATCTGCGGCGCGTCCTGCTTGGCTTCAGCCTCGGTGCGTTTCAAAAATGTCGGGCGGATGAGGTAGCCGCCGTTTGACAGCGCCGCCACCGCCATTTCCGCTTGCAGCGGGGCAACAGCGAGGCCGTGACCAAAGGCGATGGTGATGGTGTTGAGTTCGCCCCAGTGCTTTGGCACGATCGGTTCGGCGCTCTCGGGCAATTCGGTTTTCATGCGGTCGAGCATACCGGCCTTGCGCAAAAACGCTTTGTGCCCTTCCACACCCACCATCAGCGCCAGCTTGGACGTGCCGATGTTGGACGAGTAGGTGAACACTTCCGGCAAGGTCAGCGAGCGGTTTTGGGCGTGATAATCGTGAATCTG
>JAYVYB010000016.1:0-11704 GCA_043784625.1 Methylovirgula sp.
AGGCGGTTCTGCGCGCGCGCCGCATCCACATTGCGCAAGGGATGACCGCTTGCATCGCGCACCAAGGCAAATCCTCGCGCCAAAACTTGCTCATAGCCCAGCGAACTGCGGAGTTTTTCAAGCCCGATCAAATTTTGATGCCGCAGCTGCATCGACTTCGAAAGCGCCGGCAAAAGCCGCCCGCCAAGCTGGCCTACGCGGTTGGTATCATTGATGTTTTGGCGGCGTTGCTCGCGCACAAACCCGGTCAGAGCGGCGGCAAGGCGCTGGTTTATAACAACTAGTTTCTGCGCTCTGTCGCGAGCAAATCGTAAATGACCCGCCTGCAATCCGTTTGCGAATGCCCTCAAGCGCTCTTGCGCGGCTGCCAACTGGCTCTGCGGAGATTTACGACTCAATCTTTGGCCGATGCGCGCAAGAGCGATATTGCGGCCCGAGATGGCCTGTTGCAGGGCAGGGGCCAGCCGCCCGCCGGCGCGATCCAGCCGTTGCCGGGGCACATTCAGCAGCGTTTCGCCCTGCCCGAGCACCCGCGCTAACCCTCTGAATTCATTGCGTCGGCGTTCCTGTCCCCGCAGTATGGCGCCTGCCAAACGCCCACCCAGAGCCTGGCAAGTGCCAAGCAATTCAAGCCGAACCGGCACCGCTATTTCCGCCGCAGCCGTGGGGGTCGGGGCTCTCACATCTGCGGCGTGGTCGATTAAAGTCCAGTCGGTTTCGTGGCCAACTGCCGAGATCAACGGAATGTCGCTGTTCGCCGCCGCCCGCACCACAATTTCGTCGTTGAAGCCCCAGAGGTCTTCGAGCGAACCGCCCCCGCGCGCCACAATGATCAGATCAGGGCGCTTGATGCTGTCGCCCGCCGAAAGCGCATTAAAACCGTTGATTGCCGCCGCAACTTCCGCTCCGCTGGTCTCGCCCTGTACGCGCACCGGCCAAACGATGACGTGGCATGGAAAGCGATCGGCAATCCGGTGTAAAATATCACGGATCACAGCACCTGTCGGCGAGGTCACCACGCCGATGATTGCGGGCATATACGGCAAAAGTTGTTTACGTGCGGCGTCAAACAGGCCCTCTGCCGTCAGTTTTTTGCGTCGTTCCTCGACCAAAGCCATGAGCGCGCCCACTCCGGCCGGCTCAAGTGATTCGATAACAATCTGATATTTGGAAGATCCGGGGAAGGTGGTGAGCTTGCCAGTGGCAATCACCTCCATCCCCTCTTCGGGGCGAAACCGCATGCGCCCGAAAATGCCTTTCCAAACAACGGCATCAAGCTTTGCGCCATCGTCTTTCAGCGCAAAATAAGCGTGGCCGGACGAATGCGGACCGCGATAGCCGGATATTTCCCCGCGCACACGCACGTGGCCGAATTCGTCTTCAATCCGGCGTTTAAGCGCACCGGAGAGTTCGGAAACGGAATATTCGGGAGCGTTGGAAAGTTGATCGTCGGTCACGCGCCCATTGAACGCCCATGGCCGAGAATTTCAAGCGAATTCGCCTCTTTGTTTGCCTCATTCGCTGCGAGGCTTTAAGAGAAAGCATCTCTAAGATGGATTTGCAATGAACGTCCTTCTCATCGGCTCCGGCGGTCGCGAACATGCCATGGCGCTGGCTCTGTCAAAAAGTCCCTTGCTGGACAAACTCTTCATCGCGCCGGGAAATCTCGGCACCGCTCAGATAGGAGAAAACGTAAAGCTGGAAATTGAAGATCACGCTGCGGTTGTTGCGTTTTGCCGCCTTTTCAACATTGAGTTTGTGGTGGTCGGCCCCGAAGTGCCGTTGGTTGCAGGCATTGTGGATAGTCTTGCGCAAGCGGGCATTCTCGCGTTCGGACCTTCAAAGGCGGCGGCGCAGTTAGAGGGTTCGAAAGGCTTTACCAAGGACCTTTGCGCGCAATTCAATATCCCGACCGCTACCTATAAGCGTTTTTCTAGTCTTCAGGCCGCGCAGGCCTATCTTAAAACACACCCCGTTCCGATCGTCATCAAGGCTGATGGTCTGGCGGCAGGCAAAGGTGTGGTTGTCGCCATGTCGCGCGAAGAGGCGGAGGCGGCGCTCAACATGATGTTTGAGGGCGGGATGGGGCAGGCGGGCGCAGAGGTTGTCATCGAGGCTTTTTTGGAGGGGGAAGAGGCCTCCTTCTTTGCTTTGTGTGACGGTACGCGTGCATTGGCTTTCGCCTCGGCGCAAGACCACAAACGCGCCTATGACGGCGACGGGGGCCCCAACACCGGCGGGATGGGGGCCTATTCGCCAGCACCTTGCGTAACTCCGGAAATTGAAGCCAGAGCCATGAGCGAAATTATCGAGCCCACATTGCGCGGCATGGCGGCGCGTGGAATTCCGTTCAAAGGCGTGCTCTTTGCCGGACTGATGCTGACCAAAACCGGCCCATCGCTGATTGAATATAATACCCGCTTTGGCGACCCCGAGACGCAGGTGATGTTGCTGAGGCTTGAGGATGACCTGCTCGGTCTTTTGCTTGCCAGCGCCAGAGGTAACCTGCCGCAGACGCCGGTGCGGCTGTCTCCGCATACTGCGCTGACGGTGGTCTATGCTGCGCAGGGCTATCCCGGACCGGTGAAGTCCGGCACGCAGATTCGTGGGCTTGACGCTGCAGCTGGCGTACCTGGAGTCACCATTTTCCATGCGGGCACGCGGCAGGAAGGCGAAAAAATAGTGGCCGCTGGCGGGCGTGTTCTCAACGTGACAGCACTGGCTGTCGATGTTGCTGCTGCCCGCGCTAGAGCCTATGCGGCAATCACAAAAATTGAATGGCCGGAAGGGTTTTACCGGACGGATATAGCCTGGAGAGCCCTATGAAAATTGCTTTAGCGCTTGGCGCAGGCGGCGCGCGGGGGCTCGCCCACGTTGCGGTTTTGGAGGCGTTAGACGAGCTTGGCGTCGCTCCGGTGGCGATTGCTGGTACTTCAATGGGCGCAATTCTGGGCGCTGCTTATGCTTCTGGCCTCAGTGGCAAAGACATCCGTCAACACATTCTGCACGTCACCCGAGACAAGACAGACGTGATGGCCAAGCTGTTACGCGCCCGCGTTGGCCGTGTTTCAGATCTGTTTACGCGGGGTCTGAGCAATCCGGTTTTGCTCGATGGCGAGGTGTTTTTGCAGCAATTTTGGCCAAAATCCGTGCCACAAACCTTTGAAGAGCTGAAAATTCCGTTTATCGCTGTGGCGACGGACTTTCTCACCCATAGCGAAGCGGATTTCAGCGCCGGCCCGCTGCGCCCTGCCGTGGCAGGCTCTATGGCCATTCCGGGTCTGATCAAACCGGTACCGCATCAGGCGCAGGTGCTGATTGATGGCGGCGCGGTCAATCCGCTCCCCTTCGACTTGGTCCGGGCGGACTTTGTCATGGCTGTTGATGTCACTGGCGGGCCGATTGTTACCAGAAGCAAACCGCCCGAGGTGTTTGAAGCAATCATAGGCGCGGCGCAAATTATGCAAACCGCCATCACCCGCGAGAAGCTCAAAAGCGCAAAACTGGACCTGCTGCTGCGCGCCGACATTGACCACTTCAAGGCGTTGGATTTTTTTCAGGCCCGGGAGATTTTTAAAACCGCCGAGCCTTTAAAGGATGAGGTTAAGCGCGCTCTGGAAAAGCGGCTGGGGTAGGCTGGGTTAGGCGAAGCTTTACCGGTGCATTGCCGTGCCGGTTTCGAGCAAAGTTTTGAGGCTGGAAATGACTTGCGGCCATCCGCCAGCTACGGCACCGATAACCTTGGCGTCGTCCTTCGCACATTCATGATGAATGCTCAGCTTGACCTGATCATCCTTTGCTTCCAGCTCGATGGTGCACAGCGTGGGGCCATCCGCGTGAAATTCCGGCATTTTCTGATGGTGCCATGAAATCACCATGCGGCGCGGCTTGTCTATTTCAACGATGTGGCCGGAATCCATCACGCCATTTTCACCGCGCAATTGCCACGTTGATCCGACTTTCCAATCGCAATCCTGCACCATACCAAACCAATATTGCTTGGTAAATTCCGGCAAAGTGAGCGCTTCCCACACTTTTTCCGGGGTGGAACGGATATAGCTGACATAGACGAACTTGCTGCTCATGAGTTTTCTCCTTCAAGTTTGCTTTTCAAATCGGCCAGCGCCGAAACTCGGCGCAAATCATATTTTCCTATCCAGCGCTCGGCGATCTCATTGATCGGTACCGCATTGAGGTAATGCAGCTTTTCCCGACCGCGCTTTTCGCTCGCCACCAGATTTGCAGCTTCAAGAATGGCCAAATGTTTGGTCACCGCCTGCCGGGTCATGTCCGGAAGCGAGCAAAGTTCGTTCAAGGTTTGGCCGCTATGCAACCGCAAACTGTCTAGCAGCGCGCGGCGGGTGGGGTCGGCCAATGCTTTAAAAACATCATCCATGCTCATTCCAACTTCACCGCCCTAATATGCAACTAAATGGTTGCATGTCAAGCGTAAAAGATTGGGTGTCGTGCATTCGTAAATTTGTGGGAGGCGTCCCTCTCCCGCCTGCGGGAGAGGGACTAAATCCTGCAATGAGGCAGTTTGGACAAAGCGCTTAGTAGCGCGCCAAAACTTGTCTCACGCCTGCCACCAAATCCGCTTCGGGAACCGCAAACTGCGCCTTTTCTTTAAGAGCGAGATAAGCCTCGCGCTCCATGGTCTTCGAAGCAGACGCCAACTCGGCACCGGCGACCAGATCCTTGATCACCACTTCGTGCCTCTCGCGTTCATTGGAACCTTGAATCACCGCCACAACCGAGCCGCGCTTGTCGGCATATTTCAGCTGGGCGTTCATGCCCGATGAACCAAGATAAAGCTCGGCGGCAATGCCCGCTTGCCGCAGGGTCGAGA
Organism: Methylovirgula sp.; assembly: GCA_043784625.1. Classification (GTDB taxonomy): domain Bacteria; phylum Pseudomonadota; class Alphaproteobacteria; order Rhizobiales; family Beijerinckiaceae; genus JANXSV01. The sequence goes on from JAYVYB010000016.1 coordinate 4,850, forward strand.
CGTGGCTCTGATAGGCGGTGAGTTGATCCTTATCCATCACCAGAACCACAACCGGCCCCTGTTTTTTTCCACTGTCGACGATTGCGCTTTTGACAGCCTTGAGCGCCGCAAGCAACCGCGATACACCAATCGAAAAGCCGGTGGCCGGAACGCTTTCTTCGCGAAACCGCCCGACAAGTCCGTCATAGCGCCCGCCGCCGCCCACCGAGCCGAAGCGAATCGGTTTGCCATCTTCGCCCTTCACTTCAAAAGTGAGTTCTGCTTCAAACACCGGGCCGGTGTAATATTCCAGCCCGCGAACCACAGACATATCAACCTTGACACGCTCCGCATTGTAGCCCGCTGCCTGGCACAGCGCCCGGATTTGCAGCAGTTCATCAATACCGGCCGTGGCAAGGTCATTGCGGAAAGAAGGCAACATTTTCATATCGGCCAGGTCGGCATCATGGCTGGACAGCTGCAAAAAATTCAGCAAATTTAGAGCATGCTCTTCGCTTAAGCCCGCGCCTTTGGTAAAATCGCCGCTCTCGTCCTTGCGTCCCGCGCCCAGCAGCAACTTGACGCCCTCAGGCCCCAGTCGATCAAGCTTGTCAATTGCGCGCAACACAGTCAGGCGTTTTGCGGCATGTTCCGCGCCGCCAAGCCCGATGCTTTCCATCACCCCATCCAGCACCTTGCGGTTATTGACCTTGATCACATAGTCGCCGCGCTTGATGCCAAGCGCTTCCAGCGTATCCGCCGCCATCATGCAGATTTCCGCGTCGGCGGCGGGCGAGCCGCTGCCCACCGTATCCGCGTCAAATTGCATGAACTGCCGGAAACGCCCCGGACCGGGCTTTTCGTTGCGGAAAACATATCCGGCGCGATAGGAGCGGTAGGGCTTTGGCAATGCATCGAAGTTTTCGGCGACATAACGCGCCAGCGGCGCGGTCAGATCATAGCGTAGAGACAACCATTGCTCATCATCATCCTGAAACGAAAATACACCTTCGTTCGGGCGGTCCAGATCGGGCAAAAACTTGCCAAGCGCATCGGTAAATTCGACAAACGGCGTTTCCACCCCTTCAAAGCCATAAAGCTCGTAAGTTTTGCGGATGGTTTCCATCATTTTGTTTGTTGCGGCCAAATCCTGCGCGGCGCGGTCAACAAATCCGCGTGGCAGGCGGGCTTTGGTTTTCTCGGTCATAATTTGCCTATAAATTTCAAAAATAACACCTGTGCTACGCTATACACGCGCCGCTCCAGCAATTCAAAGCCTTGCGGCACATCCAGTTCCGTATCAGCGCTTTCTTCCAGCAGAAGTAATGCGCCGTCCACCAGCCAGCCGCCGTCCCGCAGGCTGATCAGAGCCAGTTGCCCGAGGCCCTTCCCATAGGGCGGGTCAAGAAATACCAGATTGTAACGCTCGCCGGTTGGCGCATCACCCAGCTTGGTTGCGTCACGCCGCAACAGCCGCGTTACGCCGCCAAGCCCCAGCGTCGTCACATTCTCGCGGATAAGCCCGCGCGCTTGAGCGCTGTCATCCACCATCAGCGCAAAACGTGCCCCGCGCGACAGCGCCTCGCACGCCAAAGCGCCGGTTCCGGCAAACAGATCCATCACCTGTGCGCCTTCAACCGGATCATCATAGGCATGAGCGAGAACGTTGAATACCGTCTCGCGCAAGCGGTCAGAGGTGGGGCGCAACCCTTCCTCTAACGGCGACTTCAAGGCCCGCCCTTTGAGGCGGCCGCCAACGATGCGCATTTACCGCCCGCGAGGCGGACGTGAGCCGCCGGAGGGTTTGCCACCCGAAGCGCCGTCGCTCCTTGGCTTTGCCGGGCCGCGCGTTGGCCGGTTTGGCTTTCCGCTGGAGGGTCTCGGAGCGCGTGGTTTAAACTCTGGCTTGCCGTCGCGCTCACCTCTAAAGGCGGGCTTCGCTCCCGCAGGTTTCGCCCCGCGCGTGTCTTCGCGCTCTTTGAAGCTACGGGCGGAAAGCTGGCGCTTGTCAAAGTCGCGGCCGGTACGCGGCCGCTCTTCATAACCGCCCTCGCTCTTCGCGCGCGGCTTGAACGTGCGCTCTCCGGTGGCCGGACGTTCGGACCCGCGGCGTTTTTGATCGCCAAAGCTTGGCTTATCGCCATAGGCCTTACGATCTCCGTAGGTTTTTCCTGCGCTTGAGGGTGCGCGCTCCAAGCGCTCACCGCGCTCTGGCTTCATACCGCGTGCATCTCTATCGGCACGGCTTGTAAAGTCCGGACGGTTGCCGTGGCCGGAGCGCGGCGCATAGGCTTCTCTCTCGCCTCGTTCATCAAATCGTCTGGTCTTGAGAGATTGCGCCGCGTCATCACGCGAAGAAGCAGGCCGCGAAGAGGCCGGTCGCGCCGAGGTAGGCCGTGCAGAACGCTGCTCGCGCTCGGGCGCAGCCCGCACCACGCGGTCCACCTGTACATCGCGCCCGCGACGATCCTTGGTAGCCTCCGTCATAACTTTCACGCGCGGACCAACAGCAATGCGCTCGTCGCGCTGGCCGCGTAAGGTCTTCACATGTTTGCGGCGCGGAGCTTCGTCCGGCTCGCGCGCTGTGCCGATAAAGTCTTCTTCGGGCTTTATCTTGCGCTCGCCCGATTCGGGGCGTTTGCGCGGCTCGCGCGAGACAATTTCGTTAAACACGCAACCGGCTTCATTGATCAAAGCTTCGCCAAGCTGATCCTCGATAATGCGGGTTTTGATTTCTTCAACGCCGCCTTCTTCCAAATCCTGCAACTGGAACGGGCCAAACGAGACACGAATGAGTCTGTTCACTGACAGGCCGAGATATTCCAAAACCCGTTTGATTTCGCGGTTCTTACCTTCCCGCAGGCCCATAGTCAGCCACATATTGCTGCCCTGAACGCGGTCAATCACCGCTTCAATGCCAACGTAATTAACGCCTTCAATGGTGATGCCGTCGCGCAATTTATCGAGCTCGGCTTGGGTTATTTCGCCGTGGGCGCGGACACGGTAACGCCGCAGCCAGCCGGTTTTCGGCAACTCCAAAATGCGCGCCAATCCGCCGTCGTTTGTCAGCAGCAATAGCCCTTCGGTGTTGATGTCCAACCGCCCGATGGTGACAACGCGCGGCAACCATTCCGGCAAAACTTCGAAGATGGTTTGACGTCCTTCCGGATCACGGTCGGTAGTCACAGTGCCGCGCGGCTTGTGAAACATAAAAAGTCGAGTCGGCTCAGGCGCGGTGAGCGGTTGGTTGTCGACTAGAATGTCGTCTTTCGGCGTCACATTGAGGGCAGGGGAGGTCAGAATAACCCCGTTGACCCGCACCCTTCCTGCGTTAATCCAAGCTTCGGCGTCGCGGCGGGAACAAAGCCCCGCTCTGGCCATAACCTTTGCTATGCGCGCTCCGGTGGGGGCGGCGGGGGTACGTGGATTTTTTTTTAAAGACAGCGGCTTGCGCGCTGCCGGATCATAGGTGCTTTTGTCAGTCATGCTATTCTGATAGACGCAATAGCGTTGAAATTGAAGCACTTTGATTAGATGGGGTAATTTTTGGATGGTGCGGAAGTTTTTTACAATCATTCAGGAGCGGTTTTGAAAAAATCCGGTCATGCCGCCGCGTTTGATAGCGCTTTTGCGGAGGCCAAAGCCGCCGCTTTGCGCGGGGAGGTGCCAGTGGGCGCGGTTATCCTTCGAGACGGCGTGATCATCGCCGCCGCCGGAAACCGCACACTGGAACTTAAAGACCCCACCGCCCACGCTGAAATGCTCGCCATTCGCCTTGCTTGCGCGGCGCTTGGCTCTGAGCGGCTTAACGGATGCGACTTGTTGGTGACTTTGGAGCCTTGCGCCATGTGCGCGGGCGCGATCTCTTTTGCTCGGTTGCGGCGGGTTTATTACGCGGCAGCGGACGAAAAGGGCGGCGCTGTGGCGCACGGGCCTCGCTTTTTCGCGCAACCCACATGCCACCACGCGCCGGAGGTTATCGCCGGACTGCGCGAGCAAGAAGCGGCGGATATGTTACGGGATTTTTTTCAAGAGCGGCGGTAAGGGGTTTACAAGAAAAAACCTTGGAGCGCGCGTTTCAGTTTCACGAGGAAAAATATGAGCAGTAATTTACCAATTCCGCGTCGCACACTCTTAAGCGGGCTCGCCAAAGCTGTCGCGAAAATGTTTGGTTACCGCAGCTACGACTTGACTTTGTTTCGCAATCTGAAGCGCCCGGAATGGATATATCGGGACTACGCCGCATTGCCGAAATTGACCGAAAAATTTTCGCAGAATAAAAATCCGGATGAAGCGGATCTAGAGTTGTGTCATCGCCTCATCGCCGCTTTTCGAAGCGGGGTGGAGGAGCAAAAAAATCCGGATGCAAGTGCCATCTGGAGCACCATAATCAATAGAGAGTGGACTGATATCTTAAATGCGGTGCAAGCTGGTGACGCAGCCAAACTGGCTATTTTGCTGAATTCCATGTTTACAATGCCGTTTTTGAACGGCATCTCGACTGGGAGCCTTGCCAAAAAAAGCACAAGACATGCGCGAAACCGCATCTGGCGGGCACGCTGCCTCGATGATCTGGTATCTTTGGCCGAAAGCCTTGGTGTTATCCGCACACATTGTCCAGAACAGGGAGACACGATCTTTGCGCTCAGACAAGGCGCGGAGCCGTTGGTCGATGCCATCGAAGTCAAGCTGCAGATTAACGTGGGTTTCCCCGAAATAGGCGGCGCCTATGGATTCGATATAAAAGGTCGGCTGATTACGCCAGAATCCCTCGAGCACATTTACGCGGCTTTCCGCGCTAGCAATGCCGCCAACATCTGTTTCAGCGACGGCTCAAAACTCAAAGTTGTTGAAATTGGAGCCGGATACGGTGGCACCGCCTATTGGTTCACTAAACTTAATCGCTTCGACATCGAAGCTTACACGATTATAGATCTTCCAACGACTAATATTTTACAAGGGTACTTTCTCGCCAAGGCATTTGGCGTGGAAAACGTTCGACTGCAGGGGGAAACCGATCTTGGGCAAAAGTTTTGCATATGCCCGTCCACCACTTATGCAAAGACCGTGACAACGGATTTTGACCTGTTTATCAACGAAAATTCAATGCCGGAAATGCCCGAAAATGTCGTATTGGACTATCTAGACTGGGCGAGATTGCGCACAAAAGGCGGCGTTTTCTTCAGTTATAATCAAGAAGCCTATTCGCCTTTCCACACATTTGTTCAACCTTTGGTTCCCGAATTGGTGCGCAAGTTCCCAGAATATAACATGAAATTTCGCAATGCTTCGTGGTTGCGAAGGGGATATGTTGAGGAAACCTACACGATCGCCGAATTTTAGCTTACGCGTGTCCCGCTTCCGAACTTAAAAGGCCCGGGTCTATCCCCAGCTTGTTGAGGGCAGCGCTATATTTGCCGTTATGATCCTCATCAAAAATCAAATCGGCGTCGCTGTCGCAGGTGATCCATGCGTTGTCGATCAACTCCTGTTCGAGTTGCCCTGCGCCCCAGCCTGCGTAGCCTAGCGCGAACAGGGCTTGTGCCGGGCCTTCGCCTTTGGCCAGCGCCCGCAAAACATCCGTTGTCGCCGTCAGGCTCAGCCCCGGATCAACTTTCAGCGTCGCGCCTTCGGTGAAATAATCCTTGGAGTGCAATACAAAGCCGCGCGCCTGCTCCACTGGGCCGCCGCTTAAAACCTCAATTTTGCGTGGCGTATTTGTGTCGGGCGCGATATTTAACTGGGATAAGAGCTCGGCAAATTTCAAACCCTTGTGCGGGCGGTTGATGACAATGCCCATCGCGCCTTCATTGCTATGCGAGCAGATGTAGATCACCGTTTTTTTGAAACGCGGGTCATTCATGCCGGGCATAGCAATGAGCAGTTGGCCATCAAGTTTGTCAGCGAGCTTTTTTGAATCGATCATAGCTCATCATATATGCGGCACGCCCGCGAAAACAACTAGCTGAAGTCAGACTGCAAACTCACTCACAAAGACGTTGCTCGCGCGTGATATGCAAATCCGGTAAACAGCTATTCATGAAAAAACTCATTGTTGCGCTTTGTCTCCTCACCACCCCCGCTTTTGCGGATGAATTTGCCAGCCCGTGGAGCAAATCGCTGAAATCCGAGGCGCGGCTGATCAGCGGCGGAAACGCCCCGCTTGGTGGTCTATTGGCTGGTATCGAAATCCACCTTGCGCCAAATACGCTCACCTATTGGCGCAACCCCGGCGAGGCAGGTGTGCCGCCTATCTTCAACTTTGAAGGCTCGGAAAATCTCCAAGCCGCGAAAGTGCTTTATCCGGCGCCAAGCTTGCTCTCCGAGGGCGGGGTGATGGCCTATGGCTATGAGGACAAGGTGATTTTTCCAGTTTTAGTCACGCCGCAAGACGCCGCCAAACCTGTCACGTTGAAATATAAGCTGGACTACGCCACCTGCGAAAAAATCTGCGTACCCGCCAAAGCCGACGGGGAATTGCTTTTGCAAAAGCAGGGCGGTTCCAGCCAAGCCGACATTCAAGCAGCGCTGGCGCGCGTGCCAAAACCTGCTGCTTTCGGCGACTCCAAACCGCTGGCGATCCTGTCGCTGACGCGTATTGCTGACGCCACAACGCCAACATTTGATGTAATGGTTACCGCCAGTGAAGCGGCAGATTTGTTTGCCGAAGGCCCCGATGCGGTCTACCTCGCGGTGCAAAAATCCGACGAGCGGCATTTTACTGTCAAAGCTCAAGACGTGCCCGCCGACATGAAAACCGCACAGCTCAAACTCACTCTCGTCACCAAATCGGCAGCGATAGAAACCCTTGTCGATGTCAATCTGAAGCCGTAAAAGGAATGCAGTTCTGTATCCCATCTAAGGATTTTTCATGCC
>JAYVYB010000017.1:0-8053 GCA_043784625.1 Methylovirgula sp.
TACGCTATGTGCATAATACAGAAACCCGTTTCGAAACGTGCGATCTATCGATATTTACTGATGGAGATGTTCCGTTTCCCGATGCTTCAAAGGTGGATTGATACGCTATGATCGTAAATGAGCCAAAAACCGCGATGCCGATCAAACTGGTGTTTGATGCAAACTCTCTCAAGGAGCGTAGCACGCAACTTTCGTACGTAGCCGATGCGGCTGTTTGTCAGGCGTTGGCCGTCTACGCCGGCTTGGTGGATGTGAGCCATTTCGAAGTAAATTTTGACGTGGCGCGGTCTGGGCGGCTTGGGGCAAAGGTGAGCGGACACGTGAAAGCGAGCGTGACACAAACGTGTGTGGTCAGTTTGGAGCCGTTTGCCGCTAAAGTTCAGGAGAGTTTTGAGGTTCGTTTCTTGCCGGAACCAACTCAAAAAGCCAAGACTTCAAGAAAAACCCGCGATTTTGATGCAGACCTTGAGGAACAAGTTTTGCAGGTTGCATTTGATGGTGATGATCCGCCAGAGATATTGCACGACGGCAAAATTGATTTGGGGGCCGTAGCAACAGAGTATTTCGTGCTTGGTCTTGATCCTTACCCGCGCAAGCCGGACGCTGATTTGAGTTCGGTTGCGAGCGGGATAAAATTTCTTGAAATTGGCGCTGGTCCGTTGCCAGCCGAGGCAAACTCGCCCTTTTCAGGACTTGCAGCGCTTAAAGACACGAAAAAATCCTGATAAATTTGCTTTGGATGATTGCGATTCGGCTGCGAGGCGTTATTGTCCGGCAATTATTTCACGGCCTTAATGCTGCCCTAAAAAACGGCAGTGATCTGCGCTGACTGGTGGAAGATCGGGCTTTATCTTATGGCGAATGCGGCGGGCAGTTCGAAGGTGCGTATCGCGATAGATGCGATGGGCGGAGATTTCGGACCAAAAGTGGTCATTCCCGGTGCAGCGCTTGCGCTGGTGCGGCGGCCAGATACGTCTTTCATATTTTTTGGAAAAAGAGACCAGATCGAACCGGTCCTCGAGGCTCATCCGGCGCTCAAAGCCGTTTCGCGTGTCGAGCATAGCGATGTTGCTATCGCAATGACCGACAAGCCAAGCCAGGCCCTGCGTGCAGGGCGTAAGGTTTCTTCGATGTGGATGGCGCTGGAAGCGGTGAAAACCGGGGAAGCTGACGCGGCTATTTCAGCTGGAAACACCGGCGCGCTGATGGCGATGTCAAAATTTTGCCTGAGGACCATGCCCGGCGTTGACCGGCCCGCAATCGCAGCAATGTGGCCGACCACGCGCGGCGAAAGCATTGTGCTTGATGTTGGCGCGACCATTGGTGCAGATGCTCAACATCTGGTGGATTTGGCAATTATGGGCGCCGCGATGGCGCAAATCGTGTTTGATTTGCCGCGGCCTTCAGTCGGGTTGCTCAATGTGGGCGTTGAGGAAATTAAAGGCTTGGAAGAGATCAAGGCCGCAGGCCGGATTTTGCGGGAGAGTAGTATCGGAAACTTGGCCTATCACGGCTTTGTCGAAGGGGACGATATTGGTCGCGGCACCGTTGATGTGGTGGTGACCGAGGGATACACCGGCAACATTGCGCTAAAGACGGCTGAAGGTACAGCACGTCAAGTTGCGCAATATCTGCGTGAGGCTATGAGCAGCAGCCTGATGGCAAAGCTGGGGTATTTGCTGGCGCGCGGAGCTTTCAGTGCCATTCGCGATAAAATGGATCCCCGCAAGGTCAACGGCGGCGTGTTTTTGGGGCTGGATGGCGTTGTCATAAAGAGCCACGGTGGCACAGATGCGATTGGCTACGCCGGTGCAATTGAAGTGGGCTATGAAATGGTGAAACACGAGCTTTTGAGTAAAATCCATCATTCTCTTGCCCAAGCCCATGAAGAAAGGCTACAGAGCGCAACTGATGTTTCCTTGCCTCTTGCTGCTGACTGATCGGACTTTCACGTGAGCCAATTTAAATTTGCAAATCGTCCCACATTGCGCTCCGTGGTGCTTGGAATTGGCTCAGCTTTGCCAGAACGGCTTGTAACCAACTCCGATTTGGAAAAGCAAGTCGACACCAGCGATGACTGGATTGTGCAACGCACCGGGATTAGGCAGCGTTATCTTGCGGGTGCGGACGAAACGACATCCACTTTAGCAACAAAAGCGGCGTTGGCAGCTCTGGCCGATGCAGGCGTGGAAGCCAAAGATATCGATTTGATAATTGTGGCGACCTCGACGCCGGACTATACCTTCCCGGCGACGGCAACGATGGTACAGGCCGCGTTGGGAATAACGCGCGGTGTCGCATTCGATGTTCAAGCGGTTTGCTCCGGGTTTGTTTTCGGTGTGGCCACAGCAGATAAATATTTGACCTCCGGCTCTCATAAATGCGCTTTGGTCATCGGCGCGGAAACATTCTCGAGAATTGTCGACTGGAATGACCGAACCACCTGCGTGCTTTTTGGCGATGGTGCCGGCGCAATGGTTTTGCAGGCGCAAGAGGTCACCGGCGCTGCCAACGAACGTGGCGTCATGACGTCACATTTGCGTTCGGACGGCAGGCATAGGGCGAAACTGTTCGTTGATGGCGGTCCCTCAACCACCCAAACAGTCGGCCATCTGCGTATGGAGGGGCGTGAGGTTTTCCGTCACGCCGTTGGCATGGTGACGGACGTCATCATGGATGCCTTTGCTGCGACAGGCACAACCGCTCAGGACCTTGACTGGTTTGTTCCGCATCAGGCGAATCGTCGCATCATTGATGCTTCGGCCGACAAGCTTTCAATTTCGCCGGAAAAGGTTGTGACGACGGTCCAGCTGCATGGCAACACCTCTGCAGCATCGATTCCACTGGCGCTGAGCGTCGCCAAAGCAGACGGTCGCATTAAGCAGGGCCAACTGGTTATGATTGAAGCGATGGGTGGCGGCTTTACTTGGGGCAGCGCTTTAATTCGCTGGTGATTTTGCCCGATTTGGCAAGTTAGTGCGAGAAGACACTTCCATTTAATTGAAAAGACACATAAAAGTCGTGCTTGGCTAAGGAATTAGAATGTCTAATCCTTCAGTTCAGTGTAATTGTAATTTGGAGAGATAAGTATGGCGAAGGCACCTCAAGTGGCAAAGACGGTCACGCGCGCCGATTTGGCCGAAGCGGTGTATCAGCGTGTCGGGCTTTCGCGAACCGAGTCTGCTGAGCTGGTGGAAACTGTTCTTGCCGAAATCTCTGAGGTTTTGGTCAGCGGCGAAAACGTGAAACTATCCTCCTTCGGGTCTTTTTTGGTTCGGTCTAAATCTGAGCGCATCGGGCGCAATCCGAAAACCGGCGTTGAAGTTCCGATTACTCCGCGCCGCGTGATGGTTTTTAAACCTTCGAACATTATGAAGGCTCGTGTCAACGGCGAGAATGTGGCGGACGAGTCGGAGTAGTTTTGAATATCTGACGGGATGAACTGGAGTGATGATGGAGAAAAGCCCAGACGCATTTCGAACCATCAGCGAGGTTGGTACGGACCTCGAACTTCCGCAACATGTGCTGAGGTTTTGGGAAACCCGCTTTACGCAAATCCGCCCTCTCAAGCGTAGCGGTGGCAGGCGCTATTATCGTCCCGACGACATAGAACTCCTGAAATCTATCCGCCAACTGCTTTATGGGCAGGGTTACACCATTAAAGGTGTTCAACGCATGCTGAAAGAGCGGGGCGCCAAGGTGCTCGTTGCTCAGGTTTTGGCCGGTAATATGCCGCAAAACAGCGTGAATGACCAAACTGCAGCAGACGACGATGTAAGTGTAAACGGTGTTGATGATACAGACATGCCCGCCAAAGATGTCGGCTTAAGTTTCGAAGATATCCACCGCCTGAAGGCCGCTCTTTTTGAGATGAACGAAGGCATGAGGCTTTTAAGCGATGCTCTCGGCGCGCAAGAATAAACCGCTAAATGATCAGCTTGGCGTTGCGCAATGACCAAGCGTTGTCTATAAGCGCAGGCAGTCGGAGTGTAGCGCAGCCCGGTTAGCGCACTAGTCTGGGGGACTAGGGGTCGTGGGTTCGAATCCCGCCACTCCGACCATTTAAACATTTGAAATATTTAGAATTTTAAGTCTTTCTGTAGTCAGCGACACATTGCCTTTGTGGAATATAAGAGCAACAAAACGCGAATAAATGAATGCAAATCACCGGAAAATCACCGGACTGATTCCCGCCCTGTTCGCCGGGCCATATCTGTCAAAGCCCGAGCGGTAGTTAGAGCAACTCTTAATGCATCGGCTTTTGTCATGCGTCGCATGGCGATGCGGCGGCTTTCTAGATCTTCAAAATAGACATAGGCCAGTGCTTGTCCCGCTGAATCCTCGACAATGAAACATTCGGCGGCGAGGCAGATTTTAAGCGGGTAGGCGAGGTTGAGCGTCTCGTTTACACCGAGAATGTCGGCAGTTCGAGCCTGTCATCGCCCACCAGTCTTTTCAATGACTTAGCGGGTTCCTATCATTTGAAAAATCTGTCGTAGCACAGTAATAGCACAGAAACGTTAGACGCTGGCCCGATCTGTTAGGGCCCGGGCGGTGATTTGAGCCACTTTGAGGGCATCGGTTTTTGTTATGCGACGCATGGCGATCCGGCGGCTTTCCAGATCTTCAAAATAGACATAGGCAAGCGCCTGCCCCGTCGCGTCTTCGACTATAAAGCATTCAGCAGCTTGCCGAATTTTCAGTGGCAGTCGGGTTTTAAAATCGGACATGTTCCACAAAACCACAATAACCAACGAAAAAAGGGCCGCGACATACTTCACGTGCCAGCGGAATTGGATAGAATGACTTGCTGAATTAACAGCAAGGAGCTTCGACATGGTTGGCTTTGCAATCGTTCCACAAGCATCGGTAAAAGTGACAGATACCAAATCTCAGGGTCAAGGTTGGGTAACCTCCGGAACAGTGAAGTTCACGTTACAAGGGCTTGATGTCCAAGAACACAGCCTTTCCTTCAATTTTACGAATGCTCAGTCAGAGTCCATGGCGTTTCATCAAGCGGCTTCTCAATTGAAGGATGTTGCCGACAATTTCCTAATGATAGCGGAAAAATACAGCATTAGGTAGCAAACACACCTTGCAAAGCATGATCTAAATCGTCGGATATTTGTAAAATCCGGGCATGACTGAATCTCATGTTGTTTCCCAGCTTAAAGAACGCGCTTAAAAGCTTCGTGCCGCAATTGATGCCTATGAAGATAAAGTGAAGGAAGCCCAGCGCGATCTTGCACACTTGAACGCTGCAATCCGGCTGTTTGAGATTGGTGACATGCCGCTGCAATTTCCAGTCCATATGGATAGTAGGCAATTATTCAAGCCAAGGCAGCTAGGCCAACTGGCGATGCAGGGGTTAGAGCGGAACGGGGCTATGACTACCCGCGAACTTGCAATCTACGTCATTACAGAGAGGGGCTTAGAGCCCACAGATAAGGTTCTCAGGCAGTCTTTAGGCTATAGCCTTGTTCAGTCGCTTACGCGGCAATGGAAACGCGGCAAGCTAGGCAGTGAGGGGGTTAAGGGCGGCGTGAGGGGGTGGACTAAGACGCAAGCTACCATTCCCGTCAATTATGAGATCCCTTGTTCATTTTTCGCAAAAAAAGAGCTTTAAATATCAAGTAGACAGCCTCTCTTTCAGGCTCTTTTGAAGTTAAATACACAATAAAATCATGCCTCATATCTTCAGTTAGTGGCATGACATATTGGTCATCACGATCTCTGCGATTGCGCTCAATTGCGTCGAGGAACATGAAACAAAAGTCGAATGAAATAACTATTTCACGTCCATCTATTATATCCCTACGATTTTTTTCGTAGCTTTCGCCAGTTGCTTTTGCAAAGAATTCTTGGCTAGCACTGTAATCATGGTTCTTCATGTTCCCAAGGAACGGGATTTTGCACAAATTATATAAGAGAAGTGATATGATCTTCAAATGTGATAGTCGTTCAGATTTATCAACTTGGTTAGCCATCCAATCGCGATGGTCATCAACCCATTGTTGATGAACGCCTTTTAATGCGTTTGGGATAAAATCTGCACTTAAACCAAAAGCTTGAAATAGTTTAAAGCAATTCCTACGAAAATCTTGGTTAAATTCATCATAGTCTTCCAACCATAAATCAATGGTACTGGCTCTCATCCGAATCAGCCTCACACAAACAATCCATTTTCATAACAAAAAGGGCGAGAAAGCACTAAGCTTTCTCGCCCTAACACACAAGTATCTGAAAAGATTTAGTGTTTAATTTTAGAACAAATCAGGTCAATTGTGGTCAATGCAGCAAATGACATTTCTACATTTTCATCAATATCTGCTCGACCATTTGGACAAAATTTCTGAAAGCGGGTAATATCACGCGGAAGTGCATTGTGATCTTCGCTGATGGCGAAATCCCTCTGTTCGCGGATATCCATGTCAAGTGCTCCAAGATAAAAAAATTGTCTAATTCGCGCTGTGGCGACTAGATCAGTAACTTATAATTGTCAATTTTTTTCTAATTATCAAGATGCAAAATGTATTTTTGGAACACATTTTGTTTACTTCTGCCAATAGCCCTTCCATTGGCGTGATACCTGATGCGCCAAGGCAGACAATGTAACGGCTAGATACCGCTCGCCAATGCTGTTACAACGGTTATTTTCGCGCTAAGCCATTTAGCCACCGTAGGCCGAGAGATATTGCCCTGCGCTCTGGCGTCATGGATTTAGCCCGCGCCGCGCCGCCCTTTTTGCCAAGGGCTTTGGCGTTCACGTCCTCACCATCGTCAACGGGCGTGTCTGAATCCTTACCCGTGGTGATGGCATAATTTTTGCGGCGTTGCCAATAACGTCAGCGGGACGGCTTTCGCCTTTTGGCCCTTTAGGCGTCGCGATAATCAACCAACTGCTGTAGTGTGTCCAAACACCGTTTAAGATGTTGAATCAATGCATTATGCCGATCCTGTGAAGAAACCATTGGAAATGGTTCGCCGATTTTTAGTCTTTCAGTTTCAATCGGTTCTAATACTTTTTTAATTTCAGCAATTTGTTTTTCTAACCTATTAATGACTGATTCTGGCAACATTGGAAAATCTCCCACTCTTGGCTAAGCATATCACAAGATGCAGCGATGCGAGAGCCAAAATCTTGCGCGGCTAAATTTCAAACTGAGACACTTCCCGCGGGCAAGGTCACTTGCGTCAGTGTCCAAACGCAGTTACCTTTATTCGATGAGCGGTCTTATCCTCACGACCTATGACTGGGTTCCCGTTATGCAGCGCGGCTATGTGCGAGACCTGCGTGTGCGTTGGGCACTGGAAGAGGCCGGTCTGCCCTATCGCGTCGAGAGCACACCATTTCGCGATCGGCAGCCTGTGCACTTTTCACATCAGCCTTTCGGCCAAGTGCCGTGGCTGACGGATGGAGACCTATCGATTTTCGAGAGCGGCGCGATCCTGCTTCACCTTGGCGAGATGAGTGAGAAGCTGATGTCTGTGGACCCGCGCGGTCGCAGCGATGTCAAGGAATGGCTGTTCGCGGCGCTCGCCTCAGTCGAAGCGGCAAGCCAACCTTGGTCTTTCTTCAAGTTCTCGGACGACACCGATCAGACGCCGATGCGGAAATTTTTTGATGGATTTCTTGAGGCCCGTCTCAAAAGCATGGAGGCTGTGCTGGTGGAACGCGAATGGCTAACCGAAGCGTTCTCCGTCGCAGATATTCTCATGGCGGATGTGCTGCGTCTTATTCACCGCTTTAGTGGGCTGGCGGAATTTCCCGGTTGCCGCGCCTATGTTGCGCGCGCAACTGCTCGCCCCGCCTTTGTGAAAGCGCATGCAGACCAGATGGCACATTTTGCTGCGGCGGACTGAACCCATATCAACGCCATCATGTTACGATTACGAATCTTTTTCTGCATCGACAAGCGGCATAACGATTGCTCCGAGTCAAAAGCGGAAATTCAAATTGACCAACCACCGCCTAAAATGGGGGGATTACCCGTGGGCCTTATAAAAAAGCTCTCGAACAGATTTCGAACTGAAGCACTGCCCGCTGTCAAAG
>JAYVYB010000018.1:0-8690 GCA_043784625.1 Methylovirgula sp.
GGCTAAAAGCTTTAAGGCTGCAACAGTCGTCGATTGACCTTTAAAGCCGTCTATAGCTCTTAAAAGTCCGCCTAGCGCGACCTTGTCGGTGACGGCGGGGCGATGCGTTTCCACGGGGCGGGTTAGCGCGCCTTTGAGCGCATAAGTTGGGTCATTGTCGGCGCGCGCGGTGGCAACGGCATATCTGAAAACAGCGCCGATAGTCGATTGCAATCGTTTTGCGGTTTCGTGAGTGCCGCGAGCTTCCACCAGTCGCAATGTGGTCAAGACTTGTGACGCTGTTACGTGCTTGATGGCCGCACCACCGAAACCACCTGAACCCGAAACACCGCTGCAAGCCATATCAAGTAACCACGTCACTTTATGAACGGTTATTGGCGAACGGCCTTCTCTAACCAACTTGGCGATGTATTCATCTGAAATAGCTTTGAAAGTGTTTGTCTCGACTTCGAGCGCGGCACGCTTGGCGACCTGCTTTTCGGCTGAAGGGTCACCGCCACCCGCAACGATGGTTCTGGCTTCGTCCCTGATCCTTCGTGCTTCACCTAATCCGATGTCGGGATACCCGCCAATGCTCAAAAGCTTCTGCTTCCCCAAAAAACGATATTGGTAGCGCCATAACTTCGATCCATTGGGGTTTTATGAGCAGGTAAAGGCCGCGTTCATCGCTAAGCTTGAAGGGCTTGGCAGCGGGCTTTTCTTTCCTAATCCGAACATCTGTCAGAGACATGTGGTGGTATCGAATTCTTGAGTTTGGTGGTATGCCACCAAATGTACCATCAAATGAGCTGGATGCAACGGCATGGCTTTGGACGTGGTTGGGGCCTTGCCACACCATGAATGCGAAATTTATTTAATTAAATCAACGAATTCCGAACGTTTTCGGACTTCTTGAGACGAATAAAAAAGGGTGAATGGTGCCGGCTGCAGGACTCGAACTCGCGACCTGCCGATTACAAATCGGCTGCTCTACCAACTGAGCTAAACCGGCACTTGGCAGTTCGATACAAGCAAGACGTCGGATTCGCAACCTCTTTTTACGGTTGCACCGCGTTTATTGTCCTTTGACGCTGCGGCTGGCAAAGCGCACGGCCTCCTCCGCGGCCCTGAACAGGGCTTTTGCCTTGTTCACGCATTCGGCAGCCTCGTTCTCGGGCACGGAGTCATAAACAACGCCTGCGCCCGCCTGAACATGCATTTTGCCGTCTTTGACCACCGAAGTGCGTAAAACAATGCAGGTATCCATGTCCGAATTTGCCCCAAAGTAACCGACACAACCGGCATAAATGCCGCGCTTGTCCTTTTCCAGTTCGTCGATGATCTGCATGGCGCGCACCTTTGGCGCGCCGGAAACTGTGCCCGCCGGAAAACCCGCAGCCAGGGCGGTCAGATTGTCGTGTTTTGGATCAAGTTTGCCCTCAACATTGGAGACAATGTGCATCACGTGGCTGTAATGCTCGACGAAGAATTTATCGGTGACATTTACAGACCCGATTTTGGCGACACGGCCCACGTCATTGCGGCCCAAATCCAGCAACATCAAGTGTTCCGAGCGCTCTTTAGGGTCGCTGAGCAGGTCAGCGGCCAGAGCCGCATCTTCGAGGGGAGTTTTGCCGCGCGGCCTTGTTCCGGCAATCGGGCGAATGGTAACAGTGCCTTCGCGCACACGCACCAGAATTTCCGGGCTGGAGACCACAACCTGAAAGCCGCCAAAATCGAGGTAGCAAAGAAAAGGCGAGGGGTTAACGCGGCGCAGAGCCCGATACAGCGAGAACGGCGGCAACTCGAAGTCGGAGGTGAAGCGCTGCGACAGAACCACCTGAAAAATGTCCCCGGCGCGAATATAGTCCTTGGCTTTGTGCACCATGGCGTGGAATTCGGCTTCGCTGGTGTTGGACACCGGCGGCTTGGCGGTGAGCAACGGGTCCAGTGTCAGGGGAGGGTGGTTGAGCGGGCCTTCAAGGCGGGCGACAATGGCACCCAAGCGATCTTGGGCGGTTTCATAGGCGGCCTTGGCGCTGACGCCGCTTTTGGGCCGCACCGGTGTCACGAGCGTTATTTCGTCCTTCACCGCATCAAAAATCACCATGACTGTGGGGCGGATAAGCACAGCGTCGGGCACGCCGATGGGATCGGGCTTTGCAGGGGCCAGGTCTTCCATCCGGCGCACCATGTCATAGCCGAGATAGCCGAAAATCCCGGCGGACATCGGCGGCAAGGACGCAGGCAGGTCGATGGCAGACTCGGCCAGCAATGCGCGTAGTGCGTCGAGCGGCTGTTGCAGGCACGGCACAAAGCTATTGCTGTTGAGCAAAGCCGCGCGGTTAATTTCGGAGGTTTGGCCGGTGCAGCGCCAGATCAGGTCAGGGTCGAGACCAATCATGGAATAGCGACCGCGAATGGCACCGCCTTCAACCGATTCGAGCAAGAAAATATTGCCGTTGCGGCCGTCCGAGAGCTTGAGGAACGCGGACACCGGCGTTTCGAGGTCGGCGATGAGGGTCGTGGTAACAACCTGTGCCACGCCGGACAGATAGGCGCTTTCAAAGGAGGTGTGAGCTGTCTCAGTCATTCGCGGCGCTCACTTCTGCCCGATGATTTGGTTGTAGACCTGCTCGTTAATAGTGACACCGGTGTCGCTTTGCAGCTTGGTGAGATATTGGGCGATGATGTCATCCGCGATGCTGGCTTTAAGCTGAGATACGATTTGCTTGGTTGCGGGAGCAGCCTTGTCCAAAGGCGGCACCTTTGACTCAGTCACCTTGAAAATCGCACGGGTTCCGTCAATCAGGCCAACCGAAGCGGCACCATTGAGCGGCTGATTGAAGATTTGCGCGACAAAATTTGGCGCAAGATCGCTTTTTCCGCTGCGCGAGATGTTTGACGCTGTTTTAATGGTTTGGTTGCCCAGACCCACCGCAATGTCATTCAAACTGGTGCCGGAGTTTAGCTTTTTCACAGCATCCGAGGCGGTTTCCGTGAGCTTTTTAGTCGTTTCGGCTTCAATCCAGCTGGCGATGGCGCGGTCTTTCACTTCTTCAAGGCTACGCTCGCGCGATGGCTCGATCTTTTGCACTTCGAACCATGTAAACCCGCCATCGCGGTTGAGAATGGTTTCGTTATCAACGCCGATGTCCGAAGCGAAAACCGCTTTCATAAAGGGCACGGGTTCAGCAAGATTGAGCCAAGGCTTGCCGTTTTTATCGAGGCCATTGACGTCAATGCCGTCCATTACCACCACATCAACACCGGAAGACTTTGCCGCCTCGGTGAGAGGCTTGCCGGAGGCGCGCTGGTCCTCAATTTTGTCATGGATGGCCTGAATGTCGGCCTTGGCCCGCTCAACGGCCAACTCTTGCTTGAGCACAGGCATAACCTCGGCGAGGGTCTTCACAGCCGCAGGATTGATGGCACTGATATGCAACAGCGCATAGCCAAAGGTGGTTTTGATCGGATCTGTCGTGCCATCAAGCGGGGCGGCGAAGCTGGCGTCAGCAATTGACTTATCAATCAACTCCGACTGCTTTTTGGTGCCCAAATCGATAGGTTGCAATTTGGCGGCTTCCGCCACCTGCGCGAAGGTTACGCCGCTTTTCAGCTTATCCTGTGCGGCTCTGGCATCCGGCTCATTGGCAAACACCAGCTGTTCAAGCTTGCGGGTTTCAATTGTTGTGAAGCGCTTGTCTTTGACACGCTCGTAAGCGGCAGTGGCGTCGGCATCCGAGACTGCATCGGGCTTGGCGAAAGTGGCCGGGCTGAGGTTTAGCATGGTGACGTTGCGATATTCGGGAGCGCGGAACTCGGCTTTGCGCGCTTCAAAAAATGTTTTCAAAGCCGCGTCATCCGGCGGCGCGATGGTTCCAACGCTGGCGGGCGGCAAGGCGATATATTCGATGCCGCGCAGTTCTGCCGCGTAATTATTGTAAGCGTCAAGCAATACGTCCGGCACTTTTGGCTCTGCCGCCAGCGACGTGGCAATCTCGCGGCGCAGGTAGGTGCGACGCTCCTCATTGACGAATTCGGCCTCGGAATATCCGGAATTGCGCATGGCGTCGTCGAAGCGCTTTTTATCAAAAACGCCGGAAATACTCTTAAATGCGGGGTCTTCGCCAATGATTTTCGCGACCGAATCGTTGGACATGCCAAGCGAGAGAGCGGCCGCTTTTTGATCCAGTGCGCTGTCCGAAATCATTTTGTTAAGCGCAAGACGGTCCAATCCGGCGCGGCGGGCTTCATCCGCAGTGATATTGCGGCGGGCCTGCTGTTGGGCTGCCTGAAGCTGCTGATCAAACCCGCGCTTGAACGCCGCCGGGGTAATTTCTTTGGACCCGACTTTAGCAAGACTGTTGGAACCAAAGCCGCGAAACACATCGCCGATGCCCCAGACGACAAAGCTCAGCATAATGAAGCCCATCACCACAGACAGGAGCGTTCTTCCAATCCAACTGCTGGTGAGATTGCGCATAAAATGTAACATCAGGGCTATTCCAAAAGTGTGCTTGTGAGGCGTTATCGTTCGCTGTTGCAGCGGGCGGTTTGGCGGCGCACTATAGGGAGAGCACGGCTTGCGCGCAATCCGCAGATTTGCGCCCCTAGCAGCATTTTCTTTGCCCGCGCGGGCGGGTTCTGCTATCGGCTAAACGATGTTTATGGGGAGTGTGATCATGGATCGGCCGTTGGTAGCAGGAAATTGGAAAATGAACGGCCTCGCGGCCAGCCTCGAACAGATTGGCCTGATTGCCTCCGGCATGGATGCCGCGTTGCAAGGCAAAGTGGACGTGATGATATGTCCGCCTGCCGTGTTGATCGCGCAAGCCGCGTGGAAAGCAAAGGGCGGCGCGGTGCAAATTGGCGGGCAGGACTGCCACGCCAAGCCAAGCGGCGCCCATACTGGTGATGTTTCGGCTGAAATGCTCAAGGATGTAGGCGCAAGCGCCGTGATCGTCGGGCACTCTGAACGCCGCGCCGACCATGGCGAGAGCGATGCCGCAGTGAAGGCTAAGGCAGAAGCGGCGTTGCGCGCCGGGCTGGTAGCGATTGTTTGTGTGGGCGAAACACGCGAGCAGCGCGAATCGGGCACGACACTGGCGATTGTGGGCGGGCAACTGGCCGGGTCGGTGCCTGCGGGCAGCGCGGCTCAAATCGTGATTGCCTATGAGCCGGTTTGGGCCATTGGCTCAGGCTTGGTGCCGAGCGTGGCTGATGTGGCGGAAGTTCACGCCTTTGTCCGTAAACAGCTTGCAGCCTCGCATGGTGCCGAGGGCGCTAAAATGCGCATTCTCTATGGCGGCTCGGTAAAGCCATCGAACGCCAAGGAATTAATGAGCGTGCCGCATGTCAATGGCGCGCTTGTGGGCGGCGCAAGTCTGGTAGCGAGCGATTTTCTCGGGATTGTCGGCGCATACGCGTGAGTGTTGCGGCTTTAATTCTCTAGGCAAAGCGCCTTCAATCTTGTAGAAGCGCCCCCATATATAGTTTTTCGCGGCCCTTTCGGGTGCGCGTGTATTTGGATCGACATATGCAACAGGTTCTTATCGTTATTCATTTGCTGATTGTGCTGGCTTTGGTCGGCGTGGTGCTTTTGCAGCGCTCTGAAGGCGGCGCGCTGGGTTCGGGCGGCGGTGGTGGCGGTTTCATGACCGGCAGGGCGCAGGCAAGCGCGCTGACCCGTGCAACCGGAATTCTGGCGACATTGTTTTTCATCACCTCGCTCAGCTTGACCATTTTGGCGGGCTATAGCCGCAACGGCAAATCGATTTTGGAAAGCGTGCCTGCTGCTAAGACCGCGCCTGCCAAAACGGATGGTGCTCCGGCGACTGGCGGCTTTGACCTTGGCAAGACTTTGAAAGATCAAGAACAGAAAGCTGCTCCGGCAGTTCCTGCCGCTCCAGCGCAGCCTGAAGCGCCCGTATCGAAGTAAAATTTTGTAACATATGAATTTGAGGGCCGGTTCTCCGGCCCTTTTGTTTGCGCAATTTACCCTGTCAGCACTTTTTGAGTGCTCAGCTGTGAATTGTTGAAAAAATGTATCCCCGAATCGATCAAAGCAGGATAGGTCTCAACTCCCATGGCGCGATATATTTTCATCACCGGCGGCGTGGTGTCCTCATTGGGTAAAGGGCTTGCGTCTGCGGCTCTTGGTGCTCTCCTTCAGGCCCGTGGATACACGGTTCGCCTGCGTAAACTTGACCCCTATCTGAATGTCGATCCCGGCACGATGTCGCCATATCAACATGGCGAAGTTTTCGTCACCGATGATGGCGCGGAAACCGACCTTGATCTTGGCCATTATGAGCGCTTCACCGGGCGTCCGGCCACCAAGCAAGACAATATCACCACCGGCAGGATTTATCAGGACATCATCACCAAGGAGCGCCGTGGCGATTATCTAGGCGCGACCGTTCAGGTGATTCCGCACGTGACCAACGAGATCAAGGATTTCGTGCTTGCCGGAAACGAGCAGGTTGACTTTGTGCTGGTCGAAATTGGCGGCACGGTGGGCGATATTGAAGCGTTGCCGTTTTTTGAAGCCATCCGCCAGCTTGGCAATGATTTGCCACGCGGGCACGTGTGCTATGTGCATCTCACCTTGCTGCCGTTTATTCCGTCGGCGGGAGAGTTGAAAACTAAACCGACGCAACATTCGGTGAAGGAGCTGCGCTCTATCGGTATTCAGCCGGATATTTTGCTGTGCCGGTCCGACCGTGAAATCCCCAAAGAGGAGCGCCGCAAGCTGGCGCTGTTCTGCAACGTCCGCGAAAGCGCAGTGATCGAGGCGCGCGATGTCGGCACCATTTATGATGTGCCGCAGGCCTATCATGCGGCGGGGCTGGACCGGGAGGTTTTGGCAGCTTTTGGCATTGAGCCCGCGCCAAAGCCTAACATGGCGCGCTGGAAGGGTGTCTCAACCGCCATTCACAACCCCGAAGGTGAAGTCACCATCGCCATCGTGGGCAAATACACCGGCCTGAAAGACGCCTATAAAAGTTTGATTGAGGCTCTCACCCATGGCGGCATCGCCAACAAGGTGAAGGTCAATCTGGACTGGATTGAAAGCGATTTGTTTGAGGGTGAAGACCCCGCGCCGCATTTGGAGCATGTGCATGGCATTTTGGTGCCGGGCGGCTTTGGTGTGCGCGGTGCGGAAGGCAAAATCAGAGCGGCGAAATTTGCCCGCACACGCAATGTGCCGTATTTCGGCATTTGTTTCGGTATGCAAATGGCGGTGATCGAAGCTGTACGCTCGCTTTCCGGCATTGCATCGGCGAATTCGACCGAATTCGGGCCCTGCAGCGAGCCTGTGGTTGGCCTGATGACCGAATGGCTGAACGGCAACCAACTGGAACAGCGCGCGGCCGACGGTAATTTGGGCGGCACTATGCGGCTTGGCTCCTATCGCGGCGAATTGGCCAAGGGGTCAAAAATTGCGGACATTTACGGCGCCACCGAAATCCATGAGCGCCACCGCCATCGCTATGAAGTGAACATGAAATATCGCGATGATCTGGAAGCCAAAGGTATGAGTTTTGCCGGACTTTCTCCTGATGGATTGTTACCAGAGACTGTGGAGTTGACCAACCATCCATGGTTTATCGGGGTGCAATATCACCCTGAGTTGAAGTCCCGCCCGTTTGAGCCGCATCCGTTGTTTGCCAGCTTTATAGGCGCGGCGAAAGTGCAGAGCCGGTTGGTTTAGCGCGGGGTTTGCTCTTGTTTTGGCCAGTTTGAAACCTATGTCGCGGACATAGTTTTAAACGGAGATGTTCATGATACCGCATACGGAAGGCTCGCGCCGCACTTTTCTCACCGCCGCGACCGCAGCAGGATTTACACTGGCAGTCAGGCCGCTTGCCGCAGAAACCATCATCACGCCCGATGATGGTTTAGAGACCGCAATGGTTGAGGTAAAGGGCACTTTGGGGACGGTGCAAGCCTATCGCGCCAAGCCGAAGGGTGTTGAAAAGCCGCCGGTGATTGTGGTCATCCACGAGATTTTCGCGGTGCATGAGCACATCAAGGATATTTGTCGCCGCTTGGCCAAGCTTGGCTATTACGCCATCGCGCCGGATTTGTTTGCCCGCTTCGGCGATGCCACCAAGGTGACGGACTTCAAAATCCTGATCAATGATTTTGCCGCCAAGGTTACTGATGACCAAGCCATGGCCGACGTCGATGCCGCAGTGAGCTTTGCCAAGGCAGATGGCGGCGACACGGCGCGTTTGGGCATTACCGGCTTTTGCTGGGGCGGGCGCATTACCTGGCTTTATGCTGAACATAACCCCGCTTTGAAGGCGGCTGTGGCGTGGTACGGCAAGGTTGCCGGAGACGCGACACCGAACCAGCCAAAGTCGGTTATTGAGCTTGCTAAAGACTTGAAAGCGCCAGTGCTCGGGCTTTATGGCGCAGCTGATACCGGAATTCCGGTTTCGACGCTGGACGAATTGAAGAATGTGGCGACGCTCGCAGGCAAAACTGTTGAATTTGTGGTTTATCCTAACACGCCGCACGCCTTCTTTGCGGACTATCGCCAGAGCTATACCGAAGCTGCTGCCAAGAACGGCTGGAACCGGATGAAGGATTGGTTCAAGAGCAACGGGGTGTAATAAAGAACGAGGCAGCCCTCGTCATTGCGAGGAGCGTAGCGGCGCGGCAATCCAGAAATTTATAGGACTGAATTGCTGCACATCGTT
>JAYVYB010000019.1:0-2291 GCA_043784625.1 Methylovirgula sp.
AATCATTTTTTTGATCTCGTCCGGAACCATCATATTAGCCGGAGAATAAATGCACTTTATGCCGAAATCTGATTCGATCTTGGCGCGCTCGGTTTCAATGGCGACTGCATCTCCCAAGCCGTTAATGACGATATTGGCACCCTCTTTGGCGAATGCGCGGGCGATATTGAGGCCAATTCCGCTGGTTGAGCCGGTTACAACGGCGGTTTTTCCGGCAAACATCATAGTAGAGCTCCAAGGTTAACACGGGCAGGGGCCGTGAAATGTGATTTGCAATAGCATACCGCACCGACCTCGACATAATTATGTCAGCGCTTTTAACCAGATACATGGCTCGTTATTCGGCGTATTGCTCTAAGGTTCGCCGATTGACTTTTTAAAAAGCTGTTCCGCATCTGCGCAAGCCAATTGCGGAGAATTTCAGTGTGCGCCGCGCCCGCCGGACGCCGCGCCGTTGGAACGGGTAACATTCAAACTTGGAAGCATGAATGCACAACACAGCGCGAAAAGCACCGCCAGAGCTTGTGTGCGCAAAGGATAATCTACCAGCGAGTGCAGCAAGAGTAACCCGACAATAATAGTTCCCGCTCGGGCTAAAATGGACGCCTCGAAATTTCGGAAGTTTGACCCGTCGGGCAAAGATTTCCATATTTTAATTGTCCGCACTATCCACCAGACCAAAAAAGCCAAGATCCATAATGCTCCAAAAATTCCGGTCTCAAGCAGTATTTCGGCAAATTCATTATGAGCGTGGTTGACAAATATGCCGGGGAGAAGCGTCTCTTTTGTTTCGAGCGTCGGAAAAACCCGCGTGAACGTGCCAAGACCCGATCCGAGCGGAAAATACCGGGTGGCACCGCTTAGCGTGATCGTGGCAAAGGCAATACGGCCGCCATCCTGAGTTTGGCTGTCAAAGCGATCCAGCAACCCGTCCAATCCGAAAATCGCAAAGAGCAGCAGCATTCCCAAGGTTAAGGATGCAAAAGGTAGCAATATTTTCTTCCGGAGTTTCCCAGGCAATGGCAAAATGAAGAACGCAACAAAACCGGCGATGATGGCTGTAAATTCAAGTGCAAAACCTGCGCGGGACGCGACGATTGTTTGGCACATCAAAGCTAAAAACACAGTCGTAACGCAAAAGGCAATTTTGGTGTAGTGCCGCGCGCTGGGTTCTGAATCTGAAGCTCTAAAGCGCGCAATCTGCAATGCAATCAGACACAAAGCTGACACGCTGACACACGCGAGATAGACCGCGAAATGATTTCTATTGGCAAAAAAGCCATGGGCTGGTGTTATGCCCGAAACGGGTTGCGCATCCAGTGCCTGCACGGACTGCAAAATGCCGAAGAGGGCAAATCCGCACCCAAACAGCGTCACGATTTCAAGCAATCGCCGTCTTGCTGACTGCCCCAGGGACAGGACAGCCAAAAACATTGCGAAAGCTGGAATCTGTGCCAAGGCGGCCAATCTGGTCATCTCTGGCGCTGCGCTTGTGGTTAACCAGGATGATTCGTTGCCTAGGATGCTTAATGTTTGCATAGGGACTGTGTGGTTTGCCAAACTTCCCCATGTGCCGGATGGCAGAGGTATAATTTGCAAGAGAGCAAACACTACCGGAAACGACCAAAACCAGACTGCCCATTTCGGCCTGAGTTCGACGGGGCTATTCCACCAAAATAAAAAGCCTGCTGCCAGCAAGGGCAGCGCTGCGAGGCGCAATCCGGTCTCCGAGATCGAATAAGTCGCGCTCGATCCGCCAAACACGAGGCTTGCAACCGCAAAAGTGACCGAACTGACAAATAGAACTCGATTTTGCATTTGATTCTCACAAATGGCCTAAAATGGCGAGGCATACATTTAGTTTTTACAGGCTGTTGGCAGATCGTACGCTATGTATCAGTATACAGATGCTGACGAGTATCCAAAACGATGAGCGCCTGAAACAAACTGTAGTATTTTTGCATCTGTAAGTGAAATTCATGATCGTGCGGAGCAACCTTTCTTGACACCGGTAACGGAGTTCGGTATCGAAAAAGTCAAGGCAATTTATCTTCACGCGATTAGGAGATTAGTATATTGTTTAAATTAATTTTTAAAGGCGCAATCATCGCTTCAGTCCTGGTTTGTAGTGCAAACGCTGCTGACTTGGCGTCGGCTCGTGATTGCGTAAACGGCGTTCAAATAGTGAACGGAAAGACCCAATTTGACGCTTCAGGAAAGCCGCTGGCTTGCGGGCCAATCGCTCCAACAGCTGCTGCTGTCGGCATTGATCCCCTGCTTTTGGTAGCCGG
>JAYVYB010000020.1:0-31982 GCA_043784625.1 Methylovirgula sp.
TTGGAAAGCCTTAAACCGCAAAGTTAGGCGTGTTCAAACGAAAACAAACCCACATTGATGACGCCGCTGCGAAAGCCGGCTTCGCAATAGCACAGGTAATATTCCCACATCCGCCGGAACTTGATGTCGTAGTTCAGCGCCTGCAATTCATGCGTCACATTGTGAAAACGCCGCCGCCATTCCGCCAAGGTCGCGGCATAGGACAGACCGAAATTCTGGTTCTCGATCAGCTTGAGGCCAACCTTGGCCGCTTGCTCCTGCACGATGGTTGGCGTCGGCAACATGCCGCCCGGAAAGATGAAACGCTGAATGAAATCTGTGCCGCGACGATAGCCCTCATAACGGCTTTCCTCGATCGTGATGGTTTGAATAACCGCACGCCCGCCTGCCTTGAGGCGATCTCTCACCGCTGCAAAATACACCGGCCAATAGGCCTCACCCACCGCTTCCAACATTTCGATTGAAACAATCTTGTCAAATTCGCCCTTGGTCTCGCGATAATCCTGAAGCCGGATTTCGATTTGGGATTGTTTGCCTGTTTCAACAATCTTGTCTTCGGCAAAGCGCTTTTGTTCCTGAGACAATGTCAGGCCAACCACACTTGCGCCTTTTTCAGCCACGTGGCGCGCCAGCGCGCCCCAACCGCAGCCGATCTCAAGCACCTTCTGGCCCTTCGCCACCTGCAACATGTCGGCAATACGGGCCAGCTTCGCCTGTTGCGCCTGCTCCAGACTGCTATCCGCATCAGGATAAAGCGCTGAGGAATAGGTCATGCTGTCGTCAAGCCAGAGCTTGTAAAAATCATTGCCCAAATCATAGTGAAACGAAATGTTGCGGCGGCTGCCGCGCAGAGAATTGTCGTTAAACCAGTGCCGCAAACGGTCAAGGTTGCGGAACTTTCCGGCGAACGCCGCATCAAGCTGCGGGCCGTTGTCGGCCAGAAGCATCAAAAATGCCGTCAAATCCGGCGTGGTCCAGTCGCCATCGATATAGGCCTTGGCCAAGCCGACACTTTCCGCCGCAATAACCCGCCGCACCGTTCGCCATGAATTGAGCGCCACGGTCGCTTTTGTGCCTGGTTGCGCGGCGCGGAAATGCCTGTGCGTGCCGGACGGCAGCGTAATATCCAGCTCGCCTTTGTGCAGATTGGCAAACAGCTTGTCGATAAACCAGTTTTCAAACCGCGACATGATCTGCGGTGCTGGCCAAACCATTAAACGGCCGCGGGTACGCTCAAGCGTCATTCCAAGAGTCCTTGTGTGAAATAGGCTGTAGATTAGATACGCTCAGCGCATCAATTGGTTTCGGCGGGCTGCGCCTGAATTTAGCGCCCTTCAGCCAGAGCTTCAGCGCTTCCCAATGAATAGACACAATCACCTTCAACGTCACAAACGGCAGCGCAGCAAAAGCGCGCAGCAAAGCAGCATTTGTCAGGTCTTGCGGTTTTCCGTTCAACGCGGTCGCCAGCAAAAGGCCGTCGTCATCGGAGACGTTAATGGCAATACTGAGCCGCCCGTCCTGCCGTAACACCCGAAAATCGTAATGCATATCCATGCCGATGAAAGGTGAAACGTGGAAGTTTTTCTCGCAAGATTGCTCAATAACTTCAGCATCTTCCGCCACAGGAATCAGATAGGAGTGGTGCTGGCCAAAGGTGTTGGACACCTCCCAAAGCAGCGCAGCCAGTTTGCCGCTGTTGTCGTGGCAAAAATAAATACTCAACGGATTGAAAGCGTAGCCCAGAATGCGCGGCATCGTCAGCAAATAGATCGCGCCCGGTTCTGCCAAAACGCCCGCCTCCTGCAAGCAGCGCGTAATGCGAGGCCGCAATTGCGCGTCGCTTCGATCCCCAAAGTCGCGTTCATAAAGGCTGAACAGATTAAATCGGTTGAGCGAAAACCAGCGCAATCTGCCCGAAATTTCATCTAGCTTGGCAATATCCAGCCAAAGCCAGAAGCAGCCATAGTCAAATTCATGACTCTTGGGCCGCAATCGCTTGTGCATAACCTTACCGAGATAAAGCGCAGCCTCTCTCACGCTATCGTCCCTCGCACGCGTGGCAATGATGCTAGTATCACTCATGCCAGCGGTTCTTTTGTCAGAAAAATCCGCCCGGATTCGTTTTTCACGTTCCACGGGCGGCGCACGCCGCCAAGCGCTTCCGCCACGGCCAAGCCTGATTGCAGCCCGTCCTCATGAAATCCGGCGCCAAAATAAGCGCCGCAAAACCAGGTGTTTTGCTGCCCTTGCAAGTCCCAAAGCTGCTTTTGCGCGGCGAGTGTGGCGCTGTTAAAAGCCGGATGCTCGTACATTTGAACGCGGATAATTTTATCCGCAGCGATCTTCACATTGGGGTTGAGCGTAACAAATACGTCAGTTCCGGCAATGTGCTGCAAGCGGTTCATCCAATAGCTCACCGCCAGCTTGCGCACATCGTCCGTTTTGCGCGACAGATAGTTCCAGCTGGACCATGCCGCCCTGCGTTTTGGCATGGCCGCGTTGTCTGTGTGCAGCACCGCTTCGTTCGGCACATACTGAAATGCACCCAAAACCTCTTGCTCGCGCGCTGATGGCTCACGCAACAGCGCCAAAGCTTGGTCAGCATGGCACGCCAACACAACATGATCGAAGCGCGCCTCAGCTTGCGCATCACCCACAATAACCTCCGCGCCTTCGCGCCGGATATGCGTTGCAGCGCGGTCCAGCAAGACTTTTCCGCTAAAATTCGCCAAAAGGCGCGCCACATAGGCCTTGCTACCGCCCTTTACCGTGCGCCAGATTGGCCTTTGGGTCAGGTTGAGCAGACCGTGGTTGTGATTAAACCGGATGAACGATTCCGCCGGATAGGCACCCACTTCGGCCGCAGGCGTGGACCAGATCGCTGCCGCCATCGGATAAAGATAATCCTGCTTAAACGCCTCGCCATAGCGCTCTTTGCTCAGATAATCATCCAAACTGCCCAAATCGGTGCGGCCCAGAGCCTTTGGCGCTTCACGAAAAAACCTCACGATGTCTTTGAGCATCGACCAAAAACGCGGTTTGAAAATGTTTGACGGCTGGGCCACCAAACCAAGCATGTTGCCGCCCGAATATTCCAAACGCCCGTCATCCATTGAAACCGCAAAAGACATTTGACTGGCCAAGGTCTCGACCTTGAGATGTTCAAACATAGCGGTCAGATTTGGATAGGTGTTTTCATTGTAAACGATAAAGCCGGTATCCACCGGCGTTCCGTTCCAGTCCACTGTGTTGCTGTGCCCGCCAAGCCTCGGGTTCGCCTCATAGAGCGTTACGTCGTGTTTTTGAGACAGCAACCACGCCGCGCTCAGCCCTGCAATACCGCTGCCGACAACCGCGATATTCAATTTTTTAAACCCGGACTGCAAAACCATAAAACCGAAAACCTTGCCTGAAACCGTCAACCGACAAAACGCATAAATAGTAACGCATCAATGCGCCGATAGTTTCAGGTTAAACGCTGCGAACAAATGTTGAAACCAGATAATAAGTGCAAGATGCGGCGAAAGCGGACAACAATGCTCCCCATCCCATGTCGACCAAACTCAGTGTGGTGGACCAGTTTTTCAGGATTGCCTGATTGGTAAGGTCGTAAGTCCCATACGAAAAAAGCCCGAGGAGCGCGCCGTAAAGCGCTGCGGTTTCCCACTTACCGGCGCTCAAAGCCGGAGAAATCGCAAATATCACCAAGCCGAGAGTGTAAAGCAGATAAAATGCCACCGCAGGTGCCGGACGAAAAGCCTCTGCCACCATGTCTCCCATCACAGGGCGGTAAAACACATCACCCATACGGCCGAGCCAGACAAAATCGACACCGGTAAAAATGACCAGCGCCACGAAATAGGAGATGAGATAGGACTTCATGTGCGCCGCCGGGTTAGAAACAATAATTAGGCCTACGAGTGTGAGCACCCGCTAGATCAATAACAGCACGCAGTCACCCCAACGCAAGGGCTCACATCCGCGAAAGTGGTGGCATGGTTTGACCGCTTTTTGGCCGATCTGCGCCACGCTTTGCGCGAGTATTTTCAGCAGCGCACCCCCACCTAAGTCCGGCAATAATTTTAGCTGTAAGCCCACGCTTTTCGTTACCAAAAGCGCTTTAATGTGCTTTAATCACGCAAATGTGAACGTCGGGGAGCACATCACCTGGCCGCTGAGGGAGATGGTCTTTCAATGCTTGCACACCCGCCACGGCAGCTGGCCGCGCTCGAATTTGTCCTGCAACACCTGCAAAATTCGCCTTCCCGTCCTCATAAAACCAAACACTGGCCAGCGTTCGCACTGCGGTTAGATCGTGAATTTGATAATCTTTTCAGTCTGTTCCAGGATGTCTATGGTCAGCGGGAAGATTTTAACTCTCAGCTCGCAGCCTTGATCGAGCAAAGCTTCCAGTCCTGGAAATCCCGCCCGGAAGAGATGAAAGCGCTTGATCTTAAACATGAATCCGATCCGCATTGGTTCCAGTCCCGCAAAATGCTCGGCGGCGTATGCTATGTTGACCTCTATGCCGGAAATCTCAACAAAATCAGAGCTCAAATCCCATATTTCAAAGAGTTGGGATTAACTTATCTCCACCTGATGCCGCTCTTTAAAGCACCGGAAATAAACTCGGACGGCGGCTACGCGGTCTCTTCATACCGCGAGGTCAATCCCTCGCTTGGCACCATGGCGCAGTTGCGCAAGCTCGCCACCGAGTTACGCCAGAACGGCATTTCGTTGGTCATCGATTTTATATTCAATCACACCTCCAATGAACATGATTGGGCTAAAGCAGCGCTTGCGGGCGACGAAAGCTTTGAAGACTATTACTGGATATTTCCAGATCGTGAAATGCCGGACGCTTATGAGCGCGACACCCGCGAAATCTTCCCCGATGATCACCCCGGTTCTTTTGTGCAATTGCCCGACGGTCGCTGGATCTGGGCGACTTTCTATCATTTCCAGTGGGATTTGAACTATTCGAACCCCGCGGTTTTCCGCGCGATGGCCGGAGAAATGCTGTTTCTTGCCAACCAAGGCGTCGATTTCCTGCGCATGGATGCTGTTGCTTTCATCTGGAAACAGCTTGGAACCACCTGCGAAAGCCTGCCTCAGGCGCACACGCTCATTCGCGCCTTCAACGCGGTATGCCGCATTGCCGCGCCCTCGCTTCTGTTTAAATCTGAAGCGATCGTCCATCCGGACGAAGTGGTCACCTATATCGACCCCAAAGAATGTCAGGTTGCCTATAATCCGCTTTTAATGGCGCTTGGTTGGGAGGCGCTCGCCACCCGGGATGTTCGTTTATTAGCGCTGGCTTTGGAGCGCCGCCAAAATATCAATCCTGACTGCGCTTGGGTCAACTACGTGCGCAGCCACGATGATATAGGCTGGACGTTTGCCGACGAGGAAGCCGCAGAACTCGGCATCAACGGCTATGATCACCGTCGCTTTCTCAATAATTTTTACGTTAATCGCTTCGAGGGCAGTTTTGCCCGCGGCGTTCCGTTCCAAGACAACCCAAAAACCGGAGATTGCCGGATTGCCGGAACCGCTGCCTCTTTGTGCGGAATCGAGGCGGGCGACAGCGGCGGCGTAGATCGCCTCATCCTGCTTTATGCCATTGCGCTTTCAGCAGGCGGAATTCCGCTGATTTATCTGGGAGACGAAGTCGGCCAGTTGAACGACTATGCTTTCACCAAAGATCCGGCCAAGGCTGGAGACAGCCGCTGGGTAAACCGCCCTCCCCGTCCGTCCGCGCTGTATAAAACGCGCACGGACACCGACACTGTACACGGCCAAATTTTCACGCGCCTCACCCGTCTCATTAAAATACGCAAGGCCGCGCCAGAGCTTGATGGCGGTAAAGTGGCAACAATTTCCACCGGAAACACCCATGTGCTCGGCTATCTGAGGGCTGCAAAACACTCCCGCCTCCTTTGCTTGGCCAATTTTGATGACGACCCGCAAACTCTAGGCGCTGAAATCTTTGCCCAAATCACCGCAAGCGGAAAAGACCTTATTACAAACACCGACTTGGACTTAACAGTCGGTGTGACCCTAAAAGCCCATCAAACCCTATGGTTGCGCCTTAAATAATTCTTAGCTTGCGCGCATCATCTTGCCTCAAGTGGGTTATCCTAGCCCAAGCCCATTGCAAACCGGAGAATACATGTCGGCGTTTATCTTGCCCATCATCGGCGGTATGTTGATCGGACTATCTGCGACGTTGCTGCTATGGCTGAACGGACGCATTGCCGGAATCAGCGGCATCACCGAGGCTTTGATCGGCGCCCGCAGTTTCGCCGAAATAGGCTGGCGTGCCAGCTTTGTTGTGGGGCTCATACTCGCGCCGTTTCTATTGGCCCTGTTTAAGTTTCACGCCATCGGCGCTCCGGTTGCATCGACATCAACCTTGGCTATAGCGGGCCTCTTGGTGGGATTCGGCACAGTGTTGGGTGGGGGTTGCACCTCTGGGCACGGTGTTTGCGGCATCGCGCGCCTTTCCATGCGCTCGCTGATTGCCACGCTCATTTTTGTCGTGATGGCCGCCATCACAGTGTTTGTGGTGCGTCATGCGCTCTGAAGTTGCCAAACGCACACTGGTGGGCTTTGTCTGCGGCCTTGTCTTCGGCCTTGGCCTTGCGCTCAGCGGCATGACAAATCCCGCCAATGTAATCGGCTTTCTCGATGTTTCCGGCAGCTGGAATCCAATCCTCATTTTCGTTATGGGCGGCGCGGTGCTGGTGGCTTTTTTCGGTTTTCGGCTGGCTTTAAAACGACCGGCCCCGCTATTCGAGACCCGGTTTTTTACGCCGGATAAAACCCCGGTTGATCGCAGGTTGGTTATTGGCGCAGCGATTTTCGGCGTTGGCTGGGGCTTGTCGGGATATTGTCCCGGCCCAGCACTGGCATCTTTATCCGAAGCAACAACAGGCCTCGTCGTTTTTCTCGGAGCCAGCGCAATGGGTGCGGTTTTGGCGCAACGTTTTAAGCGGGACTAAACCTGCCGCTCGGCGCGAGCATCTTCCGTAACAACCGCCAGATCGAGTATTTTTTGTATTTCTGCGGCATGCCGGAAGCTGGGCTCATCATTTTGACCGGACTTTACCGCCGCCGCAAACCGCTCGTAATTTGTCGGAACCGGCGGAACCTTCACGTCTTTCCATACGGCTTTTTCAATGTCGGCACCAAGACAAGCCCTAAGTGAGGCAGAATCCGAATTGTGATTCACCTCCAACGCACCCTTATCGCCATAAATGCGCAATTTCAGCTCGTTCAAGTGCCCTGTTGCCCAGCGTGATGCGTGAACAACCCCCAAAGCGCCGTTCTTGAAATCCACCGTCATGGCAAAGCTCTCGTTGGCGTCGAGGTCATATTCGCCAATGGTTTTGCCCTCAGGCTTATCAAACGTTTTGAGGCGCGCGAACACGTGGTCAATATCCTGCCCCGCCCCGTAGGAGGCAAAATCGAGGATATGAATACCAATATCGCCCAAAACCCCGTTTGATCCGTGCTTTTTTGACAGGCGCCACAGCCATTGGGATTCTGTGCGCCAATCTCCCCAGGCCTTGGAAACCAGCCAGCTTTGCAGGTAAGACGCTTCCACGTGCCGCACCGTGCCAATTTCGCCCGCCAGCACACGCCGCCGCGCATCTTGCAACGGGGCCACATTGCGATAGGTCAAGTTGACCATGTTCACCAGACCGGCGGCCTCGGCGGCCTCTGTCATTTCCAGTGCGGCCTTATAATCCGTCGCCAATGGCTTTTCACACAGCACATTTTTCCCGGCTTTTATCAGCGCCATGGTCGTTGGATAATGCGCCTTATCCGGCGTCACATTGGTGCAGGAATCAAACTCGCCCCAAGCAATTGCAGCCTCAAGCGAGGTGAATGTGTTCGGAATTTTGTGCTGCTTGGCAAAAGCCGCAACGCGCTCCGGCGAAACATCGACACAGGCGACGATTTTAACGCCTTTGATCTTGGCAAAATGGGTCGCATGGTGATTGGCCATACCACCCGTGCCTAGTACGAGAAGCCGCATCCTAAACTCCAAACTTATTTATATCCGGCTTCGCCAGCCTTATGCAGTTTGCCGCCGCGCTCCACAATTGGCTCAAGCGCCTTTTCGACTGGCACATTCGGGGCGTCGTGGATGCCTGTATGCGCCGCTGCTGGGTTATAGGCCCAATTTACAGCATTGCGTAAAACCTTGCAGACATTTGCATCATGATAGGTCGGATAAGTCTCATGCCCGGGACGGAAATAGAAAACATTGCCCGCGCCGCGCTTGTAGGTCAAACCAGACCGGAAAACCTCCCCGCCCTGAAACCATGAAATAAATACGGTTTCCAAAGGTTCCGGCACGGAGAAATGCTCTCCATACATTTCCTCGTTTTCCAGTTCAAAAAACGGTGGCAGTCCGGCCGCAATAGGGTGATTTGGGCTTGTCACCCAAAGCCGTTCGCGCTCGCCCGCCTCGCGCCAATGCAGCGAACATGGCGTTCCCATCAATTTTTTGAAAATTTTCGCATAGTGGCCGGAATGGAGCACAATCAGCCCCATCCCTTCCCACACGCGCTTGGCCACGCGCTCGACAATCTCATCTGCAACTGCACCGTGATCCTTGTGGCCCCACCATAGCAAAACGTCGGTTTGGGCCAGAACTTCATGCGTCATCCCGTGTTCGGGGTCTTGCAAAACCGCCGTGCGGGCAGAGATGTTCTTATCCAGCCGCAGCGCCTGCGCAATTGTCTCGTGCATGCCCTGCGGATAAAGCTTGCCAACCACTTCGTTGACATGCTCGTGAATGTTCTCGCCCCACACAGTTGCGCGAATGGCCATAACCATACCCCTTATTGTTCAGACTTAGAGCGGTTTCCCGTCGGTGCCAAAACGATAGACCTGATTATTGATCGGCGAGAATTGTAGTGTGGAATCGGGTGCGAAATGGGCTGTTCCGTTAACGCGCACGACAACTGGTTCATCTTCACCGATATCAACATACACAAACGAGTCTGAGCCAAGGTTTTCGGTATGCACAACCGTGCCGCTCCAAACACCATTGGCCGGAACAATCTGCAAATGCTCGGAGCGCACGCCCAGCGTATGGCACTTATAGGCCTCTGCATTCTTGCCGGTGATGAAGTTCATTTTCGGGCTGCCGATAAAGCCGGCCACAAACAGTGAATTTGGCTTTTCGTAAAGCTCCAGTGGCGTGCCAACTTGCTCAACCAAACCATCGCGCAACACGCAGATGCGGTCAGCCAGCGTCATCGCTTCCACCTGATCATGGGTCACATAGATCATGGTGACGTTGTTCATCTTATGATGCAGCTTGGCAATCTCAAGGCGCGTCGCCACACGCAAGGCGGCGTCAAGGTTGGACAAAGGCTCGTCAAACAGGAACACGCGCGGGTCACGCACAATGGCGCGCCCGATCGCTACACGCTGGCGCTGCCCGCCCGAAAGCTGCTTCGGCAAACGGTCGAGGTAAGGCGTTATCTGCAACATATTGGCTGCTTCACCGACGCGCTTGTCGATTTCCGCTTGGCTGGATTTGGCCAGCTCCATACCAAACGCCATGTTCTCGGAAACCTTCATATGCGGATAAAGCGCATAGGATTGAAACACCATGGCAATGCCGCGCTTTGACGGCGCAAGATTGTTGACCACGTCACCGTCAAACAGCATTTCGCCGGAGGTTATATCCTCCAAGCCTGAAATGAGACGCAGCAAAGTGGACTTGCCGCAGCCCGAGGGACCGACAAACACCATGAATTCGCCGGAGCGGACTTCAAGATCGACCCCCTTGATGACGTGAACTGCGCCAAAGGACTTCTTTACATTTTTGAGCTGAATCGATGCCATGTGAATAGCCCCTAACCTTTCACGCCACCAGCCGTGAGGCCGGAAATGATTTTACGTTGGAAAATAAGAACCAGAATAATGAGCGGAACGGTCACAATGACCGACGCCGCCATGATCGGGCCCCACGGAATTTCATGCTCGCTGGCACCGGACAAAAGTCCGATTGCAACCGGCACGGTGCGGTGTGAATTGTCTGTTGTGAATGTGAGTGCAAACAAGAATTCATTCCACGCAGCGATAAATGCCAGCAGGCCGGTGGTGACCAAAGCCGGCCAC
Source organism: Methylovirgula sp. (assembly GCA_043784625.1). Classification (GTDB taxonomy): domain Bacteria; phylum Pseudomonadota; class Alphaproteobacteria; order Rhizobiales; family Beijerinckiaceae; genus JANXSV01. Next base: position 10,147 of record JAYVYB010000020.1, read on the forward strand.
ATCAGCGGAAGAAATACCCTGCGAATGATCACCCAAGGCGATGCACCATCGATAATCGCTGCCTCTTCCATTTCAATCGGCAAATCACGCATGAAGGTGGTGAGCACCCAAACGGTGAAAGGCAAAATGAAGATCAGATAGGAAAACACCAGCGCCGGAACCGTATTAATGGCGTTGAAGGCCCGCACCAGCTCAAACAGACCGGCCAGAACTGCAATTTGCGGGAACATCGAAATGCCCAAAATTGTCATCAACACGAGGCCGCGACCGCGAAAGCGCACGCGCGCCAAGGCGAAAGAAGCCGTAACACCAATCAGCAGCGACACCGCCACAGTGATCGAGGCCACGATCAGAGAATTCAGCAGATTTCGCGGAAAGCTGCCATTGGTCAACACGCCGTAATAATTCTCAAGCGTGGTGGTCGAAGCGCTCGGCAGATAGGTGACTTCAAACAGCGAAGTGCCGGTTTTGAAGCTGGTGAGCACCGCATAATAGAACGGAAACACCGATAGAAATACGATCAGGATAACGCCAAAATAGAACAGCGCACGTTTTACGAGATCCCACATGTTACCGATCTCCCCCGTCAAAACGCACCTTGCCAAGCCAAATATACAGCGCCGCCATCGTCCCGATGATCAGGAACAACACTGTGGATTCGGCCGAGCCATAGGCGAATTTGTCAAATTGAATTAGATTTTCTTGCGCCAGCACCGAAATGGTCTTGGTTGAAGAGCTGTTCGGCGTCAGCACATAGATCAGGTCGAAAATGCGCATCGCGTCCAGCATGCGGAAGATGATCGCCACCATCAGCGCCGGACGCACCAGCGGCAAGGTAATCCTGAAAAATTGCTTGATCGGGTGAACGCCATCAACGTCCGCCGCCTCATAAATGTCTTTTGGAATTTGCTGCAAACCGGCCAAAATCAGCAGGGCCATGAAAGGTGTGGTTTTCCACACATCCACAACCAAAACCGCGAGCATGGCTGTGGCGTCGCTGGCAGTCCAGGCGATGCCCTTTTCGATAAGGCCCATGCGTTTCAGCACGTCATTGATGATGCCGAACTGATCGTTCAACATCCAGCTCCACATTTTGGCGGAAACGATCGTCGGAATCGCCCAAGGCACCAAAATAGCCGCGCGTACAATGCCGCGGCCCTTGAAGTCCGCATTGAGAAACAGCGCCACAACCATGCCAAAAAAGGCTTCGAGGATCACAGAAACAAAGCTGAAGCGGATGGTGTTCCAAACCGCGTTCCACCAATCAGAATCAACCAGAATGCCGTCATGCAGCACCTTGCCGCTCTTGAGGGTGGTTGAAGAATAGTAGTTTTCGAAACCAACGAATTCAGCGCCGGTCAAATTGGTCAACGACGCATTGGTGAAAGAAAAATAGATGGTGCGATACAGCGGCCAACCGGCCACCACCGCCAACACCAGCAGCATGGGCACCAGAAACCACATTGCAGCGCGCAGGCGTTCTTTGGTCAGTTCCGAAGTACCCGGCACTTTCACATCTGCAATATTCGGATTTTGAGAAGTCATTGCGTCGCCCCTGCAGTTTGAAGGAGACGCGGGCAGCTTAAATTGCCGCCCGCGTTCAGGGCTCGAGCCCCGGGAGAAAGGCTCTTAATGTGTAGATTTAATCAGGCATCAGCCGTGATTAAATTACCACTTTGCGCCCTTGAGCTTGGTGATCTTAGCTTCCAGAGCTTCAAGATTGTCCTTGGCAGTGCCCTTGCCCGACATGGTGTCGTGCACAGCGTTCCAGAACAACGACGATACTTCGTTGTACTTCACTTTGGTTGGAGCCGAAGGCCGTGGCACAGCGTTCAAGAACACGTTCTTCCACTGCGGAATGATCGGCTGCTTGGCGGCAATGTCAGCGTCGTCATAAAGCGCAACAATTGTTGGCAGATGCGATGCAAACAAGGCGTTTGCCTTCTGGTTTTCAGCAGAAGCCATGAACAAGGCCAACTGAATGGCTTCTTTCTGGTTCTTCGAATATTTCGAAACAGCTAGGTTCCAGCCGCCCAAAGTCGCAGCAGATTTGTCGCCTGCAGTTGCTGCGGGCAATGGAACAACGCCGAACAGACCCTTAACCTTGGAGTCAGCCGAATTGCCCAGGCCGTAAGCATATGGCCAGTTGCGCATGAATACTGCGTTTCCGGTCTGCCAAATGCCACGGGAATCTTCTTCCTGATAGCCAAGCACGCCTGCTGGCGAAATTGAGCCGACCCAACCCTTTGCGCGCTCAATAGCAGCAGCGGCCTTTGGATTGTTGATGGAAATCGAACCGTCAGCTTCAACGATCTGTCCCCCGCCCGAAGACTTAACCCATTCAAGCGCATCGCAGGTCAGGCCTTCATAGGCGTTGCCCTGAAATACGAAGCCCTGCATGTCTTTGTTACCGGCAGCGCGTTCTTTATCCTGAACTTCTTTGGCAATTGCTGCCATGTCGTCCCAGGTTGCTGGAGCCTTCTTGCCATACTTGTCGAGCAAATCCTTACGATAGTACAGCGCAGGAGCGTCGGTGAAGTAGGGCAATGCAACGATTTTGCCGTTCACGGTCTGTGATTCGACAATGGATGGGAAGTGAGCCTTAACAACGTCTTTTGCAGCATCGGTCAGGTCAACAAACTGTTCGGCAAGCTGAGGTGCCCAGATAACGTCGGTCATGTAAACGTCAATATCGGAGCTGCCTGCGGCGAGCCAAAGCTTGTACTGGCCGAACTGGTCAGTTGTTGAAGACGGCATCGGGACAATCGTTACCTTATTGCCGGTGGCTTTTTCAAAGGCAGCAAAAGTCTGCTTGGCAAAGTCAATGTCCGCACCGGTCGCGCCGGTAACGAACTTGAGCTCAGCCGAAAATGCCGAACCCGAAAGCATGGTGGCGCCTGCCAGCATGCTGATAAATACTGTCGAAAATTTCATCGATCTCTCCCTGGTAAAAACAGTTACCCTAGGGAGCTCGCGCGAGCGCACTTAAACATGATTCCTCCCCAGGAAAATCGCTTCGCATTTCGCTTATTGTTTTGCGAATTTTCAAAGCGCTTTAGATAGAAAAGGTCACAGAAACGCCCGATCAAGTCAAGGCTCTTTTTGCAGCATTTATGCTTTCAAATTTACAGCAAATTTGCAAAAGACTAGAAAAATGGAACGTTTGATCCGTTTTGAGTGGCGTATTTTGCAAAATTACAGAAAGTTGCACAATTTTTACCTGCATTGTGAACCGCTCTCACTGATATGTGCCAGAATACAACCCAGTGCCCCTTTTCCTATTTATGAAAGCGCTTTAGGTACGCCTAACAAAAAACGGCGATGCTAAATATGTCGAAATTCAGCGCCGCATTGATCAAAATAGGATGAGTCGAGCGGCAATTTCGCGCTTACCTTGGTCGCTATCCGAACCTCTGAATGGCAACCAGCCCGAGCCATCTGTGAACCAACAGCGCAGTGAGGGGCGCAACTTCACTGCACTGTCGCCAACTCTGTGCACAGGCGGACTGTCTAAACCTCGCGACTTAGGCAGGCAGGTTCACGGCTGGCAATGGCTGGCGTTGGCGTATCAAATCAGAGCCTTTTTCGCCAATCATCACCGTCGGGGCATTGGTATTTGACGACACAATTTTCGGCATGATGGAGGCATCGCAAACCCGCAGACCTTCCAGCCCGCGCACTTTGAGGCTATCCGGCTCCACCACCGCCATGTCATCATGGCCCATCCTGCAGGTTCCCACCGGATGATGGTCAGTTTTGGCGGTTTTGCAGGCGTAAGCGATCAAATCCTCGTCCGACATTTTAGCGGGGTCGGGCATGCGCTGCGCCAGCAGAAACGGTTTGAAAGCCTCTTGCTGCAAAATATCTATCGCCATGCGCAAACCCTTGAGTGAAATCTCGCGATCATAGGGGTGCGCCCAATAATTCGGGTCGATATTAGGTGCGTCCATCGGATTGGCTGATTTTAATGTCACCGAACCGCGAGACAAAGGGCGGAGAAAAGCTGAATTGATGGTGACGCCGGGATTTTTCAATTTGTCCACCCCAGCTTCAATCCCTGAACCGAGCCCCAGATGAAACTGAATATCCGGCGAGCGGGCCCCCCTGTCAGCCGTGGCAAAACCTCCGGCTTCAAACAAACTTGAGGCAACCGGCCCCTTTTTGAACAGCAGATATTGTAAGCCTGCCCAAAGCGTGCGGTGCGGCTGCGCCACGCGGTCATAGGTGAAATCACCGGAGCACTCTCCGATGGTGTAAAGATCAAGATGATCTTGCAGATTTTTCCCCACGCCGGGCAGATGATGCACAGCTTCAATGCCAAGCGCGCGCAGCTCGTCCGCCGGGCCGATGCCGGAAAGTTGCAACAGGCGCGGCGAACCAATCGCACCCGATGACACGATCACGTCGCGCTCCGCCCGCAGCGTTTCGCTCGAAGAAGCGCCTTTAGCGCGGACAACCACGCCAACCGCCCTGCCCTTTTCGACGAGAATTTTCAAGCACTGGGTATTGTCACGCACTGTGAGGTTCGGACGATTGCGAATCGGGTCAATGTAGGCTTTGGAGGCCGATGAACGCCGGGCGTTACGAATCGTCACCTGATACAACCCGACGCCTTCCTGCGTTGCGCCGTTAAAGTCAGGGTTATACGGCCACCCGGCCTGCTGGCCCGACTTAATAAAGGCATAGTCAATCGGCACCGGATTGATCGGGTCTGATACGCCAATCGGTCCGCCAACGCCATGGAAGGCATTGCTCATTTTCTGATTGTCTTCGGCGCGTTTGAAATAGGGTAAAACGTCGGCGTAGCCCCACCCGGCGCAACGCTCCTCAAACGCCCATGCATCATAATCCGCACGGTTTCCACGCGTGTAGATCTGCGCATTGATCGAGGAGCCGCCGCCCAAAACCTTGGCTTGTGTATACCAAAACACCCGGCTGTTCATGTGCTTTTGCGGCACGGTAGACCAGCCCCAGCTGGCGATGCCTTTGGTCATTTTGGCAAATCCGGCAGGCATCGCCAGTAACGGGTGCCAATCCCTGCCGCCCGCCTCGATCAGCAAAACCTTGACTGTCGGGTCTTCCGAAAGACGATTGGCCAAGACGCAGCCCGCCGGACCGGCTCCGGTGATGATATAGTCAAACATGCAACCACCCGTATTTTGCTAAAGTTTTTGAATTGAAAGTCCGCCGTCAGCCTGTAGGACGCTGCCTGTGGCAAAGTGAAAAGCGCCCGAGGCGAGCGCGGCAACGCTGATCGCAATATCTTCCGGTGTGCCCCAGCGCTGCATAGGCACCAGCCCGTCTGCCATTTGGGTTTCGTATTTATCCGCAACCACGGCGGTCATCTCGGTTTTGATGATGCCGGGGCGAAGCTCAAACACTGCGATGTTTTCAGGCGCCAGCCGAAGGCTCAACGTCTTGGCAAACATCGAAAGCCCAGCCTTGGAAATACAATAGTCAGCACGTTCGGCTGAAGCCATGTTGGCCGAAACTGATGTGATCAAAATAAAGCTGCGCTTGGAATTACCCGGGTTAGCCACCATGCGTTTGGCGGCCGCCAGACACAAAAACACGGCCCCGCGCAAGTTCACGTCCATCACACTGTCAAAGTTCTGCGGGCTTAAAGCCAGCAAGTCGCCACGCAACGGTGTACCAATCCCGGCATTGTTAATGACCACCTCGATGGAGCCCAAATCGCGATAAATCTGCTCAATCAGCCCCTCGTGGGACGCAACACGCGCGCTGTCATGCTGATAAAACACCACATGCGCGCCGAGCTGCTTACATTTTGACACCACTGCGGCGGTGGCCTCATCTTCAATAAAATCCGTCAGCGCCAGATCATGCCCCTGCCGCGCCAGTTCGAGCGCGATGGCCGCGCCGATGCCGCGGCGCGCTCCAGTTACCAATGCAACCGGGCGGCTCATAGCAACGTCTCCTGCAAGTGGGCCGCCACCCGCAGCGCCTGTGCCGCAATGGTCAGGCTCGGATTAACCGCTGCCGATGAAACAAAAAAGCTGCCATCCACGACATAGAGATTGTCAATCTCCCAAGTCTTGCACAAAGGATCAAGGACCGAACTTGCCGGGTCCGTACCCATGCGCAACGTTCCGCATTGGTGCGAGGTGGTTTCAATGCCGCCATGCTTTTCAAAAATGAGACTGTGACCAAAGCTGCGCATCAGTTTTTTAACTTCAAGCGCCAGCTTGCGGTTTGGCACCCGGTTGTTCAGCCGCCAGATCAGCTTGACACTGTCACCATCCGGCAACACCCGATTGTCGGGGTCCGGCAAATCTTCGGACATTGCCAGCCAGTCGATTGAACGGTTGGACAGCTGCTGCATCACGAATTTTGGCACCAGCGGAACTTCAGCGGTCAGCATGCCTGCCTGTAACTTTCCCAACATCTGCATGTTGCCCATCGGATATTTGAAACTGTCCATGCCCCAATAAAAGTCGTTCATGGAAATGGTTTTTTGATAGACGGTTTCATTCACCTTGAACGGGTTCACGCACATCATCGCGGTCAAATGATGCGCCATATAATTGCGTCCCAGCTGGCCGGACCCGTTGGCCAAGCCCTGCGGATATGCGGCATTGCTTGAGCGCTGCATCAACAGCGCCGAATTGATTGCCCCTGCGGCCAAAACAACCACGGCAGCGCGGCGGATTTCCCGCGCGCCATTGGCCTCAATCTCAACGCCCTCAACGCGTTTGCCGTCGGGCGAAGTCAATATGCGCAAGACCCTGACGCCGGTTTCAATGGTAATATTTCCGTCGCTCAAAGCAGGCCGGAGTGCGCAATTTTCCGCGTCGCCTTTAGCGTCCACCTTGCAAGGAAAGCCGTCACAGGTCTTGCAGCGAATACACCCGCCGCCATCTCCTTGCTGGACAGAGGCCGGAAGCGGAAATGGCCGCAAGCCCCGCCCCCGCATGAAATTAAACAGGCGTTGAATTGGCGGGTCATGCGCAATCGGAGCGTGAGGATATGGCGCGCTGCGCTGCCCCTCTTCGGGGTCGGAACCAGACTGGCCCCGAACGCCCATCATAGTCTCCGCCTTTACATACCAAGGCTCCAGCTCATCGTAAGAAACGGGCCAGGCGGGCGAGAGGCCTTCATGATGCTCCACGGCTTCAAAGTCGCGCGGCCGGAAACGCATAATGCACGCCCCGTACATTTTGGTGCTGCCGCCAACAAAATAATGTTGGTTTGGCTTGAATGCTTTGCCATCCTGGTCGTGCCATGTTTCGCCGGAACGATAGTGATGCTGGTGAAACACCGCCTCAACGCTCCAGTTCAGCCCATCGCGCGGCAAATAAGGGCCGCGTTCCAAAATATGGACGCGCAGTCCCGAGCCGGCCAGGCCATGAGCAACGCTTGCGCCGCCCATGCCCGAGCCGATTATGAGGATGTCAGGTTCAGCCATTGATCGGGATCCGTTTGGTTGTTTCCGGATCAAATATAACCGCTTTATCCATGTTAAATGCAAACGGCACCGAAGAACCGGCAACAACCTCCACGTCAGCCCGCAAACGGGCGGTAACCTCCGTATCAGCAAGCTTGGTCACCACAAAAGTATCCGCGCCCGCTGGCTCCACCACATCAACAAGCGCCGTAACAATCTCGATATGCGTGGAATGTTGGTCGGCGCTGGCGGGGTCGGTTATCGCTTCCGGGCGAATACCAAGGATAACCCGCTGCCCATGCTTCAGCCCGGCGCTTGAGCCCGGCAACGGCAAAGTCACCTCCACTGCGCCGGATCTTTGTAGCACAACTGAGGCACTGCCCGACTTGAGCGAGATTTCGCCCTCAATCAGGTTCATGGCGGGCGAACCCATAAAGTCCGCAACAAACAAGTTGCTCGGCTTGTTATAGATTTCGGATGGCGCGCCCACTTGCTGCACTTCGCCGTCTTTCAACACCGCGATCTTCGTGGCAAGGGTCATCGCCTCAATCTGGTCATGGGTCACATAAACGATTGTGGTGCCTGTTGCCTGATGCAAGCGTTTGATTTCGATGCGCATGTCAACGCGCAACTTGGCATCGAGGTTGGACAATGGCTCGTCGAACAGGAACATGCTCGGATCTCGCACCAGCGCGCGTCCCATAGCAACCCGCTGGCGCTGCCCGCCCGAAAGCTGGCTTGGCTTGCGGTCGAGCAAATGGGTGATCTGCAAGGTTTTCGCCACCTTATCAACGGCGGCTTCACGTTCCGCTTTTGGCACACCGCGCATTTCCAACGCAAACGCGATATTCTGGCCCACCGTCATATTCGGGTAAAGCGCGTAGGACTGAAACACCATGGCAATGTCGCGCTTGGAAGGGTGCAATTCGTTGATCACCCGCCCGTTAATGCTGATATCGCCCGAGGTGATGCTTTCAAGTCCGGCAATTGTGTTGAGCAGTGTGGACTTGCCGCAGCCCGAAGGCCCGACCAGCACGAGAAATCCGCCCTTATCCAGCTCAAGGTCGATCCCTTTGAGGATATTAACCGCGCCGAAGCTTTTCTTGAGGTTTGATATTTTTAGGAAGGCCATGGTCTTATCCTTTTACCGCGCCTGCCATCAAGCCACGCACAAAGTAGCGGCCGGCGACGATATACACAAAGAGGGTGGGTGCAGCGGCGATGATCGCAGCGGCCATATTGACGTTATATTCAACGACGCCGGTTGAAGTGTTGACGACATTGTTCAGCGCAACTGTCATCGGCGAATTTTCACCGGCGGCAAAGGTCGCGCCAAACAGGAAGTCGTTCCAAATATTGGTGAACTGATAAATCACGGTGACAATGAAAATCGGCATCGAGTTTGGCAGCAATATCCGCCAAAAAATCTGGAAAAAACCCGCCCCGTCCATCTGTGCGGCTTTGATCAACTCGGTTGGGAACGCCTCGTAATAATTGCGGAAAAACAGGGTGGTGAAACCCAAACCGTAAACCACATGCACGATCACCAGATTAGCCGTCGGAGAGCCGAGGCCGAAATTCCAGCCCACTGTCTCCTCAAGGGTGCGTCCGGCAAAGCTTAGCTTACCGAGCACTGTTGCCATCGGGATTAATACCGACTGGAACGGGATAAAGCAGGCAAATAGCATCAGGCCAAACACCAAACGGTGCCCTTTGAACTGCCACTTGGTCAGCACATATCCGTTCAAGGCCCCTAGCAGCGCAGAGATGATCACCGCCGGAATCACCATTTTCATAGAGTTCCAGAAATAGCCTTTGATGCCTTCGCAGGTAAGCCCGACACAGGTCTTGCCCCACGCCTGCGCCCAAGGCTCAAAAGTGATTTGGTCTGGAAATTTGAACATATTGCCGCCGGTAATTTCCGGCAAAGGCTTGAGCGATGTCATCACCATAACGATCAGCGGCAGCAGGTAGATGGCGGCAAACACCAATAACAGCCCGTAGATGATGACCCGGGTTGTGGTGGAGTGGCGGGCAGGCTCGCGCGAAGGTGCCTGCAAAATTGCATCAGCGGCGCTCATTATTTCTTCTCCCGCAGTTCGGAATAAAGGTATGGCACCATGATTGCCGCAATCGACATCAGCATGATGATCGCGCTGGCCGAGCCGACAGCCATTTGGTTGCGGGTGAATGTGTAGGAATACATGAAGGTTGAGGGCAGCTCTGCCGCCCCGCCGGGGTTTTTACCGGTTACCGACAACACCAGATCGTAAGATTTGATCGCCATATGCGCCAGCACGATCAAAGCCGACAGAAACACCGGCCGCATGATTGGAATGATAATCCGCCGATACGTTTGGAAGGTCGAAGCACCGTCAATCTGCGCCGCTTTCAAAATTTCGCCGTCAATGCCGCGCAGTCCGGCCAAAAACATCGCCATAACAAAGCCGGAGCTTTGCCAAATACCGGCAATGGCAACGCAATAGATCATCATCCGCGGATTTACGACCCAATCAAAATGGAAGCTGCTCCAGCCCAGCGCATGCATCGCCTTTTCAAGGCCGATGCCCGGGTCTAGGAACAGTTTCCACGCCGTGCCGGTCACAATGAAAGACAGGGCGAGCGGATAGAGATAAATGGGCCGTAATATGCCTTCGATCCGGATTTTCTGGTCGAGTAAAATTGCCAAAGACAGACCAAGAAACAGACAAAAGAAAATATACAGGCCGCCAAACAGGCCCATATTGACAATGGCCGTGTACCAGTTTGACGGCGGGTCCGTTTCAAATGTCCAGGTCCAAAGCTTGGCGTAGTTGCCCCAGCCAATGAAATTGAAGTTCGAGAATGCTTTGGAATTGGTCAGCGATAGCATGAATGTCCAGCCGATAAAGCCGTAGACAAACACCAAAATCAGCAAAAACGACGGTGCCAGCACCAGCTTCGGCAATGCGTCCTGAAGACGATCCCGAAGCGAATACCCGGATTTTGAGGTGACAGAGGACGTCATTTTTGACTCTCCAAAATGGAAGTTTATCCCGCCCGCGCACAGTGGGAGGACCGTGGCGCGGGCGGAAAAGCAGTCAGCAGGTTTGCGTTAATCCATCCAATAATGAAAAAACGCGGCCAGCCTACTTCGCTGCATTGATAGCCTTGACGAGTTCCGAAACCGCAGAATCGGATGTTTTGATCTCGCCATGGAAGAACTTGGTGACGACGTCGCCATAAGCACCCGCAATTGCCGGTGGTTGGGCATAGTTCTGCGCCATTGAGCCTACAAACGTACCTTTGGCATCGGCAGCTTTGACATCGGCGATGCCCTTTTTGCCGCAAATATCAAAGTCCGTGTCGGGCACGTCCATACGGGCCGGAACGGAGCCTTTCACCACGTTGAATGCCGACTGGAAGCTGACGCTCATGGTTGCAGCGGCAAGGGCGGTCTGCGCAGCCTTCCGGTCTGCTGCAACGTCAAACATCGCAAACATGTCGGTGTTGTACATCACTGTGCCGTCCGTGCCGGGGAAGCGGTAGCAGAGGAAATCCTTGCCGGCTTCTTTCTTGGCGGCTTTAAATTCGCCTTTGGCCCAATCGCCCATCACTTGCACAAGCGCATCGCCTTTGACCACCATTGCCGTTGCAAGGTTCCAATCCCGGCCCGCATAGTTCGGGTCGGTGTAGCCACGCAGCTTGGCCAGATTGTCAAACGCCTTTTTCATGGTGTCGGACTTCAGGGCGGTTTCATCAAGATCGACAAATGCCTTCTTGTAGAAATCAATTCCGCCGGTTGACATCACAACCGAGTCAAACATGGTTGCTTCCTGCCAAGGCTGACCGCCCAGAGCCAATGGAATCACGCCCGCTGCCTTGGCTTTGTCGAGCAGCGCAATAAAGTCGTCAAAGCTCTTTGGCTCGGTGCCGCCAATCTTTTCCATCACGGCTGTGTTAATCCACACCCAATTTACCGAGTGAATGTTGACCGGAACCGCGTCCCACTTGCCATTTGTGGTGGTGAACTTTTGCAAAGCTTTTGGCACAACCTTGTCCCAGCCTTCTTTCATGGCAAGGGCGGTGATATCACCCAGCTTGCCCGCTTCGGCATAGTCCATGGCAAAATAGCCCAAAATCTGCGACGCGGTTGGCGGATTGCCCGCAGCGACCATAGCCTTCAGAGCTGTCATGGCACCTTGTCCACCGCCGCCAGCAACCGGGACGTCTTTCCAGGCAAAACCCTGCTTGGCAAGATCGCCTTTCAGCACGTTGAGAGCCGCCGCTTCGCCGCCCGATGTCCACCAATGCAGCATCTGCACTTCTTTAACATCGGCAGCTTGTGCCGGAGCGGCGAAGCCGAGCGCCGCAAGCATGACGCCTGCGAGCAAATTTGTTTTCGTCATCATTGTCTTCTCCCTTACTTTTGCCGAGATTACGTCCGGCGGCGTCTCAAGAGGCATTAGCGCTTTGGTGACAACCACCACGACGTACGCGGGCCACTGTGAAAGTGAAGTGTCTTTTCTTCGGTGTAATCGAGCACGGCATTGCGCCCGAGTTCGCGCCCGATGCCGGACTGCTTGAAACCGCCGAACGGCAGCTCCGCAAAGCCGTCCATAAACGTGTTGATCCACACCGTTCCGGCCTGAACCTGACGCGCCACGCGCAAACAGATGTCGATGTCTTTGCTCCAGACCGACGCGGAAAGGCCATAAATCGTGCTATTTGCCAGCGTCACAGCCTCTTCCACGCTGTCAAAAGTCAACACACTCAGCACAGGCCCGAAAACCTCTTCCAAAGCCACGGCCATTTCAGGGCGGAGGTTGGTGAGAATGGTTGGCTCAAGAAATTCACCGGTTGCTGTTTTGGGTGCCCCGCCCCCAAGCGCGACTTTCGCGCCATCTGCAACAGCATTGGCAATATAGCTTTGCACGAGCGCCTGATGTTTTGGCGTAATCATCGCGCCAACGCGGGTGTTTTCATCAAGCGGGTCGCCCACTGGCACATCGCGGCTGCGCTCCACCAGCTTTTTAACAAACGCATCGGCAAAGCTTTTCTGCAGCAAAATCCTGCTACCGGCATTGCAACATTCGCCAGCGTTGAAAAACGCCCCGAAAATCACCGCGTCAATCGCAGCGTCAACATCACAATCGGCGAAAATCACCTGCGGATTCTTGCCACCAAGCTCCATCGACACCTTTTTCAGCGTATCGGCAGAGCTACGCACCGCGCCCTTACCCACAGCCGTCGAGCCGGTAAACGAGATCATATCGACGCGTTTATCGGTGGTCATCATCGGTCCGATTTCTGCGCCGCTTCCTGCCAGAATATTGGCAACACCGCGTGGCAAGCCCGCTTCAACCAACATCTCGCCCAGTAGCAGCGTCGAGGCGGAGGTGAACTCGGACGGTTTAACCACGCAGGTGCAGCCAGCCGCCAACGCGAAGGGCAGCTTCTGCGCCACAATCAGAAACGGGAAATTCCACGGCGTAATGATGCTGACAACGCCGATTGGCTCGCGCACAACAACGCCAAGCGCCGCTTCGCCCAAAGTGCTGTAGCTTGTCCCGTGCAGATCACGCGCCAGCGCCGCCGCATAGCGCCAGATATCAGCAGCGCCTTGAATTTCGCCGCGCGCCTGCGCAATTGGCTTGCCAACTTCGAGACAATCTAACAGCGCGATTTCCTCGCGCCGTGCATCGATCATATCGGCCACTTTCAGCAAAACAGCGGCGCGCTCAGCACCCTTCATTCCAGGCCAGACACCCGAGTCGAAGGCCTGGCGTGCAGCTGCAATTGCAGCCTCAGTCTCTGTTGCGCCCGCGCGCTGACAACGCGAAACCAACACGCCGTGCGCGGGGCTATGGCGCTCAAAAGTCCGGCCATCGGCGCTTTTCACATGCTGGCCATCAATGAAAAGGTCATAGTCGCGGCGAGTCGCGCCAAGCGCGGCATCGAGTAATTTGTGATCAAAACGGACGTGAGCGTTCATAGCATCCTCAGGAATTGGAAAATTCTGGCGGGCGTTTGCCCTTGAAAGCGGCCACGCCCTCGTTCAAATCATCGGTATAGGCGGTAAAAGAACCGGCGAGGGACTCGAGCGCGAAGCTCTGTTCTTCACCCTCGGCGGCGTTGATCAACTGTTTGGCCACCTGCGCCGCAATTGGCCCGCGCGCAGCAATCTTCCGCGCCAACACATGCGCTGCAACCATTGCGCCGTCGGTTTCTGTAATGAAATCAATCATACCGAGCCGGTAAGCCTCGGCGGCGTTTAACATATCGCCGGTTAGAGCCAGATGTTTGACCACGCGTGAGCCAAACCGGCGTACAAGCCGCTGAGAACCCGACCACCCCGGCACCATGCCAAGGCCCGCCTCCGGCAGGCCCATTTTCACATGCGTTTCAGCAATGAGAAAATCAGCCGTTGCCGCCAGTTCCAGCCCGCCGCCAAAGGCATGGCCGGACAAAACCGCAATCAGCGGCACTCGCAAACGTGCCAGCGCATCAAAAGCGCGGTGCCCTGCCCGAGTCCATGTTCGCCACATGTCAAGCGGCGGCAACCCGCCCCAAGCGGCAATATCACCACCCGCGCAAAAGGCCTTGCCTTCGCCTGTGAGTATTGCCACACGGATTTCAGTGTTGGCTTCAATGTCCAGCGCCGCTTGTTGCAACGCCAAAATCATCGGCATGTCCAGCGCATTGAGCTTTTCCGCCCGCGCCAGCGTGAGGGTAGCGACATAACCGTCAAAGCTGAGTTTTACGCGCGGATCAGAGCTGTTGTGTTCAGACATGCGCTTCCTCCCGCAGTTTCAGGCCAATCAGAGCCTCGTGAAACAGGTTCGCATCCATCACTTTCAGGTTAGAAGCCACACGCAGCCTGAACGCCGCCTGGCTCAGCACATCGCGTTGCAGATCAACGCCGGGTGCAATTTCGGTGACGGTAATGCCTTCAGGCCGCAGCTCAAGCACGCAGCGCTCGGTAATGTAGGAAATCTGCTGGCCCTGTTGCAGCGCGCGGCGGCCCGAGAAAGTGACGTGTTCCACTCTCTCAACCAACTTTTTCACCTTGCCCTCTTTCAAAATAACGAGTTTGCCATTCGTGACTTCAAGCTTGGCACCGGCAGTAAAAAAGCCGGAGAAAATCACCCGTTTTGCCCGCGCGGTAATATCGACAAAGCCGCCGCACCCCGCCGTCACGTGCGGGCAATGGGCCAGCTTCGAGACGTTGACGCAGCCGTCTTGGTCAATTTCCAGAAATGACAGCAAGGACGCGTCAAAGCCGCCGCCCTGAAAATAAGTGAATTGCGACGGTGACGGCACAATAGCCTCGGCGTTGGACGCACAGCCAAATTGAAAATCCAGCAGCGGCACCCCGCCAACAGCACCTTGCTCGATCACCCATGTCACATCGCCATGGTGGCCTTCTTCCAGCAAAATGCGCGGCACATTGGCGGAAATACCGAAGCCGATGTTCACAGCATCGCCGCGCCGCATGTCCTGCGCCACCCGCCGTGCAATCACCTTGCTCACGCCGAATTCCGGCACCTCAAACGAGCCAAGCGGACGGAAAATCTCGCCGGAAATAGCCGGGTCATAGACCGTATTTGTCGTCTGTTTCTGCTCTGGCGCAACCACAATCACATCGACCAAAACACCGGGCACAATCACATCATGCGGCTTCAACGTGCCGAATTTGGCAAGGCGCTTCACCTGCGCAATCACCAGCCCGCCGTTGTTGCGCACCGCCATAGCCTGATCGAGAGGGCCCAAAATGCCGCCTTCGTGCTCAAACGAGAGGTTGCCGCGTTCGTCAGCTGTGGTGGCGCGGATAATCGCCACATTCGGAACAATGGTTTTGAAATAGAGCCAGTCCTCACCGTCAAATTTTTCGTGGCGGACAATCGGCTCAGCTGCGGCGCGATCGTTCATGGCGCAGCCCTGCTGGGCAGGGTCAACGAAGGTATCGAGGCCAACCTTGGTCAACACGCCGGGGCGCTTGGCCGCAGCATCGCGGTGCATGTCAAATAAAATGCCGGATGGCACATTATAGGCCGGAATTCTATTCGCCGTGATCATCTGCCAGATCAGCGGCGGCGTTGAGGTTGAAGGCCCGGACGGATAGGAACCGGCCAGGATTTTCTTCAGCAAGCCATCTTTAGCAATGTGGTCGATGCCCTTGACGCCCCACATGTCACCGGCAGCAATCGGATGCAGCGTTGTCAGGTTTTTCGGATGCTGCTCAGCCTCAAAACGCGCCCCGATGGCCGCTAAAACCGCGTCTGGACAACCAAGCGCTGAGGAGGATGAAACTGTAACAATCGCCTCATCGGGGATGAGCGCTGCTGCCTTTTCTGCGGAGAGAACACGCGCGAAAGCCATATCTCAAAGACCCGTTTCAATTGAAACCGCGCGGCCGGAACGCGCCGATTCAAGCGCCGCGAAGGCCAGAGCCATAGATTTTATGCCGTCTTCGCCGGTTGCTGCGGGCGCGCCTTTGCCACGAATGGCCCCGTGGAAAGCGCGAATTGCGCGTTCATAAAGATTGTCAAAATCCAGCGTGAGCTTTTCGTCGCCTGCGCTTGTGCGCAAAATTACCTCGCCGATGGGCTGCTGGGTCATCACGTTTTTAGCGATGAGCGAGCCGAGCGTGCCATGCACTTCAAAGCCGGTTTCCGCAAATTTTGTCGTAAAAGCATCGTGAAATTGCGCCAGGACACCGGATTTGAACCGCACCACACCCATAACGCCATCTTCAATGCCGCGCGCGCCCATGCCGCCTTCCTGGGTGAAAGCGGTCACTTCAACCGCTTCGTCATTCAGCACGAAGCGCAACGTATCGGCGTCATGCACGGTAATATCCGCCACCACGCCCGCACCCGCGCCGGGATTGTTAATGCGCCAGCCCTGCAAATGGGGCGGCAAATAAACCGCATGAAACACCCGTGCAAACAAAGGCTTGCCGATCTTCCCTGCGATGATCGCCTCACGCATGGTGCGGTGGGACGAAGCGTTGCGCAGGTGATGGTTGGTCCCCATCACCACGCCCGCCGCCTTGCAGGCCGCCACCATCTCGCGCGCGTCGGCGAGGTTCATCGCCAGTGGTTTTTCGCACAACACATGTTTGCCGGCTTTCGCCGCCGCCAGAGTTTGTTCTTTATGAAGCTCGTTGGTGGTGGAAATATAGACCGCATCAACGCCTGCAAAAACCTCGGCCAACGATGTGGTTGTATGAGGAATTTCGTTGGCCTTGGCATAGTCTGCGGCCCGCCCGGCGTCGCTGGACATCACGCTCACAGTCTCGCCACCCGCCGCACGAATGGCCGGTATCACCCATTCCTTGGCGATGGTGCTTGCGCCGATCAATCCCCAGCGGATTTTTGTCATTGCGCATCTCCGGACTTGAGTTTTGCGCCGCAAGAGCCACGAACAACAAGGCGCGCATCACCGACATAGTTTTCAGTCGCGCCGGCACCATTGCGAATTTGGCTCATCAACAGCCGCGCGGCATTTTCGCCCAGCACTTCGGCGTTCACCGCAACAGTTGTCAGCGGCGGCGTCACCAACGAAGCTTCAGCAATATCGTCGAACCCCACGATGCCGATATCTTTGCCGATGGTAAGTCCATGACGATTCACCGCAATCATTGCGCCCATAGCCACAACGTCGTTGAAGCAAAGAGCAGCAGTTGGCCGCTCCGAAAGCGCAAGAACCGAGGTCATGGCGTCAACGCCACCAAGGCGGGTTGGCATGCTCTCGATCACGAGTGAAGGATCAAAAGCGATTCCCTGCGCCTCCAGTGCGGCGCGATAGCCGCTGAAACGCTCGTGACGGATAACCGTCGACGACCGCCCGCCCAAAAAGGCGATGCGCTTATGCCCAAGCGACAATAAATGCCGGGTCGCTGCTTGCGCGCCCAAGGTATTTTGTGAGGCCGCGCTCGCCAGTTTTGAACCGGCAATGCGCCGCACCGCCAACACGAGCGGAAATCCTTGCGCCAATTCGGCCAACTCCTCAGCGTCCGTATCCAGCGCCGGGCAAACGATCAAACCAACAGCACCGTGCTCGCGCATGGACCGGATCAGCTCTGCCTGCCGCACCACACTTTCGCCGGTATTGGCCATAAACGGCATAAATCCGGAAATCTGCAAAGCGCGGTCAATACCCACAGCCAACTGCGCAAAAAACGGATTGGTCAGGTCATTGATGATCATGCCGACGACGCTGGAGCGCGATTGGCGCAAATTTGCCGCGCCGCGGTTATAGACATAACCCAAGTCGCGCATCGCCTTCTGCACCCGGGCACGCGCTTCGGCACCAACGCCGGGCTTGTCGCGCAAAACCAGAGATACAGCCGCCCGTGACACACCCGCAGCCTCAGCAATGTCAACGATGGTAATGTTCTTTTTATCTCTGGCTTGGAGCATTTGAAATCCGCTGCATCTGCTTAACTAGAACGATCTAGTAAAATATAAAGGCAAGCCCGTCAAGCGCTATCTTCTCAGCGAACGCCATAACCGCCACAAACTCCTGCTATCCGGCATAAATGAACCGATGAGACTGGATATTCAGATTTAACCGCATTAATCTCGATTTGCTGTGAAGAGAGTATCGTTTTCCAAATCAAATCCGATCATTCTAAATTTCGCTCGCTCACGATAAAATTCAACTGGGGATTTTTACTAGACCGATCTAGTGTACCTCGCGCAGATGTTCGCAAGCCATAACACTCCGTGTTTCCGGGCGCAGAAGCTATCAAACTGGCCAAGGCAGTTGGCGCACCTGCGATGAGGAACAGGCAACCATGATTGACGTCGAGCAGCCATACCGAACCCCGCCAGCCTTGCGCACTCATCGAGGGCTCTTAGCGCCTTGGTGGAGCCCGTAAGGCGCGTTGTTCCACAAGTCCGCGTAAACCAGCCTGCGCCGCTGTGGGCGCGCTGTGCAAGCCTGGTGAAGCTTTCATCGATGCGCCTATCGAAAGCTGGTGGTTGCGATTCCCGGAGTGCACAGCCGCCAACGTCGCAAGATGGACAAGCCGCGAAAAGATCAGAAAGTACCAAAAGGGGCAAAAAGTTTGGCGGGCAACTTTAAAAAGTTTTGATACGGAAAAAACCATTTTCTAATACATTGAAACAATGAGAGAAAATGGCGAGAAAGACGGGGCTCGAACCCGCGACCTCCGGCGTGACAGGCCGGCGCTCTAACCAACTGAGCTACTTCCCCGCAAGCAAACGACACTGCGTTGCGAATTCAGTCGGGATAAAGGCTAGGCCCACTCAAGTCAACCCCAACTGGGCCAAAGTTGGGGTTTTTGTCACAGTTCGTCGGTAGAAATCGCATCGTCACCGTCTTCGGCACGTTCTGATGGCACAGCGTAGCTGCCCGACAGCCAGCGATGCAGATCAACATCGGCGCAGCGTTTCGAACAAAACGGTTGATATTTCAGCGTGCGGGGTTTGCTGCAGATGGGACACGCGTCGCTCTTGCTCACGTCAAAGGTGATTTCAACGGGTTCTGCCATCAGACCACTGTCCATCCAGCCAATACGGGAAATCCCTCGCCCGCCAGCAGCGCCACAGTCTCCTGCAACGGCAAGCCGACAACAGAGCTGTAAGACCCGATCAACTTTGCCACAAAGGCTCCTGCAAGGCCCTGAACCGCATAGCCGCCCGCTTTGCCGCTCCACTCGCCATGCGCCAAATAGCTTTCAATCTCTTTGGCCGACAACAGCTTGAAGCGAACGCGGGTTTCCACCAACTTGTGACGCTTTGCGCCCTTTGGCGTAATCAGCGTAACACCAGTGTAGACGCGGTGCGCCCGCCCCGACAGCAGCCGCAGGCAGCGGTCCGCTTCGCTGGTGAGTTCGCATTTGGGCAAAATGCGCCGCCCCACGGCCACCACCGTATCCGCGGCTAAAACATAGGCTCCCGCCAACTCCGGCCGCTTTTTGACAATTTCATAGGCTGAATTTGCCTTTTCAGCCGCCAGCCGCGATGCCAAAGTGCGCGGCAGCTCGGATTTGCGCGGAGTCTCGTCAAGATCGGTTGGAATCAGCGCAGTTGGCTCAATTCCCACCTGTTGCAACAGCGCAAGGCGGCGGGGCGAGGCCGATGCCAACACCAGCTTACCCCGATCAAGAGTGGAATGTGTCGAAAAACCCGGCGCAAATGGATCGGGATTGAGCGCAGACTTATCAGTCATAGGTCGATCGCCAAGCTCTTAAAGTGACAATACCGGATTATTTAAAGCGGTAGGTGATGCGACCCTTGGTCAAATCGTACGGCGTCATTTCAATCAGAACCTTGTCGCCGGTCAGAACACGAATTCGGTTTTTGCGCATTTTACCTGCGGTATGAGCGATAATTTCGTGATCATTTTCTAATTTCACCCGAAAAGTCGCATTCGGCAGCAATTCGGATACAATCCCCGGAAACTCCAATAGTTCTTCTTTCGACATATGATTCCATCTTTCTGCGGCTGTGAGTGCAAATGCGCACCCCTCAGCCTTTAATTTCGCGCGGACTATAGTGTAAAAATGCAACAAAGTGAACTGTTGATAGCCATTTCTTTTGCCCGCCCGGTTTAGCGCTAAACGAAATTTCTCTTGCCTATTTCGAATATTTGCGTTTAATTGTGCAGTGCACAATATTTTCATGCACGAGGATTATTTTCATGAATCAATATTGGTCCCTGTATCAAGACGCGACAAAATTTTGGATGAACGTTGCGCAGTCGTCACTCGACACCCAAACCACCTTGGCCCACCGCTTGCCCATGATGGCTGGCCTCCCCCCCGCCCCGTCACAAGAGATGGATCGCATGGTGACGGAAAAGGTCAAGGCAATCTCAGACGGTATGATGGACGCAAGCTGGATTATGGGAACAGAAATGATGAATGCATTTCACAAACCCACCATCACGTCTTTCGCCAAAGCGTCGCTGTCTATCGCCAATGCCGGAATGGCTCCGGGTCACCGCACGGTGAAGTCTAACGCCAAGCGGCTTTCCAAAGCGAAATAAGTCTATCAGGCTTGCTTTTGAGCAAACAATCGGCCTCCGCGATCAGCCGCGCTCTTTCATCAAGCGCGACTTTTCTCTGCCCCAATCGCGGCTCTTTTCAGTTTCGCGTTTGTCGTGCAGCTTTTTACCCTTACCAATGGCGATCTCAATCTTGGCCCGCCCCTGATCGTTGAAAAACAATTTCAAAGGCACAATGGTCATACCTTCGCGCTCGATTGCTTGCGATAGTTTGACGATTTCACGCCATTTCAACAACAGCTTACGCGGGCGGCGACGCTCATGGTTGAAGCGGTTGGCCTGCAGATATTCCGGAATATCGGCGTTGATCAGGAACATCTCGCCTTTTTCAACCGATGCATATGATTCAGCTATGGTGGCTTTGCCGGTTCGCAGGCTTTTCACTTCGGTTCCGGTCAAGGCAATGCCTGCCTCGAACACTTCGCCGATTTCGTAGTTAAACCGCGCTTTACGGTTATCCGCCGCGACTTTGAAATTCTTATGGGGCGTTAAAGCCAAAACCGAGGTCCTTAATCGTTCAAAACACCGGCGTGAACCATCGCCTTACGGATTATCATATTTGTGCCTTCGGTGCCCGGCACAAGAGGCAAGCGCATTTCATTCTGCATCCGGCCAAGCAACGACAAGCCATATTTGGAACCCGTCACGCCTGCCTCGGTGAACACTGCCGCATGCAACGGAATCAACCGATCCTGAATTTTCAAAGCATCGGCGTAATTGCCCGCGAGCGAAGCCAATTGCAATTCTGAACACAGGCGCGGTGCCACATTCGCCACCACAGAGATGCAGCCGTGGCCGCCCGCCGCATTAAAGGACAGCGCCGTCATATCCTCACCCGAAAGCTGAATAAAATCCGGCCCCATCGCATGCCGTTGCAAAGACACACGCGCCACGTTTCCGGTAGCGTCCTTTACACCCGTAATGTTCTTGAGTTCAAACAGCCGCGCCATTGTATCGACTGCCATATCAATCACCGAACGTGGCGGGATGTTATAAATGATGATCGGAATGCCGATAGAATCATTGATCGCCTTGAAATGCTGATAAAGCCCCTCTTGGTTCGGCTTATTGTAATAGGGTGTCACCACCAAAACGCCGTCTGCACCCGCCTTTTCAGCATGCTTGGCCAGTTCAATCGCCTCGCGCGTATTGTTGGACCCGGCTCCGGCCAAAACCGGAACGCGGCCCTTGGCCTCGGCAATGCATATCTCGACAACGCGCTTATGTTCAGCATGGCTCAAGGTGGGGCTTTCGCCCGTTGTGCCCACAGGCACCAGTCCATGCGTACCGGACTCAATCTGCCACTGAACCAAGGCCCGGAACGCGGCCTCATCGACATCGCCATTTTTAAACGGCGTGACCAAAGCGGTCATCGAACCCTTGAACTTATTTCCTTGTGACATGATGGCGT
>JAYVYB010000021.1:0-15387 GCA_043784625.1 Methylovirgula sp.
GGCAGTCACACGTCCGGGCAAGTATTAGCTTGCTGGCAGCAAAACTTTGTTGATGACGTGAGCGACGCCGTTAGACTGCATGACGTCGGCCTGCGTTACGGTTACCACGCCGCCTTTTTCATCGGTCAGGGTCACTTTTTTGCCGTGAAGCTTGGCAATAAGTGTGCCGCCCTGCACAGTCTTGAGCGAAGCCATACCGCCGCCGTCCTTGATCATGCCGACCAAATCAGCCGCAGTCACCTTACCGGCAACAACGTGGTAGGTAAGTACTGCAACCAGAGTTGCCTTGTTTTCCGGCTTGAGCAGGGTTTCAACAGTGCCCTTTGGCAATTTGGCAAATGCGTTGTTGTCCGGTGCGAACACTGTAAATGGACCCGGGCCCATCAAGGTTTCAACAAGGCCGGCAGCCTTGACCGCAGCGACAAGAATGGTGAGATTCTTCGCCTTGCTGGCGTTCTCAACCACGTTCTTGGAGGGCAGCATTGCTGCGCCGCCAACCATAACGCTCATTTCAGCGAAGGCTGATGGAACGAAGCTCAATGAGCCGATGAAAGATGCGCCAATGGCGAGTGCTAGGGTCTTGGCAAGAATTGTCTTTTTCATGTTTGCTTCTCCGCTGTTTCCCCGCTGTCTGTTTGCGGGTTCGAGGGAGATACGCAGATAAAAAACAAAGGTTTCAAAGCCCGTATGAAAAGTTTGTGACCGGTTAGTCTTTATTATCGACGCCGGCCTCTGCGAAGGTGGACATGCCCGTGTGGCAGGCCAGCGCGCCACGGATAACGCCAATTGCCATGGCGCCGCCACTCCCCTCCCCCAGCCGCATACCCAAATCCAGAAGCGGCGCTTTGCCAAGGCGCTTTAATACCTCGCGATGTGCGCCTTCGGCGGAAACGTGTCCAGCAAGGCAATGATCAAGCGTTGAGGGATCCAGCGCGTGTAAAACTGCCGCAGCCGCGCAGACCACAAAGCCATCGAGCACCACCGGCACGCGCTGCAGGCGCGCCGCCATAATGCCGCCCGCCATCGCCGCAATTTCGCGCCCGCCCAGACGGCGCAACACCTCAAGCGGGTCTTTCAAATGATCTTTGTGCAGCGCCACCGCGCGGCGCACCGCATCGGCCTTGCGCGCCAAACCAGCGTCATCAACGCCGGTGCCGCGCCCCACCCAGTCCTCCGGCGCTCCGCCATAAAGCGCGTAATAAATTGCGGCGGCCACAGTGGTGTTGCCGATGCCCATTTCGCCCAAACACAGCACATCAACGCCGCCGGCCAAAGCTTCCATGCCAAAGGCCATGGTAGCGGCGCAGGATTTTTCATCCATCGCGGCATCTTGAGTAATGTCGTTGGTTGGGAGGTCAAGCGCCAGATCAAACACTTTCAGGCCAATGTCATAAGTGGCACAAATCTGGTTGATGGCCGCGCCGCCCGCGCGAAAATTCGCCATCATGCCCGCCGTCACAGATTGCGGATAGGGCGAAATCCCCTGCGCCACCACACCGTGATTGGCGGCAAAAACCGCCACCAGCGGGCGATCCACCGTCGGCTTGGCTTTGCCTTGCCACGCCGCCAACCATTCGACCAGGGTTTCGAGCTTGCCCAGAGCACCAACCGGCTTGGTCAGTTGCGCATCCCGCTCGCGCACCGCCGCAACAGAATGCACATCCGCCTCCGGCATCAACGGCAGTAGGGCGCGAATATCATCAAAAGGCAAAACGTGAGCGGTCATAAGTCTCTCCAAGTGAGCACGTTCTTAGAGAGCGGAAGCGAAAATTGGAAGGGGGAAGATGCGGCTGTAGCGCCGCAGCGCTCAAACGAAACTGCTGGAACTCACTCTAGGCCGTTAAAACCAGCAGAGGAGCCGCGGGAGTGACGATATTTGAGGTTTCTTTGCAAATATTAACCGAGAACTCCGTAATTTAATCTGAAAAGCAACTGTAGCGGGGTTTTTCTGACTATACCAATACTATGGTCTTGTTGCGTCTACAGCAATCAGCCAAACCTCAAACTGATTTGAAGGACGCATCGATGCATTCCAAATTTATCAAAATCAAAAAAGTTTCCCTTTTTCGGACTTTTGCGGCTGCGTGCCTGTTAAGTTTGTCAGTTCCGGCGATGGCGCAGAACATTCCTGACGCGACAGTCCAAGAAAAAATCGTCAAAACCTGGCTGTTGACGTTTAACGACGCCAATCTTTCCGGCAACTACGCTGTGTTGAATGCTCTCAGCTCAAAGCCGTTACGGGATCAATTGCCGCCGGAAAAGCTCAAGGAAGCGTTTAAGGCGTTTTATGACAATCAGATCGACATCAGCGAGGTGGTGGTTTCAAAAATGGTTGCGACCACCCCAACCACAGTTGACGCAGACGGCGTTATGGTCGCGCAGGGATATTTCGACACCAAGAACGACAGGGTTCTTTACACCGTAAAAACCTTGCTCTCCGACGGAAAGTGGAAACTGCTGGGCATCAACGTGAAAACGGAAGACTTGCCAAAATAGCCGCCAATCCTTGGTGCCGGTGCGCGACCCGTTTGCGCACCGCCGCAACCCAATATACATCCGCCTCCGGCCTTAAAGGCACATCCGCGAATATCATCAAATGGCAAAACGAGAGCTGCCATAAGTCTCTCAAAGCGGGGAGGTTTTTAGGGGGGGGCATAGTTTTTGTTTGTATCTGCCCGCACAACACCAAATCCATTGTCCAGCGAAGCACTTGGAAAAACTGTCTCAAAGGATGGGAAAACGCAGCCTCACGCCGCTTTGGTCAAGGTAAAATCCACGTGAATCGCGTCATAGGGGAAGACAACGCCATGGTCTCCGCGTTCAACAATGCCAGCCACGAGCAAGGCGGTAATGTCCGAATGAACGGCCTTAACATCACGTTTGACACCACGCGCCACGGCGCGAATGGCCATTTCGCCTTGCCCCGTCATTGCGCGGAGGATTTCCCAGCGCTTGGCGGTGAGAACCTTCCACATGATTTCGGCAGACGCGAACGACAGAAAGCTGCCTTGCGGTTCGCTATGCAATGCGGTGGCAAGTCGTTTCTTTACTGTTTCCAGTGACGCTATTTGGAGAGTAACTGTGTTCATCTCCTATCTCCTTTCGTCATTAAAACCTCAACATCTGTCCAAAAGTCGTTCTGTAATTCGTCAACACTTACAAAGCGATAGGCATATTCCTTCTCGCCAATATGTTTGTGATCGCCTTTTCCCGCTTCATTGTCATAGCGTAAAACGCAACGTCCCAGCATCATAAATGCGAGACGATATTTGACTAGATGATCTGAACCGAGCAGCTTTTGAGGCACTTGCCAAACCACCAGCTCAACAAAGGCCGCTTCAGCAACAATGTATTTTTCCCGCAGAAGTAAGATTGCTGCCATGGCTATGATTACGTCAGCCCATGCATGTTGTCAATAACTCCAACACCTACACCACCACCTCAAGCTCTTTCATGCCCGTGGTGCCAAACACCCTGCGGTAGCGGTTGAGCTCAGTTGAATCTCCTGTCACCTTGGCGGGATTGTCCGACAATTTCACCGCCGGTTTGCCGTTCACCTCCACAACCTTGCAGACCAGCGAGATGGCCTTGAGCGCATCGTCGGCGCCATTCGGCACGCAACCCTTGAAGTCATTGGTGAGGTTTGTGCCCCAACCAATCGATATATTCACCTCGCCGTTGAAACGGCGGATACAGGTCTCAATCGAGTCAATATCCATGCCATCGGAGAGCACGATGAGCTTTTCGCGCGGGTCGCGCCCACGTCGCTTCCACCAATCCACGATTTCCTGCGCGCCTTCAATCGGCGGCTTTGAGTCGGGTCTGGCACCTTTCCAATCCGCCACCCAGTCCGGAGCGTCCTTGAGGAAGGCCGTACTGCCAAAAGCATCCGGCAACATCACCAGTAAGTTGCCACCGTACATTTTGGCCCAATCGGTCAAAACATCATATGGCGCTTGGCGTAATTCGCGGTCGTTTTTGGCCAGCGCCGCATAGACCATGGGCAATTCGTGACCATTGGTGCCAATGGCTTCCAAGCCAAAATCAAACGCGAATTTGACATTAGAGGTGCCGACGAAACACTCCTTGATGCCTTCCTGCATCGCCTCCACGCACCAGCGCTGCCAGAGGTAGCCGTGGCGGCGGCGGGTGCCAAAATCAGATATGCGCACAGGCGCTTCGGCTTTCAGCGCGCGCAGGCGCTCCACCTTGAGCCAGAGCTTGGCCTTAGCGCGGGCGTAGAGCACATCAAGCTCGAAGCGGCTCATGTGTTTGAGGGCGGCACGGGCGCGTAGCTCATTGACGATGGAAAGCGCCGGAATTTCCCACATGGTTGATTGCGCCCACGGGCCATCAAAGCGCAGTTCATATTGGCCGTCGCGCTTGTGCAACTCATATTCAGGGAGTTGAAATGTGGCCAGCCACTCGATAAAGCTCGGTTCAAAAATTTGCTTCGAGCCATAAAATGTATTGCCCGCAAGCCAGATCAGCTCGTTTTTAGCGAAGCGCAAAGAGCGCGCATGGTCGAGTTGGTCCTTGAGTTCCGCCTCGTCGATGATATCGCCAAGCCGCACAGTTTGGCTGCGGTTGATCATGGAATAGGCAACCCTTTCGGTCGGATGCATTTTCCAAATCATCTGCAACATCAGGAGTTTGTAAAAATCCGTATCGAGCAGCGTCCGGACAATAGGATCAATCCGAAAACTGTGATCATAAACGCGGGTGGCTAGGTCGGTGGCCATATTCGTCCTGTCGGCATGCGCTTGCGCGGCAATTTATGAGTTATTATGGCTTGCTGTAGGCAGAAAGTCGATTAAATGTGGCCAATGGACAGACAAAAAGACAGTTGGCAGTCAATCAGCACCACCTTCGCCCGCGACACCCTCTCAATGCTGCGGTTTTTTACGCGCCTGCCCATTCCTGCGATTAGCTTTGAGCGCGATATCCACGCGATGCCCGATTTCACCAGCGCGGTGCGGGCGTTGCCTCTGGCGGGTGCTCTGATTGGCGCGCTTGGCGCTGTGGTTGTGGTTTGCGCCAGCGGCATCGGCTTGCCCGATCAGCTTGTGGCAGTGCTGGCGATGATGGCGCTGGTACTGGTTACCGGCGCGATGCATGAAGATGGTCTTGCCGATGTGGCGGATGGATTTGGCGGCGGCAGCACCCTTGCCCGCAAGCTCGAAATCATGAAAGACAGCCGCCTTGGCACGTATGGTGTTGTGGCGCTGATGCTCGTCACCTTGGCGCGGTGGACTATCTTAAGCGCGTTGATCGGCCACTACGGCGCAGGCCTGTCCGCGCTTTCGCTTATGGTTGGCGCGGCAGTTTCGCGTGCCGCCTGCGTTGTACCGATGTGGCTATTGCCCCCTGCCCGTTTGGACGGGGCGGGCTTTGCAGCCGCGCGCCCACAATCTCAGGCGATGGCGATATGTGCCGGATCTGCCGTGCTAATCGCGTTTATTTTGCTCGGATTTGAACCAATTGGCATCAAACGGCTGATCGCGGGGCTTATGTGTGCCGGGCTATCTGCTCTGGTGCTGACGGAGCTGTCACGACGCCAGATACATGGCCAAACCGGCGATGTGGCTGGCGCGGCGCAGCAAATTTCCGAGCTGGCGTTTTGCGCGGCTCTCCTGTTTCGGAGCACACTGTAATGGCCGATGATAGCTCCCGCGCCTCCCCCTGCATCAACGTTTGCGTTATTGATCAAACCAGCAAAATTTGCATCGGCTGCGGCAGAACATTGACTGAGATTGCTGCCTGGGGTGGATTGAACCTCGCAGCGCGCAAAGACGTTATGAAACTGCTGCCGGAGCGGATGAAAGGCCTCACCGCGCGCGGGCGGGAGCGGGTTCGGCCAAGCGCGCGGCGGCGGACTTGAGATTCGAGCACGGCGGATAAGGCGCGCTGGTTTGCCTTATCCGCTTCTGCGAGAGCTATTGCTCCAAAATCTGTTTCAAATTTGCCAGTTCGGCCGCCAGGGTTACGCTCTGCGCCTGCAAGGCTCCTTCAAGCATTTCCAGCGGCACCGGCGGCGCCATCAAAATAAAGCAATAAATTGAGCGCTCGCCATCGGCAACAATGCGCGAATAGGCTTTGCCGGACGCACCGTCGGGAAAGGTCATTGTCCAATCGACCGTGCCTGTTTGCGGATTTGCGGCGGTTTCGAGTAAAATCTCGACCGATCCCATCGGGGTTTCCATCACTGCTGATTTTGTATCGGCGAGCGTGAAAGCACTGGTCCAAAGCGGCAAATTTTGTGGCTTGGCGATGAATTCGAATGTTTTCGTCGCTGATGCAGAAATGGTGATCGATTGAACGTCAGATGTTTTTGGCTGTTTCATTTAAAATCCTTCCGTGAATGGAAGGCTTTTAATACGGCAGCATCTTACCGAATCATGTCAGGAGACTGGGCTGGTTTAGGCCGCGACACCAGAGCCATAGCGTCGCGCAGAACCTGCAACGTTGCGCCGCATTTCGGCGCTTAGATCGATAGTTGCCGCCCGTAAAACCACCCGCCTCGCGTATCAGGTTATGACGCTTACCCGTTTCTCACGACGCCAGATACATGGCCAAACCGGCGATGTGGCTGGCGCGGCGCAGCAAATTTCCGAGCTGGCGTTTTGCGCGGCTCTTCTGTTTCGGAGCACACTATAATGGCCGATAATAGCTCCCGCGCCTCCCCCTGCATCAACGTTTGCGTTATTGATCAGACCAGCAAAATCTGCATCGGCTGTGGTAGAACATTGGCGGAGATTGCAGCCTGGGGCGGATTGAACCACGCCGCGCGCAAAGACGTTATGAAGCTGCTGCCGGAGCGGATGAAAGGCCTCACCGCGCGCGGGCGGGAGCGGGTGCTGCCGTCTGAACGACGCAAGATAAAAAGCCCTCTCTTGTAAGGGGGAGGAACAAGAGAGGGCCTGAAGCATTTCTCAGTGATGAGAAACGCTAAGGGGTTGGAATTCGCTTACCAAAACGCAAAATTGTTTAGTGAATGATCTGCACAACTTTGTGAGTCTTAGTGTCAATAACGACCCAGTCTTCGTTCAAGTGCACATACTGATACTTGCCCGAAGTATAGTCAGCCGGAACATCGAACATTTCCATGCCTTCCATCGGCATCATGGCGCCCATGACAATCTTGTCTTTGTAGGCATGGGAAGCGTCCTTCTTACCCATGACGTATTTCTTAAAAGCGGCAGCCTGCTGCTCGTCCATTGCGCCGACTTCTTTTGAATCTTCCGTGCCCTGCAAACCGGTGTTGCCGCCAGCTGCAGCTTGAGCAAAAGCGTGATTAACGCTAACTGGTGCGAGTAAAGAAAGCAGAATAACGCCGTATTTAAAAGTATTGTTTTTCATATCGCTTCTCCAAGTGAAAAAATTGAAGTGTCTCTGCATTAGGTGCAGAACTTAGCTAATGAACATTGATCTACAGAATTTTTACATTTAAAGATCAACAGTCTCATTTGCCTCACGACAACAAAACCCTTGGATTGGAATTAGGTTCCATTTAATTTTTAAATTTATTCAGGCTAAAAAAATCACGCCCGCTTTAGCTGCACTTAAGCGGCCACCTGTTCCCTCGACACCAGCGCCATCGCATCCCGCAAAACTTGCAGGGTCGCGCCGCGCTTGGGCGCTTCTGTGGATAGGTGTCGCCGGTAAAACCGCGCGCCGGGTTTGCCCGGAAACAATCCAAGCAAATGGCGGGTGATGTCGGCAAGCCGCGTGCCTTGGGCCAGCTCTGATTCAATATATGAAAAATAGGCTTCCAAGGCCTCAAAAGCATCGGAATTTGGCGGAACTTCGCCGTAAAACTCAGGGTCCACTTGCATGAGAATTTCAGGGTTATGATAGGCGGCGCGGCCCAGCATAACGCCGTCCAGAGTTTCCAGATGCGGCTTTGACTCTGACAAAGTGTTTAATCCGCCGTTGAGCAGGATGGGCAGATTCGGGTTTTCTGTCTTGATCTGGTGCACCAGAGCATAATCCAGCGGCGGAACGTCACGGTTTTCTTTGGGCGAAAGCCCCTTCAACCAAGCCTTGCGGGCGTGAATTGTGAGTTCATCCACGCCGGCAGCAACGCAAGTTTTGACAAAATCACGCAGGGCAATAGCCGGGTCCTGTTCATCAATGCCGATACGGCATTTGACGGTAACCGGTATTTTAACGGATGCTTTCATGGCCGCGACGCATTCGCCGACAAGCTGCGGCTCCGCCATCAAACAAGCCCCGAAAGCGCCGTTTTGAACGCGGTCTGAGGGGCAACCGCAATTAAGATTGACCTCGTCATAGCCGCGTTCCTGCGCCATGGCTGCGCAAGCTGCCAGATCGCGTGGGTTTGACCCGCCGAGCTGTAACGCAACCTCATGTTCTGCCGGCGAATATTTTAGCAGCCGTTCGCGCGGCCCGAAAATGAGCGCTCCCGTCGTGACCATCTCAGTATAGAGGCGGGCGCGGCGCGAAAGCACCCGGTGGAAGACGCGGCAATGCCGGTCGGTCCAGTCCATCATTGGAGCCACTGCGAAGATTTTGGCGGTTTTGTGCATATATAAAAGCCTAGGATTAACTTGGCGCTCCTATGCCATAAAATCCCCGTTGGCGCGATGAAAAACAGCGCTGCCCATTCGCAGCTGGCGCCAAAGCCTTGGCCCTACCCCAGAAACTCGCGGACGAAATGCGACACCGGATTGGCTTTAATTTCGTGCGGCGTACCGAGCTGCTCGATTTTGCCTTGATTGAGAATGGCAACGCGGTCTGCGAGTTCCATTGCCTCATCCTGATCATGGGTGACGAAGATTGTGGTCAAGCCGGTGGTTTCATGAATCTGGCGAAGCCATCCGCGCAGCTCTTTGCGCACTTTGGCATCGAGCGCGCCGAAAGGCTCATCGAGCAGCAACACCTGCGGTTCAATGGCGAGAGCGCGGGCAAGCGCCACGCGCTGCCTTTGCCCGCCGGAGAGTTGCGCCGGATAGCGCCCTTCTAACCCTTCGAGCTGCACCAGTTTCAATAGGGACAACACGCGCTCCTTGATGACCTGCTTGCTTGGCCGCAAGGCTCGTGGCCGCACATTCAGCCCATAGGCGATATTGTCGGAAATGCTCATATGCTTGAACAAGGCATAGTGCTGAAACACAAAACCGACACGCCGAGCCTGCACGCTCATTCCGTTGGTGTCGACATTATCAAACTGCACGGTGCCGCTATCCAGCGTCTCCAGCCCCGCAATCAGCCGCAGCAAGGTGGTCTTACCGGAGCCGGACGGCCCTAGCAAAGCCAAAAGCTCGCCCTTATGGATTTCGAGGTTCACCCCGCGCAATGCCGGAAAGGTGCCGAAGCCCTTTTTTAGTCCGGAGACCTTGATATCTACGCCAGCCGCGCGCGCGTCAATGGCGGCGGTTGGCTGCAAGGGCGTCGGCAAAGCGCCATTCGATAAGGCTTTTGATCGCCAGAGTGAAAATGGCCAAAAGCGCAAGAAGCGAGGCGGCAGCGAAGGCAGCGATGAAGTTGTACTCATTGTAAAGAATCTCGACATGGAGGGGAACGGTATTGGTCAGGCCACGGATATGTCCGGAAACCACAGAAACTGCGCCAAATTCGCCCATGGCGCGGGCATTGCACAGCAAAACGCCATAGAGGAGCGCCCATTTGGTATTGGGCAAAGTTACGGTGAAAAACATTTTCCATCCCGATGCCCCCAGCGTTAAAGCGGCTTCCTCCTCAGTGGCGCCCTGCTCCTGCATTAATGGAATTAGTTCGCGCGCCACAAACGGAAAAGTGACAAAAACACTGGCCAGCACAATGCCGGGAATGGCAAAAATCACTTGAATATGGTGGGCTGTAAACCAAGGACCCAGCAGCCCTTGCGCGCCGAAAATCAACACATAGATCAGGCCGGAAACAACCGGTGAGACGGAAAACGGCAGGTCGATCAGCGTTACCAGCAGGGTCTTGCCGCGAAAATTGAACTTAGCAATCGCCCAAGCCGCCGCAACTCCAAACACCAGATTGAGCGGCACCGCAATCACGGCAACAGTAAGCGTGAGGCGGACGGCGGCGGCGGCGTCAGGCTCCCACAGGGCCGCGAAATATTTCTCCAAGCCACCACGAAGCGCCTCGACAAATACCAAAACGAGCGGCGCCAGCAAAACCAGACTGAGGAATATAAGCGTAACGCCGATCAGGACGCGGCGGACGATGGGGGATTCAGATGTGGCGGTTGAACGCGCCAGAGAAGGATTCGCAAGTTCAGACATGACCAAACCTCAGTCGGGCAAAGGCCTGAATCAGATTGATAAGCAGTAGGATCACAAAAGCAGCGCCGAGCATGATCGTCGCTATGGCGGTGGCACCGGCATAATCATACTCCTCCAGCTTGACGATAATCAGCAGCGGCGCAATCTCCGAAACATAAGGCAAGTTCCCGGCGATAAAAATCACCGAACCATATTCACCAACGCAGCGGGCGAAGGCCATGGCAAAGCCGGTCAAAAGCGCAGGTGTGAGCGCGGGCAATAACACGCGCGCAAAGGTCTGCCATCGTGATGCTCCCAAGGTGGCGGAAGCCTCTTCCGCTTCTCTTTCCAACCCTGCAATCAGCGGCTCAACTGTGCGCACAACAAATGGCAACCCGACGAAAATCAGCGCCACCAGAATGCCCGCTGGTGTGTAGGCAACTTTAAGTCCGAGCGCGGCCAGCGGCGCGCCAATCCATCCGCTGGGCGCGTAAAGCGTTGCCAAGGTAATTCCGGCAACGGCGGTTGGTAAAGCGAAGGGCAAATCAACAATCGCATCAAAAAACCGCCGTCCCGGAAAGCGATAGCGCACCAAGACCCAAGCCACCAAAAGGCCGAACACCGCGTCTACCGCCG
The DNA here is from genome assembly GCA_043784625.1 of Methylovirgula sp. GTDB lineage: Bacteria > Pseudomonadota > Alphaproteobacteria > Rhizobiales > Beijerinckiaceae > JANXSV01. Next base: position 10,872 of record JAYVYB010000021.1, read on the forward strand.
CAGCAATCAGCGCCGCAGTAAAGCTCACTTGGAGCGCACCAAAAATGCGCGGCTGGAGCGCGATATTTATGATGCCCGAGAGGCCGAGTGTAGACGCCTTCAACACCAGCACACATAGCGGAAACAGCACAATCAGGCTCAGCCAGATCAGCGCATACCCCAAGGTGAGGTGAAACCCCGGCAAAATGCCGGGGCTGCGCATCGCCCGGGACAAAGGTAAGGCCAGCGCCATTTTACTTTTTCTGGATGGTGTCAAACACACCGCCGTCAGCAAAGTGTTTGGCCTGTGCCTTGGCCCAGCCGCCAAAGGCACCGTCGATGGTGATCAGCTCTATTTTGGGAAAACGGGCGAGATCTTCTTTAGCAGCAGCTTCCGGCTTGAACGGACGGTAAAAATATTTGGCAATCGTTGCCTGAGCCTCGGGCGTGTAAAGGTAGTTCCGGTAGGCTTCAGCCTGCTTGCGGGTGCCTTTGGCATCGACGTTACCATCTACAATTGAAACCGGCGGCTCTGCCAAAATCGAGAGCGAAGGCACAACAATATCAAACTTGTCCTTGCCAAATTCCTCATTGGCCAAGAAGGCCTCGTTTTCCCACGTGATCAACACATCCCCCAAACCGCGCTGCGCAAATGTGATGGTTGAGCCGCGCGCGCCGGTGTCCATCACGGGGGCGTTGGCATACAGCGCCTTAACGAATTCAGTGATTTTAGCTTCGTCATTATTGAATTTCTTGGTGGCATAGCCCCAGGCAGCAAGATAGTTCCAGCGCGCGCCGCCACCGGTTTTGGGATTTGGCGTAATGACGGCGATGCCCGGTTTGACCAGATCGTCCCAGTCCTTGACCGCTTTCGGATTGCCTTTGCGAACCAGAAACACAATCGTCGACGTGTATGGCGCAGAATTATTTGGCAAACGCTTTTGCCAATCGGCTGGAATTTTTCCCGTTTTGGCGGCAATGGCATCAATGTCGGCGGACAGTGCCAGCGTCACCACGTCGGCATTGAGGCCATCGATCACCGAGCGGGCCTGCGCTCCGGAACCGCCGTGCGATGCCTGAATGGTGAGCGCTTCGCCGGTTTTGGCTTTCCAGTCGGCAGCAAAGGCAGCGTTGATCACTTTGTAGAGTTCACGCGTCGGGTCATAGGACACATTCAACAGAGTCGTATCGGCAAAAGCGGCGGTTGGAACGCCGATGGCCGTAGCGAGGCCGACACCGGCCGCAAGCTTGCCAAAATTGCGGCGGGAGAGAGAGGAAAATGACATAAAGGGCTCCGCTTGACTGATTAGTATATAGAAATAATAGACTTATAAATTCACATTAGTCTAGTAATTTTATATATTTATATCCTCAAACTCAAAATTTCTCTTAAATCATTGTTTTTATTATTTTTTCTATATTTTACATCTTAAAATTCAAGCCGCCGCATGCCATAGAACCCAAAAAACACATGCTCAACACGGGCCGAGGCTGACCGCGCGCAACTAAAGACGTCATCCGATTTCCACTTCACCCGGATTAATCCACGCCCAATCGCAATTTTCAATTGTGCGGCTGCATTGACAATTATACTCTGCCCAAATCCACAGCACCCTAGCGAACAGAGGGCGGGATGGGGGGAGCACAGCATGATTTCCGAGAGCGAGTTTTTCCAACGCGACCGCACAGTGCACGCGCCGGCATTTACGCCGACGTATAAAACCAGCGTCGCCCGGTCGCCGCGCCACGCCTTGCTGTCCCTGCAAAATTCTTTGTCGGAGGTCACCGGCCCGGTGTTTGGCCAAAATGAGCTGGGCGCGCTCGACAATGACCTGATCAAAAATTATGCCAAAAGCGGCGATCCGATTGGCGAGCGCATTATTGTTCATGGTCGTGTGCTGGATGAAAACGCCCGCCCTGTCCCGAATGTCCTTATCGAATTTTGGCAAGCTAATTCCGGCGGGCGCTACCGCCACAAGAAAGATTCCTATCTCGCGCCGATTGATCCAAATTTTGGTGGCTGCGGCCGCACTTTAAGCAGCGAGGACGGCTACTATTATTTTCGCACCATCAAACCCGGCCCCTATCCGTGGCGCAATTATGTCAACAGCTGGCGTCCGGCCCATATCCATTTTTCTGTTTTCGGCACCGGCTTTGCTCAGCGCCTGATCACCCAGATGTATTTTGAAGGCGATCCTCTGATCAAGCTTTGCCCCATCGTCAAAACTATTCCCGATGAAGGCGCGATTGAACGGCTGATTGCGCCGTTGGATTTGAATGCTTCGGTGCCGCTCGACACGTTAGCCTATCGTTTTGACATTGTTCTGCGCGGTCGCCGCTCAACCTTGTTTGAAAACCGTCTGGCGGGAAATTAAACCATGACTGACAAACTCGGCTACCTCAAAGAAACCACCTCGCAAACTGCCGGTCCTTATGTGCACATCGGCCTTGCGCCCAAGCAGGCCGGTTTTGATATTTTTGAAAATGACTTTGGCAACATTCTAGCCGGACCTGAAACTAAGGGAGAGCACATCCGCCTTGAAGGCAAGGTCTATGATGGCACCGGCTCTTTGGTGCGAGATGTGCTGCTGGAAATTTGGCAGGCTAATGCCAGCGGTGCCTACAATTCACCGTATGACAGGCAGGGAAAAGCGCTCGAACCCGGCTTCCGCGGCTGGGGCCGCGCCTGCTCCGACTTTGAAACCGGAACCTATGCGTTTGAAACCATCAAACCCGGCCTGGTTATGGGCCGAAACGCCCGTCCAATGGCACCGCATATCAATGTTTGGATTGTGGCGCGCGGTATCAACATCGGCCTGAATACGCGGGTCTATTTTTCTGATGAGGCCGAACTGAATGCCAAGGACCCGGTCTTGAACCTGATTGAACTGGTTTCGCGGCGTAAAACACTGATCGCTACGCGCAACACTGATAACGGCAAAGCCGTTTACACATTTGACATTCACCTTCAAGGTGACAATGAAACAGTGTTTTTCGATATTTGAAGTGTTTACGTCTAACTTAAGCCGCTTAGCAAAACGCCGTACTGTTTTGCAAAAAGCGCTCAAGGTTCCGGGAGAAAACCATGAAGCCAATTGTTATCGCCGTTGCCATCACCGGCTCGGTTCCGCGCAAAAAAGACAATCCCGCCGTGCCTATATTACCGGCGGAGCAAATTGAGTCCACGCATGAGGCGTTTGAAGCTGGTGCCTCTCTCGTCCATATCCATGTGCGCAATGACGATGAAAGCTCTTCGTCCAGCCCGGAGCGGTTTGCCTTGGTGCAGGAGGGTATTAAAAGATACTGCCCGGGCATGGTCATCCAGTTTTCCACCGGGGGGCGCGGGCGCGACCCTTCTTTGCGGGGCAGCGCGCTTTATCTCAAACCGGATATGGCGTCCCTTTCAACCGGCTCGGTCAATTTCCCCACCATCGTTTATGAAAACGGCGCGGCCTTTGTCACTGATCTGGCAACAACCATGCATAAATATGGTGTACGTCCGGAAATCGAAATTTTTGATTTGTCGCACATTCATGGTGCCAAGCGTTTGATCGATCAGGGTTTGATGGACGACCATCCGCATGTGCAATTTGTAATGGGCGTGCAAAATGCCATGCCTGCGGATCCGCATCTGCTTGATGTTCTGCATGCCGAATTGAAACGGGTGATTCCCAACGCCACATGGACGGCGGCGGGCATCGGGCGGCACCAACTTGATGTGATGAATTGGGCTTTAGCACGGGGCGCGGGCGCAATTCGCACCGGCCTTGAAGACAATATCCGAATTGGCAAAACCCAACTGGCGAAAAGCAATGCCGAGTTGGTGGCGCAAGCGGCAGAAACCTGTTCAAAATACCATGCCCGCCCGGCAACAGCCGCTGAGGCCCGCGCCATATTGGCAATCTGAGGGAATGGGTTTTTGAGCTTTTCCGCGCTTGATTCTGCGATTTTGGGGCCGTTGTTTGTCAGCGAGGCAATGCGCGCTGTGTTTGACGACAGCGCCAAAATCGCGGCTATGTTGCGGGTCGAGCACGCCTTGGCTCAGGCGCAGGCCGACTTAGGCATCGTCCCTGCCGCGCTGGTCTCGGCGCTGGGCGCAATTCAACCCGGCCAAATCGATCTTGCAGCAATGGGCCGCGCCACGGCGCTGGCGGGCGTTCCGGTTATTGCTTTTGTTGCGCAGGTACAGAAACTGCTCCCCAAGGATTTGGAGGCGCATTTTCACAAAGGCACCACCACCCAAGACATTGACGATACTGCTCTGGTTTTGCAGCTTCAGCAGGCGTTTGACGCTCTCATGCCAGATCTCAAGGCAACATTGGCCGGCTTGTTAATGTTGGCCGCCACGCATGGCAAAACGCCTTGCGCCGGGCGCACTTATGGCCAACACGCTGCGCCAATAACCTTTGGCGCGAAAGTTAGCGTCTGGGGCATGGGCATCGCCGATGTGGCGTCACGCTGTTCTGAGGTTCGTCAGCGCGCTGCCATCACCTCGCTTGGCGGGCCTGTGGGCATTCTGACCGCCATGGGCGATAAG
>JAYVYB010000022.1:0-9550 GCA_043784625.1 Methylovirgula sp.
CGAGATCGTCGGCTAAATCGTTGTTATTCCAGAGCCAAGGTCACAAATTGCGACGAACCCTGCGGGTCGCTCACCAGCAACAGCGCATTCTTTTTGCCCTGCTTTTTCAAAGCGTCGATCTTTTTGGCAATATCAGCTGGCGTTTTGACCACTTCCTGGGCCACTTCTACAACCACATATCCGGCCTGAAGCCGCTTTTCAGCCGCAGGCGAGCTCTGGTTGATGTCGGTGATGACAACCCCCTTCACATCGTCTTTGATCTGATATTTCTGGCGCAAGTCGTCTGAAAGCGGCGCAAGATCAAGACCAAGCACCGTCTTGGTCACGGCCTCCGACTTGGCAACATCTTTGTTGTCGCCGCTGGCGTCCTTGGCCATTTTCTCGCCGTCTTCAAGGCGGGCCAACGTCACGCTCTTGGTCATTTCCTGACCTTTGCGCACGATAACCACTTCGACCACGGCACCAACGGCGGTGGAGGCCACCATCTTCGGCAAGTCGGTCGAGGTTTTAATGTCCTTGCCGTTAAATTTGACGATTACGTCGCCAGCCATCAATCCTGCTGGCTTTGCCGGGCCACGATCATCAACCGCAGCCACCAACGCGCCGCGTGCGGTACCAAGGCCAAGGCTGTCGGCAATGGTCTCATCAACATTCTGGATTTTGACACCGAGCCAGCCGCGACGGGTTTCGCGGAACTGTTTCAACTGGTCGATGACCGGCATCACAGTGGCTGAGGGCGTGGCAAAACCAATGCCGACCGAGCCGCCTGTGGGCGACAAAATCGCGGTGTTAATGCCGATAACTTCGCCTGCCATGTTGAACAACGGCCCGCCCGAATTGCCCTTATTGATGGCAGCATCGGTCTGGATATAGTTGTCATAGGGTCCGCTTTCGATATTGCGGTTACGCGCCGAAACAATGCCCGCGGTAACGGTACCGCCAAGGCCAAACGGATTGCCCACCGCCATCACCCAATCACCAACGCGCATTTTTTCAGAATCACCGAACTTCACTGAGGTGAGCGGCTTTTCCGGCTTCACGCGCAAGACGGCCACATCCACCTTCGGATCGGTGCCAATCAGCTCGGCCTTCAGCTTGGTGCCATCGGTGAGGATAACGGTAATGTCGTTGGCATCGGCAATAACGTGATTGTTGGTGATAACGATACCGGCAGAATCAATAATAAAGCCGGACCCCAATGAGGTGCTTTTGCGTTGCAACGGCGAGGCCTTTGGCTTGCCGTTTTCGCTCTTGCTGTCCGGCTTGCCTTTGTCGCCGCGCTGGCCGTTAAACTTTTTAAACAGCTCGTCAAACATGTCCTCGGGCGAGCCACCCTGCGGGCTGGCGACGTCTTTTTCCGGAATGTTCTGTGAGGCTGAAATGTTCACCACCGCGTCCGTCACGCTCTGGGCCAAATCGGCCAGGCTGTCGGGCCCTTTGGCAAAGGCGGGCGCTGCGCCAAGGGCAATGCCTGTCGCGAGGCCAAGCTGCAAAGCGCAGGCCAGAATTACGCCGCCAAAGGTCAGGCGCGGCTTTTTGGAAACTTTAAGAAATGTGGTCATGAATCGATTGCTCCGTCAGCCGTCTTTGAGAGTGCCGCGTCTCAAATACGGGCCGCGCACACAATGGTTTCATCATCAATCAAATTGGGGCGCACATGAGGCAAATATGCGCCCGCAAATCAATTCTTCGGCACTTCAACGTTACTTTTGCCGTTAGGATCACCGAAATATTTGAAGAAGTCGGAATTCGGTGAAATCACCATTTTAGTGGTGCCGGACTTCAATCCCGCTTCATAGGCCTGCATAGACCGATAAAACGCGAAGAAATCCTTATCCTTGGAATAGCTCTCGGCAAAGATACGGTTGCGTTCGGCGTCGCCCTCGCCGCGTTTTGTGTCGGCATCCTGCTGGGCTTTACCGACCAAAACCGTCACATCACGGTCAGCGCGCGAGGTGATTGCTGCGGCTTCTTCGTTACCGCGCGCACGGTTGTCGGCCGCCTCGCGCTGGCGTTCAGATTGCATACGGCTGAACACTTTTTCCGAAATTTCTTTCGGCAAATCCGCGCGCCGAATACGCACGTCGATCGCGGCAACGCCAAGGCGCTCGGCCTCGGTGTTGGTGAGGTCGCGAATTTTCACCATCAATTCAGCGCGGTGATCGCGGATAATGTCGGTGTTGGTCACTTCGCCCAGCACGCGGCGCACAGATGAGTTCAGAATCGAGCTCAATTGATTGTCTGCAATCGCACCAGTGCCGACCGACTGATAAAACTTCAGCGGGTCAACAATGCGATATCGCAAAAACGCATCAACTTCGAGGCGCTGATTATCGCTGGCGAGCACTTCCTGCTGCGGGCTTTCCAGATCAAGAACGCGATTATCAAGATGCACAACGCTCTCGATAAACGGGATTTTAAAATGCAGGCCCGGCGCGGTCACGATGCCGCGTCCCGGCACCGGCTCACCAAAGCGCAGCACAAGCGCCTGCTCGGTTTGGCGCACGGTGAACAAGGCGCTCATCACAACCATGATCAGGGCCACAAGGATAACAATGGGAACAATGGTTATGTTGCGGTTCATTTTGCCGCTCCCTTGCTCAGGTCGCCCAGTGGCAGATAGGGCAAGACGCCGCTGCCGGACTTATCCAGCAATATCTTGTCCGAATTGCCCAAAACACGCTCCATGGTTTCCAGATAAAGCCGCTGACGGGTCACTTCCGGCGCCTTTTTGTATTGCTCATAAACCTGATTGAACCGCGACACTTGTCCGGTAGCCTCGGCAACGGTTTGCAGCTTATAGCCTTCGGCCTCCTGCACGATGCGCGAGGCTCTACCGCGCGCTTCCGGCACAACCTTTTTGGCATAAGCATCTGCCTCGTTCGAGGCGCGCTGACGGTCCTGCTGAGACGCTGTCACGTCTTTAAACGCGGCGATAACAGGTGGCGGCGGATCAACCTGCAACAACTGAACCTGCAGAATCTGCACGCCGATTTTGTAGGTGTTCAGCACCCGCTGGATTTGCTCCTGCGCCGATGGCTCAATATTTTTACGTTCTGCGGTGATGATTTTCTGGAAATCGGTCCGCCCAACCAGCTCGCGCATCACGCTTTCCGCGACGGCCTTCACGCTTTCGGCAGGATTGCGCAAGTTAAAGGCGTAGTCTTCCGGCTTGGCCGGGTCTATCTGCCAGATCACCCGAAATTTCAGGTCGACGATGTTTTCGTCCCCGGTCAGCATCAGGCTTTCTTCCGACTGCAAGCCGATATCGATGCTTTTGCGGTCTGTGACGGTTGGCTTGATCACGGAACCGATCGGATAGGGCAGATTATAATTCAAGCCGCTCTGGGTTTTACCGGTGTAGCGGCCAAAAATCATGTTGAGGCCGACTTCGTTGGTCTGCACGGTGTAAAAACCTGTGAGCAGCCACAAAATCAAACCAATAACCACAATGGCCAGGATGCTTTTGCCGCCAACAGGCCCGCCGCGAAAAAGACCATTGAAAAAGTCGCCGAATTTCTTGAGCATATCTTGTGAATTATTGCCGCCGCTCGGGCCTTGGCCCCAAGGGCTCGGCAAATTCGGCCCTTTTGGCCCGCTACCATTCTGATTTGACCAGGGCATCAAATAACCTCATCTCATCCAAGCTGCAAAAAGCAAATCTCGGGCTTCAAGTTGGCTTTATATAGGGGAGCGATACCGCGCTTGCAATGCGTCAGATGTGTCGGGCAGACCCTACACCCGAACATAGTCAATATAGGCGAAGGCAGCTTCGTCATTGGGGCTGGCCGGATGATCTGCCCGGTGCACGATCTTCCACTCAGGCCCAAGCTGTGGAAAATGCGTATCGCCTTCAGGCGCAAGCACAACTTCCGTCAAATAAACCCGTTCGGCATGGCCGATCATCTGTGCATAAATTTCGCCGCCGCCCACAATTGCAATGGCCTCGGCGTTCATTTTAAGTGCCAGCGCGTTAGCTAAGGCAAGCGCCTCCGCCATATCATGCGCCACATGCACATTGGGCGCGCTGAAGCCTTGGTCGCGCGTGACAACAATGGTTTCGCGCCCGGGCAGCGCCTTGCCAATCGATTGAAAAGTTTTGCGCCCCATCACCATCGGCTTGCCAAGCGTGAGGGCTTTAAAGCGCTGCAAATCCGAACGTATCCGCCACAGCAGTTTGTTGTCGTTGCCGATGACGCGATTTTGCGCAACGGCAACGATGATCCAGAGCGGCTTCACAGCCCTGCGCTCGCCTGTTCCAGATAGGCGCGCACATAGGGTGCAAAGCTGCGCCAGACTTCGAGGTGAAACCGGTTGGTGTCCGTCCGCCAAACGATAACGTCAGCTTTGCCCAGCAGAGTGCGGGCGCAGGTATTGACGCCGAATGCCGCTAACCGCAAATCCAGCATCACACCCGCGTTGAGCAAATCTTCCGCGCGCGAGCCCGAAACCTCCAGCGCCATTTGCCGGTGTGAAATATCCACCATACTGTGCGGCGCGCTTATCGCCACAGCGGTGCCAACCGGTGCCAGCAACAGCCATTCGTCCGGCCCCAGCCAGAGCGCTGATTTGTCACCCTCAACGTGCACACGGCCTGCCTCTGTTGGCAGCGGCACACCAAAGGCTTTGCCCGCTTCCACAATGGCAGCTGAGCCTACGCGCAAACTATACCGTTGCAGCGGCTGGAGGGCAGAAATGCCCGCCTTGCGGGTTTTGAAATCCGCAATACCTTCGAGCGACGAGCGCCGTAAAACCTCAACCATTCAGGCGCTCCCCCTTGGCATCATAAAACACCGGCTCAACCACGCGAACGCCGTAAGTCTCATTCGGCATCGGCACGTTCAAGGTTTCCCCCATGCGCGCGCGGCCATTTTCGACCAGCGCCATGGCGATGGAGCGTCCCAGTGTTTCGCTCCAATAAGACGACGTAACATGCCCTAAAGCCTTGGTTCCGGTGGCGGGTTTGGCTTCCAGCGTAATTTGCGCGCCTTCTTCCAGCACCACCAGTGGATTTGCGGTGAGCAAGCCAACAAGCTGTTTGCGGTTTGGCGCGCATGTGTCCGGCATCAGCAAGCCGCGCTTGCCGACAAAATCCGGCTTGAGCTTGGACACCATGCCGCCCAAACCCAAATCATCGGGGGTTACCGTGCCGTCAGTTTCCTGACCCACGATAATGTAGCCCTTTTCCGCCCGCAACACGTGCATCGCCTCGGTGCCATAGGCGACCGCGCCGTGCTTCTGCCCTTCGGCAAAAATCGCCTCCCACACCGTGCGGCCATAATCGGCGGGCACATTGACCTCAAAGCCCATTTCACCGGTGAAGCTCACCCGGAACAGCCGCGTTGGCACACCGCAAATTTCGCCTTCGGCATAGGCCATATGCGGCATTTGCAAATCCACGCCCGTAACCAACGGCGCGAGAATATCGCGCGCGCGGGGGCCTTGAACCGCGATCACCGCATATTGCTCGGTGATTGAGGTCAGCCAGCAGTTCAGATCGGTGAATTCTGTCTGGAGATAATCCTCCATCATATTCAGCACCCGCGCCGCGCCGCCTGTGGTGGTGGTGATGTGAAAACGGTCCGGTGCCAACCGCGCGATAACACCATCATCGATGATAAAGCCCGCTTCGTTCAACATCAGCCCGTAGCGGCATTTGCCAACACCAAGTTTTTCAAACGGCCCGGTATACATCCGGTTGAGAAATTTCCACGCATCGGGACCCACGAGCTCAATTTTGCCCAAGGTGGAGGCGTCAAATATGCCCGCTGTGATGCGCACGGCCTTCACTTCGGCATTGGTGGCGGCGTGAACCTCACTGCCAAAATAATGCGCCCGCTTCCACTGGCCGACATCTTCAAATGCCGCACCCTTTTCCGCCGCCCACCCGTGAATGGCGGTCTTACGGGTGGGGTCAAACAAGTCTCCGCGCGACAATCCGGCATAAATACCGAAGCTGGTTGGCGTGTAAGGTGGCCGGAAAGTGGTCAGGCCCACTTGTGGCACACTGTTGCCCAGCGCTTTTGCAGCAATGCCCAGCGCATTCATGTTGGAGGTTTTGCCCTGATCTGTCGCCATGCCCGTGGTGGTGTAGCGTTTGACGTGCTCAATCGAGCGCATACCTTCGCGTGTCGCCAGCGTAATATCCTTGGCGGTCACATCGTTCTGAAAATCGACAAACGCCTTGATCTTGCCCGTATCCTTATGAGTGGGCACCGCGCCGGAAATACCGGCGCTCAAAGCCACATCCCCCAGCGCATCAAAGGTTTTCAGGGTACCGGCCTTTTTGCCAACCGCCCGCGCCGCAGCTTCTCCCGTGGCATAGCCGGCATTCAAACATTCCGTCAGATCGAAGGTGCCGTTGCAGGCCCCCACAGACGCCATATCCTGCGCCGCAACGCCCGGCACAAACAGCCCGCGCGCATCATATTGCAGCTTGCCACGCGACTGGGAAAACAGATTGACGTTGGGTGTCCAGCCGCCAGAGTGCAAAATCACATCACATTCGATGTCTTCAAGCGGCGTAACCGTTTCCCCCTCAAGCTTGCCGACACAAGCGCCGCTCACCCGCAAGCCGCCCTTTGTACCGGTTAAAACCGCGCCGCGAATCACACGAATGCCCGCGCCTTCCGCCTGCACGCTCAACGCCCCGCCATCCGCGCGCATATCGACAATGGCGGCAATCTGCACACCCGCGTCATGCAATTCCAACGCTGTCTGATAGGCATCATCGGTGACGGTAAACACCACAGCGCGGGTGCCGCACTTGACCCCGAAACGGTTGAGCAATATCCGCGCCGCGCTTGCCAACATCACGCCGGGGCGGTCATTATCAGCAAACACCAAAGGCCGCTCGATGGCACCTGTCGCCAGAATCACTTGTTTGGCGCGCACCTGCCACAGCCGCTCGCGCACGTCGCCCGGCTTCGCATCGGCCAGATGGTCGGTGATGCGCTCGCATAGGCCGACAAAATTTTGCTGATAATAGCCAAACGCCGTGGTGCGCGGCAAAGCCCGGATGTTGGCGTGCATGGCCAAAACCATGAAAATATCGAGCGGCCATTGGTTGGCCTCGCGCCCGTCAATGGTGGCCGTGCCCGCGCTTAACAGCGAGCCGCCAAATTCGGCGCCCTCGTCGCAAATGATCACATCGGCGCCGCTTTCCGCTGCCGCCAAAGCCGCTGTGAGGCCCGCAGGCCCCGCCCCCACCACCAACACATCACAATGCGCAAAGCGGTTGGCGTAATGATCCGGATCCGGCTCTTTGGCCGCGTTGCCAAGCCCTGCGGCACGGCGGATGACCGGCTCGTAAACCGTGTGCCAAAACAGCTTCGGGAACATGAAGGTCTTATAATAGAAGCCCGCAGCAAAAATCGGCGACAGCAGCGAATTCACCGCGCCGACATCGAATTTGAGGCTTGGAAAGCGGTTTTGGCTGATTGCGGTCAGGCCCTCATAAAGCTCAACCTCGCTGGCGCGCAAATTTGGGGTGCTGCGCCCGCCATCGCGGCTGACTCCCACCAGTGCGTTCGGCTCATCGGTGCCCATCGAAACCAGCCCGCGCGGCCGATGATATTTGAACGAGCGCCCCATCAGGTGCACGCCATTGGCAATCAGCGCCGAGGCCAGCGTATCGCCGCGCGCGCCTTGGTAGGTGACACCATCAAAGCTGAAATTAACCGGCTTGGCGCGGTCAATCCGTCCGCCGGAAGCTGTGCGCATGTTTGCCATCAGCCCAAATCCTTGGAAAATCGGGCAATATCAGGCATGGGTTCTCCGGATTTATAAGTCATCAAAATCTTGTCACTCACCGTGTGGCGCACCGCATTGAAAAACCGCGCGCAGCCCATATGACGCCAGCGTTCGGCGTGCAAACCCTTGGGATTACCACGAAAATACATAAATTCCGACCATTGCGTATCGGTGAGGCTCATCGGCTCCAACGGGCGGGCAATATGCGCCTCGCCGCCATAGCGAAACTCAAGTTCGGGGCGCGGGCCGCAATGCGGGCAAGTGATCAGCAGCATGGTAAACCTCTAATGCGCAACGGCGGCGGCGGCGGCTTCGTCAATCAAACGCCCGGTGCGGAACCGGTCTAACCGGAAACCGGCATTGATTTTATGCGGTTCACCCGTCGCAACAGTGTGGGCAAACACATGACCGGACCCCGGTGTGGCCTTAAACCCGCCCGTGCCCCAACCGCAGTTAACAAACAGCCCCGGCACTGGCGTTTTGCCGATGATGGGGGAGCGATCCGGCGTCACATCAACAATACCGCCCCAATTGCGCAACATCCGCATCCGGCGCACGGTGGGGAACAATTCGCAAATCGCGTCCAGCGTATGCGCCGAGATATGCAGGCCGCCGGTTTGCGAATAAGACGTGTAGGCGTCTGTGCCCGCACCAATGACCAACTCGCCCTTATCAGACTGGCTCATGTAGGCATGAATGGTGTTGGACATAACCACACACGGCATAATCGGCTTGATCGGCTCGGACACCAGCGCTTGCAGCGGATAGGATTCAAGCGGCATCCGCACCCCTGCCATGCTCATCAGCACCGAAGTATGGCCCGCAGCCACAACGCCTATTTTCTTGGTGGCAATCTGACCGCGATTGGTTTCAACGCCGGTGACGGCACCATCGGGCCCGCGCAAAATGCCGGTGACTTCGCAATTCTGGATTATATCGACGCCCATTTCAGAGGCTTTGCGGGCATAGCCCCACGCAACAGCATCATGCCGGGCTGTGCCGCCGCGCCGCTGCAAGGCCGCGCCAAGAATCGGATAGCGCATGTTCGGGTCGATGGACAGCAGCGGGCAAAACGCCTTCGCCTGCTCCGGCGTCAACCACTCATTGTCGATGCCAGCAAGACGGTTTGCATGCACATGCCGCTTGAACACCTGAATATCGTGAATGTTATGGGCCAGCATCATCACACCGCGCGGGCTATACATCACGTTATAATTCAGCTCTTGCGACAAGCCCTCCCACAGGTTGAGTGCATGATTGTACATGCCCTCGGACTCTTCCCAAAGGTAATTCGAGCGGATGATGGTGGTGTTGCGCCCGGTGTTGCCACCGCCAAGCCAGCCTTTTTCGAGAACGGCAATGTTACGCATGCCGTGTTCTTTGGCCATATAATAGGCCGTGGCCAATCCGTGGCCGCCCGCGCCGATGATGATGGCATCATAGGCGGATTTTGGTTCGGGGTTGCGCCATTGCGATGGCCAGCCTTTGTTTCCGGCAAAACCCTGCTGCAACAAGTTGAAAAGCGAAAAGCGCAATAGCCTACCCCATACTGAACTATTTGCAGTTTAGGGCGCTAGGCGTCTAAAAACCAGTGGGGTAGCGACATGTTTTGCGCGAATTACGACTTGAGCTCAGAGCTTGACAGCTTGGCGAACGGCTCTTGCGATCCGCCAAGCGACCCGGCATCATTCGGGTTAAAATTTCCAGATCAGCGCGGCGCGTAAAGTCTGGCTCTTGAAGCGAAGCTTGTAATAATCGCCACCGCCGTAATCATAGATCACCTGCCCGTAGTCGGCGT
>JAYVYB010000023.1:0-12429 GCA_043784625.1 Methylovirgula sp.
TGCTGAAAAATTGGCCGAGCCAGTGCGCAATATTCTGCCATCCACAACATATCCTTTGAGATGCATGATTGCGCTTTGCGCTGGTTTTATGCGCATTTCGACCATCGTTGAAGCCAGAAGCTTGTCCAGCGCCCCTGTGACACGCTCCGCAGGCGGGCGGCCGCCGGAGCCATCAATATAGAGCCGCACCGCCACACCGCGCGCCGCTGCTGAACTCAGCGCCTCAATGACCGGGACATCGGTGAGAACATAGGCGGCAAAATCGATGGTGCCGCGCGCCTGATTAAGCGTTTCCACGTCAATGTGTTCAAGGTTTTCCGCCGGGCTGTAGTGTATTTCAAACAGGGCGGAAGGTGTGGCTTTAGGCGCGGAAACGCTGATCTGAGGGGAAGAAGCCAGATTTGGCGGTCGCGAAACCGGCACAGCTGTGAGCAAGCCCAGCGCCGCAATGCCGCCAAACGCAAACGAGAAATGTTTGGACTTTGTTTGAATAATCGACCCTCTATACAATCTATGGTTGCATAAACATTAACCGACGCTGATGCAACCTGATTGGTTAAATTTGGGTCATTTGTTTTAACGAAGCGTTAAAGCGGGGTGAGCGCTGGAAAATACAGTTCTGGAAAATACTTGGCCATCATCCGGTTGCTGTAAGCCACGAGGTTTGGTTTTTGTTCAGCAAAATCGCGGATCGGCGTATCAAAATGTTTACACAAGCTGCTGGAAACGAAGGCAAAAAACGTCGCGTCCCATCCGGTTGGTTGATCACCGAAGAAATAGAGCTTGTCGCCTAAAATGTCTGACAGGGCTTGCAAATCGTGAAAGGCCAAAGACTGGATTTCGGCGCGCGAATGCCGCCCAATCCCAAGGGCAATCCCGCGTTTTTTGACCTGCCGTGGTGCAATAACACGAACGAGCGCGCGCAGCGGCGCAGGGCTGCCGTCGAAAAAGGTTCGTGGCCCTTTGACGTAATTGGATTTTGTCAGCCAACGGGCGTCTATGACCGTCCAGTAGAGATGGTCTTCACACATCTTTTCCAAAGCCCAACCTTCAGCTTTTTGCCGTTCGGTGAGGCCTTTATCAAAATCGAAGCCGTATTTGCGCTCGATATGCCAGCGGATAAAGGTTGAATCGGCGATGCGATCGCTGCCATCGTCCATGTAGGGCCGCTTGCCTTTGGGGCCGTTGGGATTGAACTTCGCCTCCACCCTGTACGGCAGCCCCGACATCTTCAATAGCACCAGCGCCTTATTCACAAAGGGGCTGGCGTCCGGCAGGCCAAAAGACGGGCCAAAGGTGTGCAATGTAATCATGGTTTTACACTTTCGAATTGAGAAACTCGACCCGGGCAATGAGCAATTCGGTTTGATGGGCGGCGTTGGCAGCAATACCTTCCGCCACGATTTTGCGCCAAAGAAAGCTGGCCAGGCCCGCGATTTTAACCGTGGATCGAATTTCCACACCGTCTGCGGTTTCAACCAGCTCATGCACGTCATACATCCGCGCCAAAGGAAAGCGGGTCATGTCTGTAAAGCTGCGATTTTCAGTCACTTCAGTCAGTTCCAGCTTCAAATTAGGCCCGCCTTTGGGCTTAAACTTGAAGAAGGTTCCCTGTTTAAAAGCGCCGAGCATTTGCGCCTGTTCAACGTCGTCCAGCCACTCCGGCCAACGGTTGATGTCCGTCCACACAGCGTAAATCTGGGCTGCGCTCAATCCATCAACTGTTTTTGAATAGGTGTTGCTCCACATTTTTCCGCTCCCCTTGACGTGTTGAAGTTGACCCTTCCTACTGACAGCCTGCTGACATATTGTGTCAGGAGTGATGACATAGGGTTTCAAATGAGCAAATCAGATCGACTGCTAAATTTGGTTCAAGCCTTGCGCCGCCATCGTCGCCCGGTGACTGCGGAAACCTTGGCGCTGGAGTTGGAAGTTTCGGTGCGCACTATCTACCGCGATATTTCGGGGCTGGTGGCAAACCGGGTGCCCATCAAGGGCGAGGCCGGAATTGGCTATGTGTTGGAGGCGGGCTTTGATCTGCCGCCCATGATGTTCACCGCCGATGAAATTGAAGCGATTCTTGTGGGTATGCGGTGGTTGCGCGGGCGGGCAGATGTGTCCTTGGCCAAGGCGGCGGAAGATGTTTTGGCCAAAGTCGGGGAGATACTGCCAAAAAACATGCAGCCGCTGTTGTTTGAGGGCACATTGTTTGCGCCGAATTTCCACCCATCACGTACGCCGGACCAAATTGACGTTGGGCTTGTTCGCCTCTCTATTCGTAAAGCGCATAAAATTTCTATCGTTTACAGCGACGCGAATGGAGCCGTGAGCCAGCGCACCGTTTGGCCGTTCGGGTTATCATTTTTCGAGACATCGCGCGTGATAATGGCTTGGTGCGAGATGCGGCAGGATTTTCGCAGCTTTCGCGCGGATCGCATTTCAAAGATTGATTATTTGCAGCAAAGCTACCCGGCGCGGCGGGCGGATTAGCTCAAAAGGTGGAAGGCCTCGCTCAAATTTGAAGGCGCTTCGCAACACTAGCCAGCGCCTCGGGGTAGGCGATATGCTCCTGCTCCAACACACGTGCGGCCAGAGAGGCGGGCGTATCTCCGGCCAAAACCGGCACGGCGCGCTGCAAAATAATCTCGCCTTCGTCCATTTCCGGCGTAACAAAATGGACAGTGCAGCCATGCTGTTTCGCGTTATCGGCCAGCGCCCGCTCATGCGTGTGCAGACCCTTGTAGGCTGGCAACAGGGCAGGGTGAATGTTTATCATGCGGCCACGCCAGGCGTTGACAAAATCAGGGGTGAGCAATCGCATAAATCCGGCTAGGCATACCAATTCGATGCGCTGTGCCACCAGAACTTTTTGCATTTCCGCATCAAAATCCATACGATTTTTGAAGGCTTTGTGATCGACGCACGCACAGTTTATGCCCATCTGGGTGGCGAATTCCAGACCGGATGCGTCTGGCCGGTTGGACAAAACCAGCACAATTTCGGCTGGAAAATCAGGTGTCTGCGCCGCTTCAACCAACGAACGCATGTTTGACCCGCGCCCGGAAATTAAAATCGCAGTGCGAATCTTGCGCATTACAGGTTCAATTGTCCCAGTGTGGTGACGCGCTCCGCGCCAGCAACTGTGATGCGCCCTAAGATGATCGCCGTTTCACCGGCGGCGTTGAGAGCGGCCAGAGTGCGGGCGGCATCGTTCTTGGCGACCACGGCGATCATGCCGATGCCACAGTTGAAAGTGCGCAACATTTCTGCCTGCGCGACGTTGCCAACTCTGGCGAGCCACGCGAAAACCGGCGGGACAGCAATTGCGTTTAGGTCAAGCTCCGCACCGCTGCCATCAGGCAAAACGCGCGGAATATTATCGGGAAAACCGCCGCCGGTGATGTGGGCCAGTGCCTTTATCGGTGCGCCTTCACGCAGAACTTTCAGGAGCGGTTTCACATACAGCCGCGTGGGAACCAGCAAGGCTTCGGCCAAGGTTTTCGACGGGGCAAAGGGTGCCGGATCGCTCCAGCTCAGTCCGCTGCGGGCAACAATCTTGCGCACCAGCGAGAAGCCGTTTGAGTGGACGCCGGACGACGCAAGGCCAATAAGAATATCGCCCGTGCCAATGTCGCCGCGTGGCAATAATTTGCCGCGTTCGGCTGCGCCAACGGCGAACCCGGCCAGGTCATAGTCATTGGCGGCATACATGCCCGGCATTTCCGCCGTTTCGCCGCCGATCAAAGCGCAACCGGACTCGATGCAGCCCTGCGCGATGCTTTTGACAATGGCAGCGCCAACCTTGGGATCGAGCTTGCCGGTGGCATAATAGTCCAGAAAGAACAAAGGCTCAGCGCCCTGAACGATCAGGTCGTTGACGCACATCGCCACAAGATCAATGCCGATGGTGTCGTGAATTCCGCTCTCAATGGCGATTTTGACTTTGGTTCCTACGCCATCATTGGCAGCAACCAAAATCGGGTCTGTAAACCCCGCAGCTTTCAAATCAAAAAGCCCGCCAAATCCGCCAATTTCGGCATCGGCACCGGGGCGTTTGGTCGCGCGCACATGGGGCTTGATGTCCTCAACCATGGCGTTGCCCGCATCGATGTCGACTCCAGCGTCGGCATAGGTGATTGGCGCTGTGTTTGGCAGGTGCGGCGGTTTTTGTGGCATGGAGTCCTCGTTTCACGCGGGTTACAAGGAACAGCCCGCCAAGGCAAGCCTCAAACGGCTTGCTGCGATGTGTGCTCCCGCAAATTCATGCTAGTGTTACCCGTAGAAAGGAGCTGCAGCAACGTATGGCAAGGTCAAGATTCGTGTCCAACCTCCCAAACCTGATTACCATCATGCGGCTTTTTCTGGTTCCGCTGATTATTGACCTAATCGTCAATGCCAGTTGGACCGAGAGCTTTCTGGTTTTTGTCTTTGCCGGACTTTCGGATGCTGTAGATGGCTTTCTGGCGCGGCATCTCAATTTGCGCACCGAGCTTGGAGCCTATCTTGATCCGTTGGCGGACAAGGCGCTGCTGGTGTCGATCTATGTGACGCTGTCGGTGGTGCAGGTTTTGCCGGTGTGGATTACAATTCTGGTTGTGGCGCGCGATGTGATGATTATGGGCGCGGTGGTGATTTCATGGCTGATGACAAAACCGGTCGAAATCCGGCCGTTGTTTATTTCCAAGGCCAATACAACCGCCCAAATCGGTCTCGCGGCGTTTGTTTTGGCGGGCAAAGCCAGCGGGATGCAATACTCGCGCTGGCTTGATGTTCTGCTCGCTTGCGTTTTTTGTCTTACTGTTGCCTCGACAATCGCTTATCTGACGCAGTGGTTTAAACATATGAGTTCGGACTAGAACCATTGGTGCCAAGGAGTTTTGTATGACCTATCAGCGGCAACTGACCTTTTGGCTGTTGATCTCGCTTTCTGTATGGGCGCTGCTCTATCAGCTTGGCAGCGTGCTGATGCCCTTTGTTGCCGGATTGGCCATCGGCTATTTGCTGGACCCGCCCGCACAACGCTTGCAGCGTCTTGGCCTCGGGCGCGTTTGGGCGTCTGTTGTGGTGCTGGGCGTGGTGGCACTGTTCTTCATTGTGCTGGCTTCGTTTCTTGGTCCGGTTCTCGGGCGGCAATTTGTTGGCTTTGTCGATCATTTGCCCGGTTATATTCAGCGGATTCAGGAACTGGCAGTGGCGGCAGGCGCCGATTTTCAGGCCAAATACGGGGATACATTGCTGGAGAAGCTCGGCATGGCCAGCGGCCCCGGCGGCACTTTCGACGTACAAAAAACCATCGGCGATTTCGCAGGCCAAGCCACGCAGTGGCTGGTGAGCTTTTTCAAATCACTGCTATCGGGCGGAGCAGCTCTGGTCAGTCTCGGGTCGTTGCTGGTGATCACGCCAGTGGTTGCATTTTATATCCTGATAGATTGGGACAAATTGCTCTCAAGCGTCGATGGCCTGATTCCACCCGCCCATCGCGACACGGTGCATGGCATTTTGCACGATATTGATCGCGCCTTGGCCGGGTTTTTGCGCGGGCAATCAATTGTGTGCCTAATATTGGGCCTGTGGTATGGCATCGGATTGTCGCTGATCGGATTGAATTTTGGTTTTCTGATCGGTTTTTCTGCCGGCATGCTGAGCTTTGTGCCTTACGTCGGGTCCATGCTGGCGCTGGTGCTCTCCGTCATCATTGCAATTGTTCAGGGTTGGCCGAGCTGGACCATGACCCTAATGGCGTTGGCGGTGGTTGGCAGCGGGCAGTTTTTGGAGGGCAACGTGCTTTCGCCAAAGCTTGTCGGCGAATCGGTGGGGCTGCATCCGGTTTGGTTGATGTTTGCCTTGCTGGCCTTTGGCTCCATGTTCGGTTTTGTCGGGCTTTTGATTGCAGTGCCTGTTGCGGCGGCGCTGGGCGTACTGGTTCGCTTTGCGCTGGCGCAATATCGCAACAGCGAGTTTTTTCAGGCTAAGCCGGACGCGCCGGCGCCCTCAACCGGCGAGCTTTGATCTGCCATGGTGCCCAAGCCCCCCAGTCAACTCACGCTGGATCTGGCGATTTTGCCGCGGTTCGAGACTGAAAACTTTCTGATTTCCACCTCAAACGACGTGGCATACGCGCTGGTTGAAACCTGGCCGCAGCAGCCCGGTCAAAGCTTGCTGCTGGTGGGGCCTTCCGGTTCGGGCAAAAGCCATCTGGGCGCGATTTGGGCCAAACGCTCGCAAGCGCTTGTGGTTCAGGCGAAGCATCTTGGCAGCGCAGATGTGCAGGCGCTTGCCAATCGCTCGGCATTGTTGATTGAAGACCTGCATGCGCTTGGCAATGATATCGCTGCGGAAACAGCGCTGTTTCATCTGATAAATTTGAGCAAGCCGCAAAAGACCACGCTGCTGTTTACGTCGCGCCTGCCTGCTGCGGGGTTGCAGCTGCAAATTGCCGACCTCAGCTCGCGGCTGCGTGAGGCAACACTCGCCGAAATAGGCCTTCCGGACGAGGCGCTGATTCATGACGTGATCGTTAAGCTTTTCATCGACCGGCAATTGGTGGTGGATACCGGCGTGGTGCAATATATCAGCCTGCACATTGAACGGTCGTTGGCGGCCGCGCTCACGGCAGTGGAGGCATTGGACGCCAAAGCTTTGGCGCTCGGCAAGCGCATTTCCAAACAGATGGTGGCCGACGTTTTGGATGTTCACGCCCAGCACGATGAAACCACCTGAAAACGGCGGCGCGCGTTGCCCCTCGCGCGCAACGGTGTCGCATATCTGTCGCTTTTATGATTTACTGGTTTCCGCAATGTGACGCGGGAGGACTACGGATTTGAATATTCAGCCAGAAGAAATCAAATCCGCCGTGCCAAATCTACCCGCTGACAGATTCATAAATCGTGAGCTATCGTGGTTGGAATTCAACCGCCGCGTGATGGAAGAAGCGTCAAATCCGGCGCATCCGCTGCTGGAACAACTGCGGTTTTTGTCAATTTCTGCGAACAACCTCGATGAATTTTTCATGGTGCGGGTAGCCGGCTTGCGTGAGCAACTGCGTGAACATGTTATTACGCCCAGCGAAGACGGGCTCACCGCAGCAGAGCAACTGGTCAAGATTGGTGACCGCGTTGCCATTCTTGCCTCAGATCAACAGGGGCGGTGGCGCGACCTGCGCGAGGCAATGAAAAAGGTCGGAATTTTTATCACCGAACCTGCCGAGCTGAGCAAACGCGACCGCCTGTGGCTGGAAGATCACTTTCTGTTGCATATCTTTCCGGTGTTGACGCCGCTGGCGGTTGACCCGGCACATCCGTTTCCGTTCATTCCCAACTTCGGGTTTTCGCTGGCTTTGGAGTTGCAGCGCCCCGGCGACGGCAGGCACCTCAATGCTTTGATCCGGTTGCCGAACAAAATTGACCGTTACATCCGTTTGCCGGACGTTGATGGCACCGGACACGCGCGCTTCATTACGCTCGAACAGCTGATTGCGCTGCACACGGACAGGCTGTTCCCGGGCTATCTGGTGAAGGGCCACGGCGCGTTCCGCATTTTGCGTGATTCTGATCTGGACATCGAGGAAGAAGCCGAAGACCTGGTTCGCCTGTATGAAACTGCGCTCAAGGCCCGCCGCCGCGGCGTTGTCATCCGGCTTGAAATCGATGAAAATGCGCCCGAAGCCTTGCGTAAATTTGTGGCCGATGAGCTGCATGTTTCGGGGGACGAAGTTTTCAATGTCAACGGCATGTTGGCGTTGAATGACCTGTCCTACCTTGTTGGCCTTGATCGGCCTGAATTAAAGTTCAAACCCTACAATGCGCGTTTTCCGGAGCGGGTGCGCGACAATGGCGGTGATTGCTTCGCGGCGATTCGCCAAAAAGATCTGGTGGTTCACCACCCGTATGAATCCTTTGACGTGGTGGTGCAGTTTTTGGCGCGCGCGGCGCGAGATCCGAATGTTGTTGCCATTAAGCAGACCCTGTATCGTACGTCCAATGACAGCCCGATTGTGCGCGCGCTGATCGAGGCGGCAGAAGCTGGAAAGTCTGTCACGGCGCTGGTTGAGCTTAATGCCCGCTTCGATGAAGAGGCCAACATTCGCTGGGCGCGCGACCTGGAACGCGCCGGTGCGCAGGTGGTGTTCGGGTTTATTGAGCTGAAAACGCACGCAAAAATGTCGATGGTTGTGCGCCGGGAGGCGGGCGCTCTGGTAACCTATTGTCACCTTGGAACCGGGAACTATCACCCGATAACCGCTCGGATTTACACGGACATTTCGTTTTTTACCGCCGACCCGGCTATCGCCCGCGATGTGTCCCGCATCTTCAATTTCATCACCGGCTACGCGGAACCCGTGAGCTTGGAGCGCATGTCGGTTTCGCCAATTTCACTGAAAAAGCGGTTGCTTGATCATATTGCGGCGGAAATAAATTTTGCCAAGGCAGGCAAGCCAGCGACCATATGGGCGAAGTGCAACGCTTTGGTTGATCCTGAAATTATCGATGCCTTTTACACCGCGTCGCAGGCCGGAGTGAAAATTGAATTGGTCATTCGCGGCATTTGTTGCCTGCGGCCCGGCGTTCCCGGGCTGTCGGATAATATCCGCGTCCGGTCAATCATCGGCCGGTTTTTAGAACATGCCCGCGTCTATGTATTTGGAAACGGCCATCAGTTGCCGCACCCTAAAGCGGCGGTTTACATTGCCTCGGCCGATCTGATGCAGCGCAATTTGGACCGGCGTGTTGAGACGTTGGTGCCGATTCTAAACCCAACCTGCCACGATCAGGTGCTCGATCAGATCATGATTGCCAATCTTATCGACAACCAACAAAGCTTTCGGGTCTTGCCCGACGGCTCAAGTGCCCGCATAGTCCCCGCCGCAGGCGAAGAACCCTTCGACGCCCATAAGTATTTTATGACCAACCCGAGTTTGTCTGGCCGTGGAAAGTCCCTTAAAGAATCAAGCCCCCGTGTCCTTTTCCGCAAAGCGGAAGGCCGATAAGCGCATAGCTGTTGTTGAAGGCGCGCCGGGGCGGATCAAGTTCGGCAAGCCAACAGCTATAGTTGATATCGGCTCGAATTCGGTTCGGCTTGTTGCCTACGAGGGCGAGGGCAGGGCGCCGACACCGGTGTTTAATGAAAAGGTGATGTGCGCGCTTGGCAAAGGCGTCGTCACGACAGGGTTTTTGCATGAAGACGGGATTCGCAAGGCCATTGCGGCGCTGCGCCGGTTCCGCGTTCTGTGTCAGACCATGGACATCGGCGATATTCAGGTTTTGGCCACTGCCGCCGCGCGGGATGCCAAAAACGGGCCGGATTTTTTGCGGGCGGCACAAGACGCCATCGGCACAAAGATCGAGTTGCTTTCCGGCCAACGCGAGGCAGAGCTGTCTGCGATGGGTGTACTTTCGTCGTTTCATAACGCTGACGGCGTTGTCGGTGACATGGGCGGCGGGTCGCTGGAATTGATCGACGTCAAAAATAACACCATCGGTTCCGGCGTTTCTCTCGGGCTCGGTGGCTTGGCGCTGATGGACCGCTCGCAGCGTTCTATCAAACAGGCCGCCAAAATCACGCGGGAGGCGCTGAAGGGCGTGCCGCAGCTTAAAGCGCTCAAAGGGCGCACGTTTTACTCGGTGGGGGGCACATGGCGCGCGCTGGCAAAATTGCATATGCGGCAGCGAAACTATCCGCTGAACGTGATGCACAATTACGTCATTCCGGCGCGCGATGCAGAGGACTTTGCGCTGCTACTTGAGCGGGTGGATACGGACGCGCTGGTTTCTATTGGCGAAGTGTCCAGCTCGCGCCGCCCCTTGTTGGCTTATGGCGCGGTGGTGCTGGAAGAAATCATCCGCGTCGCCAAACCCAAGCAGATTGTGGTTTCGGCAATGGGTGTGCGCGAGGGCTTGCTCTTCGAGCGTTTATCCGGTGACGTTAAGGCACAGGATCCGCTGATTTGCGCCGCGCAGGAGCTTAATACCCTGCGTTCGCGCAGCCCGATTCATGGCGAACAATTGTGCGATTGGACGGACCGGTTTTTCCAATCCACCCATATGGACGAATCAGCGGACGAGGAGCGCCTGCGCCACGCCGCTTGCCTATTGGCCGATATTGGCTGGCGCGCTCATCCGGACTATCGCGGCGAACAATCTCTCAATGTGATCGCCCATGCGGCGTTTATGGGCATTGATCATCCCGGACGCGCCTTTTTGGCATTGTCCACCGCCTATCGACATATGGGCATTGATGCCGATGTCAGCCCGCAAATCCGCACTTTGGTGAGCGCCCGCATGTTGGATCGCGCGCGCATTCTCGGAGCGGCGATGCGAGTGGCCTATATTCTGTCAACCGGTATGCCAGATGTGTTGCCGCGCGTTTCGATGATCTGTACCAAAGAGCGCGTTATGCTCAAGCTTCCGAGCGATTTGGCCGATTTGGCGAGTGACCGTTTGCAGAACCGCATGCGTCAATTGTCGCGTTTGATTGGCCGCGAGGCTCTGATTGCTGTGGGTGACACCGCATAAACATCCGCCCAATTAAGTCACGCATTTGTCATTGCTTTGCAGTAGAACTGAGATTTATGGACGATCTTCTGTTTTCATACGCCGAACCCAGCACGCCGCGCGTTAAGCGCCGTGTCATACGCTTGATCGAGAAAGCCACCGGTCAGCCCTACCTCAAACGTTTGTATCTGGAACACCAGAGAGTGCGTCTGGCGACCGACAGTTTTTTCGACAATGCGATTCGCATGTTGAATTTGAATGTGCAGTTTGAGCCCAAAAGCCTGCAAAACATTCCAAGCTCCGGTGCGGTGGTGATTGTCGCAAACCATCCTTACGGCGTGTTGGATGGCATCGTGATTTCGTGGCTGGTGGAGCGGGTGCGCAAAGATTTTCTGGTGCTGACCAATGCAGTGTTACTGCGCGCGCCGGAAATACAGGATCACGTCCTCGCGGTTGATTTTGCGCCGACACCGGAAGCCATGGCCACCAATTTGGCGTCGCGGGCCAAGGCGCGCGCTCATCTGGATGCAGGGGGCGCAATCGTGGTGTTTCCAGCCGGAGCGATATCAACCACGCCCGACAAGCTCGGACGAAAACCTGCAGTGGACGCAACCTGGGGCACCTTCACCGCCAATCTTATCCAGCGTTGCAAAGCGCCGGTGGTCCCGATTTGGTTTTCGGGGCAAAACAGCCGGTTGTTTCAGATCGCCAGCCATTTGAGCATGTCTTTGCGGTTGTCGCTGGTTTTTCATGAAGTGCGCAGCCGCGTCGGCACGGTGTTGCCGTTGGTGATCGGCGCTCCGATTCCATATAGCGAAATCTCCGATATTAAAGACCGGCAAACGCTGATGGACAGTTTGCGCGCCCGCACCTATGGCCTTGCCGCCAGCCTTTACCAGCTTGGTGTCGATGTTCCGCAAAAGCGCCGCGCAAAGCCGATTGAAATGGCGGCGCGCGCCAATTTGGCGCTGAAAAACCTCATCGAACGCAAGCGCGCGCGATTATAAACTAGCCTCTGCCGCGATAGGTCGGGATGTTTTGCTCCGGTGCCCATGTGCCTTTGGGCAACTCGCCATATTGATAGAAAACGTCAATTGGAATGCCGCCGCGCGGAAACCAATAGCCGCCAATACGCAGCCAGCGCGGGTTTAGAAGGGCCACCAAATCCTTGGCAATCTGAACCGTGCACCCTTCGTGAAAGGCACCATGATTGCGATAGCCAAACAAATACAGCTTCAGCGATTTTGATTCTACGAGCCAGTCGGCAGGAACATAATCGATCATCAGATGAGCAAAGTCCGGCTGCCCTGTTACCGGGCAAAGCGAGGTGAATTCCGGCACCGTGAAACGCGCCACATAGGGGTCAGCGGGGTGCGGATTTGGCACCTTTTCTAAAACCTGTTTGTCAGGATGTTGCGGAATGGCCACGGTCTGGCCTAGGGCGGTCACATTTAAAGCGTTTTCTGTCATGGAATTTTCCTTCAAACCCTTTATAAGAGCCTGAGACCAAAGTTCAACTGGCAGCAGAGAGACCAAACATGACAGCAATTATCGACGTTCACGCCCGCCAAATTCTCGACAGCCGTGGCAACCCCACAATTGAGGTTGATGTTACCTTGGAAGACGGGTCTTTTGGCCGCGCTGCAGTGCCTTCGGGCGCATCGACCGGCGCGCATGAGGCGGTTGAACTGCGTGATGGCGACAAGAAGTTTTATTCCGGCAAGGGCGTGTTGAAGGCGGTTGAAGCAGTCAATGAAGTGATTGCCGAGGCGCTGGATGGTTATGACGCGGAAGATCAGGTTTTGGTTGACCAGTTGATGATTGACCTCGACGGCACCCACAACAAGGCAAAGCTGGGCGCAAACGCAATTCTCGGTGTATCTTTGGCGACCAGCAAGGCTGCTGCAGAAGCGGCTGGTTTGCCATTGTTCCGTTACAT
>JAYVYB010000024.1:0-20919 GCA_043784625.1 Methylovirgula sp.
TATATTGCTTGTTTTATGGTGGGGATTTCGCGCTCTGTTCAGCGGGCGGGTGCGCGCCGGTGGCGGGCGAAATCGCCAGCCGCGTCTGGGTGTGGTTGACGCTTATGATCTTGATCGGCAGCGCCAGTTGATCATCGTCCGCCGTGATGGTGTTGAGCATTTGGTGATGATCGGCGGCCCGAACGATGTTGTCATCGAGGCGGGAATTGTGCGGGTGGCCGTTCCAAGCCGCGAGCGCGCCGAGCGCGATATGCAAAGCGCAACCGGGACATTTATACCTGAATCGCGAGCGGGCGCTCAAATCCCGTCAGATTTTGCGCTGCCGGTACTCAAAACCGAAGAGCACCCCGCAGCGAATTTCACCCCGGCCCCGCCCGCAAACGTGCCATCTACAGGCACTGTACCAAAACCCGCCCCTGAGGTGTTTACTGCGCCGGTCCCGTCCGCAACGCTCGCTGTTCCCGCCACTGCGGAATTTGCGACAGAGGTTCCCGCTCCAGCCGCACCACACGTGGCAGCCCCCGTTCCGGTACAGCCTGCTGCACAAGCTCCTGCAGCGCCAAAATCAATTTTGGCCAGAGTTGCCGGGCGCATCATCCCGGGCGCATCCTCCAAGCAGGAAGAAATCGAACCTGCTGTGCCCGTGGCGGTACGGCAGCCGCAAAGCTCCCGCCCAATGGACACCATGGCTCGGCCCGCAACCGATATTCCGACATTTGCGCCCAGACCGCCCATGGAGCCGACCATTGCCGAGCGCGCACCGCCGCTTCACGAGCCGCGCATAACTGCACCGGAAATCATGGCTCCCGTACCCGAGTTTCCGAGTCACAAGCTGGAAGCGCCCGCCGCGCCGATCCATTCGGCTGAGGACCGCGAATTGCTCAAGCAGCTGCAAAGTTGGGTTCCGCCGGAGGTGCCTGCCGCGCTTGACGCCGCACGGCTGGACACGCCTGTTGCCGCGCCTGCGGTTCCGGTTCCGTCTGCGCCGGTTTCCCGCCCTGCGCTCTCTACAGCCTTGCCGCGTCCTACTTTCACTCCGCGCACATTCACGCCGATGAAACCATTAAGCCCGCCGGTGAAATTGCCACAACTTGACGTTCCAAATGCAGAGGTGGCGGCAAAATCGGCAGAAACTGCGCTAAAGCAGATGCCGCTGGACGAGCTGGAAGAGGAAATGGCGCGTTTGCTGGGCCGTCCGACCAAAATCGAATAGCGGACAACGGCGCGTTGAAGCCGTAAAAGTCACTAAAGAAGGGCCTCATCGGGCCCTTTTTTAGTCTTTGAAAGAGCCAACCGCCAAAGAAAATCTTCTCGTTTGCGACGGAAACTATTCGTCCTTGTAGACCTTTTCCCGGCGCTCGTGGCGCTCCTGCGCTTCTAATGACAGGGTGGCGATTGGCCTAGCATCGAGGCGTTTCAGAGAAATCGGCTCGCCAGTGTCCTCGCAGTAGCCATAGGTGCCGTCTTCGATGCGGCCCAGCGCAGCTTCAATTTTCGAGATGAGTTTACGCTGACGATCGCGCGCCCGCAATTCGATGGCGCGGTCTGATTCGGATGAGGCCCGGTCGGCGATATCAGGGTGATTTTCATTTTCGTTCTGCAGTGTCGCCAGTGTTTCGCGGCTTTCACGCAACAACTCTTCTTTCCAAAGCAATAATTTGCGACGGAAATAGTCGCGCTGCCGATCATTCATGAAAGGCTCTGCCTCCGAAGGGCGATACTCCGATTTCAATGTTTCAGATACCGACATCAGCTTTATCCTTGCAATTTATTGGCGGCTTATACCCATAGTTACGTGACGAAACAATCACGGTTACGTTGTGGAGGCCAAAATCTTTTGAAACAGCTGTGGGCGCCGCTTTTTAAATTCATCGGGGTGCCAGACGACAACCGCCATGATTACAGATTACGCAGCGATTATGGTTGATGTTTCGTTAACGCAGAATGTGCTAACCAATGTCTTAGAAAACCCGCGCGGTGAATCGCTGCCGCAGTTCAAATACTTCAGGACGCCTTATGACCCAGCCGCCAGCCCCTCGTTCAATCGATCGACTGGACAAATCCAACAGCACAAGCCGCGTCTTTGTGCTGGCCGTAGTCCTGATTTTGATTGTGGTGCTGCTGTCGTTGCTGCCACAGGACAGGGCGGCGACGGCTGTCAACGTGGTCTTGGCTTTGTTCGCCTTGATCGGGGTGTTCTGCGCCTTCGCCTTTGCCATCAACATGATCCAACTGCCGGGGCAGGCCACCCGCAATGATCTGACCAAATTGATGTCGGACACTTCCACCGATGCGACGCTGATCACATCTGCGGATGGCCATGTGCTTTACGCCAATGACGCCTACATGACCCTCTCCGGCGCGCATGAAATTACCGACTTGCGCACGGTTGAACGTCTGTTTTCAGGCACGCCGGAAGTCTCCGAGGCGGTTTACCGTTTGGCGCAGGCAGCGCGTGAAAACAAGCGCGGCTCGGAAGAGGTGCGCCTTGCGCCCAGCCTGACCAACGACGGCGCTTTTGGCTGGTATCGCCTGCGCTCGCGTCCATTGGAGCGCAGTTCGGGCAAACCCCTCACCCTATGGACCGTTACCGACACGACCCGCGAGCGCCAGCGCCACGAGAATGTTTTTCAGGAGCTCCAACACGCCATTGATTTTCTGGACCATGCTCCGGCGGGCTTCCTCTCTGCCGAGCCGGATGGCCGCATCACCTATCTCAACACCACGTTGGCGGGATGGCTCGACTATGATCTGGCGCAGGTTGGTTCGGGCGGGCTCAGCCTGTCTGATATTATCGCAGGGGATGGCTCTGCGCTGATCGGTGCGATCAGCGGTGGGCCCGGCGACGTCAAAACCCAGCAGTTCGACCTCGACCTCAAACGCCGCAACGGTCAAACGCTGCCGGTGCGCCTGCTGCACCGGGTCGCTTTTGGCCAAGACAACAGCCCCGGCTCCTCCCGCACCTTGGTGATCAACCGCGCTGCAGGCGAAGACCGCGAAGAAAATGTCCGGGTTGCCGAAGTGCGCTTCGCCAGATTTTTCAACACCACGCCGATGGCCATCGCCACTGTCGGCAATGGCGGCACCATCTTCGAGACCAATGCCGCCTTTGTGAAGATGATCCCCGCCGCGATGAAACCGCTGCCCAATGCCTCGACACGGTCCTTGCTGACGGCCATTGCCGAACGTGACCGCACCAAGATTTTTGAGGCATTGTCCGCTGCCATCGCCGGAAAAAGCGAAATTGAACCGATTGATGCCGCGCTGGAAGGCACGGAAAACCGCTCGGCCCGGTTCTTCTTTTCTGCCGCAGAAGACTTCGAGGGCGAGCGCCGCGCCAATATTTTCGCGCTGGAAATGACCGAGCAACGCACGCTGCAAGAAAGCTTTGCCCAAAGTCAGAAGATGCAGGCCATCGGCCAGTTGGCGGGCGGCGTCGCGCATGACTTTAACAACGTGCTCACCGCCATCATCGGCTATTCGGATCTGCTGCTCAACTCGCATCGCCCCACCGACCCCAGCTTCCAGGACATTATGCAGATCAAGCAGAATGCCAACCGCGCTGCCGGGCTCGTGCGCCAATTGTTGGCGTTCTCGCGGCGTCAAACCCTGCGTCCGCAGGTGATCCAGCTTGGCGATGTGTTGTCAGATGTGCAGATGCTGCTCAAGCGGCTGGCTGGAGAGCGTATCGAACTTGATTTGAAACACGGGCGTGATCTGTGGTTCACCAAGGCCGACGTCAATCAATTCGAGCAGGTGATCGTCAATCTGGTGGTCAACGCCCGCGATGCGATGCCCAACGGTGGCAAAATCGCCATTCGCACCCGCAATTTCACGCCTGCCGATTGCGCGCTAATTCCGGAAGCGTCGCTGGTTGCGGCGGAATATGTCGGTGTTGAGGTTGAGGACAACGGCACCGGCATCCCCGATGACGTAAAAGCGAAAATCTTCGAGCCGTTTTTCACCACCAAGGAAGTGGGCAAGGGCACCGGCCTTGGCCTGTCGATGGTGTATGGCATCATCAAGCAGACCGGCGGCTATGTCTTCTGCGAATCGACCATGGGCAAGGGCTCTATTTTCCGTATTCTGCTGCCGCGCCATATTCCGGTTGCAGGCGAGGAAGACGTCAAAAAAGAAGAGGCAAAGCCAGCTGCCGCCGCCGATCTCACCGGGCATGGCACCATTTTGCTGGTGGAAGATGAAGAAGCCGTGCGCGCTTTCGGGGCGCGGGCGCTTTCGGCGCGGGGATATACGGTGCTTGAGGCAGCCTCCGGCCTAGAGGCGCTCGATGTGGTTGCCGAAGCCAAAGGGCAGATTGATCTCATCGTTTCCGACGTGGTGATGCCGGAAATGGACGGCCCGACTATGTTTGGCGAGCTACGCAAACGCGGCATCACCGCGAGGGTGATTTTCGTCTCCGGCTATGCCGAAGACGCTTTTGCCAAAAACCTACCGGAGGGCGAAGACTTTGGCTTCCTGCCCAAGCCGTTCTCGCTCAAACAATTGATCGAGACTGTGAAGAACAATATCAGGACGTAGGGATAATTTACCGCGTCGGCATGAGCGGCGCGGCAAGGGCTTGGTTGCTCAAAAATGCCATCAATATCCGATGGTGAACCGTTGGTTCAGGTGTGCGGGCTTTTCAATTTCGTCCACCATGGCAATGGCAAAGTCTTCCATTGAGACGGTGCTGGTGCCACTGGCATCGGCGATGAGATTTTCCAACCCAAGCCGGAATGTTCCGGTGCGCGCGCCGGGAATAAACACTGCCGGTGGCGAAAAATAAGTCCAGTTTACGGCGCTTTGCGCGCGCAACTTATCCAGAAATACGCCGCCCGCCGCCGCCTCAACCTTGTATATATCCGGGAAGTGCGGGCTTTCGATGAGCTTTTTTCCGTCCGGTGTGAGCAAGCTGCCCGCGCCGCCGACCACGAGGTAGCGCTTGACGCCGGCCTCATGCGCTGCGGAGATCAGCATATCGGGGTCGCTGGCGCTGAAATGCACCGAGCTGATCAGCACATCATAACCTTTGATCAGAGCGACCAATTGCGCTTTATCATAAACGTCGCCTTCAACCGCCGTGACGCCGTTGAGTTTGGCGATTTTGTCCGGATGGCGGGCAATGGCGGTTACCCGGTGGCCTCGGCTGACAAGCTCAGACAAAATACGTGATCCCGCATTGCCGCTGGCACCAATCAAAGCAATCTTCATAAAACTCTCCTTTGGTATTTAATTTAGATGTGGTATCTAATAAATACCATCATAGCTTTCGCTTAAATACACGCAAGCAGGGTTTTGAAAGTAACCAACTTACGGGCAAGCCTGTTTTGACAAGTCCGCTGAGTGGAGACCGCTTTGAATAAATCGATAAAGGAAGGCCCCGTATGAAACCGCGACGCGCCATTGATGGCAAAGATCAAAACTGCGCGATTCGCAATGTGCTGGACCGCATCGGTGACCGCTGGAGCTTGCTGATTCTGCTCAATCTTGACCAATCGGAAACGATGCGATTTAGCGCCATAAAGCGCGCCGTTCCGGACATTTCGCAGCGGATGTTGTCGCAAACGCTGCGCCGGTTGGAGCAGGACGGGCTGATTTTGCGCGAGGTGCACGCCACAAACCCGCCAACGGTCAGCTACAGCCTCTCCCGCCTGGGCAAATCGCTTATGCCGCATATTCAAAATCTGGCGGAGTGGGCCGAGGACAATTTTGCCCGGATTACCGAGGCGCGCAGTCAATTTGTTGCTCCCGTGGCACATATGGCGCTTTAGCCGCATCTAAACCGCGTTCATCCGGCGTATAGGGTGCATATCAGTCTCACTTAAAAAGCATCTCATGCCCGAAGATCTTGAAAAAAACCGGTTCTCTGCCCGTGCCAGCCGCTATGCCCGCGTGGGCGCGAATTTAAGCGGCGTGGCTGCCAAAATGGCGACTTCGCGCTTTTCCAACAACGACGCCGGTGTTGGCGCTGTTGCATTGGCAACGGCTTTGGGGGGGCTCAAAGGGCCTCTGATGAAAGTGGCGCAGTTGATGGCCACCATTCCGGAAGCCTTGCCGCCAAAATATGCCGAAGAGCTGCAGAAGCTGCAATCCGACGCGCCGCCGATGGGGGCGGCCTTTGTCCGCCGCCGCATGATGAGCGAGCTGGGCGCAGACTGGCAGCAGAAATTCAAAAGCTTTGATTTGCAACCGGCAGCAGCGGCATCGCTGGGGCAGGTGCACCGCGCAGTGTCCTTACAGGGCGCGGATTTGGCCTGCAAACTGCAATACCCCGATATGAAATCGGCTGTTGAGGCAGATTTGTCGCAGCTTGGTATGCTGTTTTCGATTCACCGCCGGTTTGATACGGCCATCGACACCCGTGAAATCTACAAGGAAATCGGCGAGCGTATCCGCGAAGAGCTGGACTATACCCGAGAGGCGAAACACGCCGCGCTGTATACGGAAATGTTGCAACACGAGCCGCAGGTGCGTGTGCCCGCAATCTATCCGGAGCTTTCGACAGGACGTCTGTTAAGCATGGAGTGGCTGCAAGGCGAAAAGCTGCTCACGTTCAAGGAGCATCCTCAAGAAGAGCGAAACCGGATTGCGGTTGCGATGTTCAAGGCATGGTGGTTGCCGTTTTCACGCTTCGGCGTCATTCACGGCGACCCGCATCTGGGAAATTACACCGTATTTAGCGAGCATGGCGCGCCCCAGGGCATAAACCTGCTGGATTATGGTTGCATCCGCATATTTCCGCCCAAATTTGTTGCCGGCGTCGTCGATCTTTATCACGGCCTGCTCGAAAATGACCGCGCACGCTTGGTTCATGCTTATGAAACCTGGGGCTTCAAGGGGTTGAAAAACGATCTGATTGACGTGCTCAACGTCTGGGCCAAGTTCATTTACGGCCCGCTGCTGGATGATCGTGTTCGTACCATCGCCGATGGTGTTGCGCCGGGCCAATATGGCCGCGCCGAGGCGTTTCAGGTGCATAAGGCGTTGAAGGAAAAAGGCCCGGTGCAGGTGCCGCGCGAATTTGTCTTTATGGACCGCGCCGCCATCGGTCTGGGCGGCGTATTTTTGCATCTGAATGCCGAATTGAACTTTTACCGGCTGTTTAACGAGGCCATCGCGGATTTTTCTCAGGACAAAGTGGCGCAAAGGCAAAGTGCCGCGTTGGTGAAGGTCGGATTAATCCCCGAAATGCCGATCTAAGCCATTGTCCACCTGCTTTATTTCGGTTAAATCGAAACTCTAACATTATGGCTGGGGTTAAAAATGGCTGATATTGATACGTCAAACGGGCATCCTGCAATGGACTATGCCGAACATGTCCAGACCTACCGGTTGTTTCTGAATTTGAGCAAGTTTGTGCTCATCGGTTGCATCGTGTTGATGGTGGGCATGGCGATTTTCCTGCTTTAGGAATTCTTGCAGGCCTGAATTTGGCTGCGGGCAGCTAAAACCGCTTGCCCGATCTATTCAAAATTGAAGTTTTCGGAGTTTTTGATGCGCATTGCCGTTCCCACCGAAACAACTTCCGCCGAGACGCGCGTGGCGGCTACGCCTGAGACCGTTAAAAAATTCATGGCCTTAGGGGCAGAGGTTTGTGTGCAGGCGGGCGCGGGGCTCAGCTCTGGTATTCCCGACGCCGATTTTGCCGCTGCCGGTGCCAGCATTGCCAAAACCCCCAAAGAAACCTTGAAGGATGCGGATATCGCTCTCAAGGTGCGCAGGCCCGTTGGTGCGGAACTGAAGCTCTACAAGAAGGGCGCAATGGTTTTTGCTGCGATGGACCCCTATGGCAACGAAGCCGATGTTTCTGCCATGGCAGATGCGGGCATTTCCGGTTTTGCTATGGAGTTCATGCCGCGCATCACCCGCGCGCAGGTGATGGACGTGCTGTCCTCGCAGGCCAATCTGGCAGGATACCGCGCCGTTGTGGACGCGGCTGGCGAGTATGGCCGCGCGTTTCCAATGATGATGACAGCTGCCGGCACCGTGCCTGCGGCGCGTGTGTTTATCATGGGCGTTGGCGTTGCCGGGTTGCAGGCCATTGCCACCGCGCGGCGGATGGGCGCGATTGTAACCGCAACCGACGTGCGCCCCGCCACCAAAGAACAGGTTGAGTCGCTCGGCGCAAAGTTCATCGCCGTTGAGGACGACGAGTTTAAGGCTGCTGAGACGTCCGGCGGCTACGCCAAAGAAATGTCGAAAGACTATCAGGCCAAACAGGCTGCGCTTGTCGCCACACATATCGCCAAGCAAGACATTGTCATCACCACGGCGCTCATCCCCGGACGCCCCGCACCCAAACTCGTGCTGGCTGACATGGTTGCCGCCATGCGCGCCGGTTCGGTGATTATCGATCTGGCTGTGGAACGCGGCGGCAATGTTGAAGGCGCAAAAGCCGGTGAAATTGTTACAACTGCGAACGGCGTCAAAATCGTCGGGCATAACAATGTGCCGGGCCGTTTGGCTGCCACAGCCTCCGCCCTCTACGCCCGCAACCTCTATGCGTTCATCGAAACCATGATCGACAAGCCCAACAAGGCGCTCGCGCCGAAATGGGACGATGAATTGGTCAAGGCCACCTGCCTGACGCATGATGGCGCGGTGGTTCATCCGAATTTTGCCCCCAAGCCAACAGTCGATAAGGACGCTTGATCATGGCCGACACTGCCCAGCAAATCCTGGATAAGGCGGACGCTGCCGCCAAGGCCGCACAGCTCGCCGCTGATCAGGCCCATAATCTCGTCAACCAGCTTGGCGATGTGGCAGGCGCTGTGGGGCATGCCGCTTCGGGCGGCGCGATTGACCCCTTCGTGTTTCGCCTCGCTATTTTCGCTCTCGCCATTTTCGTAGGGTATTATGTGGTCTGGTCGGTGACCCCGGCTCTGCATACGCCGCTTATGTCCGTCACCAACGCCATTTCATCGGTGATCGTGGTGGGGGCGCTGCTGTCAGTTTCGGTGAGCATGGGCGGCATGAGCGACGAAGGCTCCGGCTGGGCGCGCCTTTTCGGGTTCATTGCGCTTGTTCTGGCTTCGGTAAACATCTTCGGCGGCTTCATGGTGACCGAGCGGATGTTGGCAATGTATAAAAAGAAAGCTTGAGCGCATGTCAGCCAATCTCGCCGCCGTCCTCTACCTCGTCTCGGGTATCCTCTTCATTATGTCCTTGCGGGGCCTGTCCAGCCCGGCCACTTCGCGGCAAGGAAATCTCTACGGCATGGTCGGCATGGGCCTTGCCGTACTCACCACACTGTTGCTGTCTCCTCCCTCCGGTTTCATGAGCTGGCTGATGGTTATTGTCGGTATCGGCCTTGGCGGCGGCTTTGGAGCGTGGCGCGCCAAAACAGTTAAAATGACAGATATGCCGCAGCTGGTTGCGTCGTTTCACGCCTTGGTTGGTCTTTCGGCGGTTTTCGTCGCCGCCGGTGCGCTCTACGCGCCGCAGGCCTTCGGCATCGTTGAAAACGGACACATTCATGGGGCCAGCCTCATTGAAATGGCTCTGGGCCTGGCGATTGGCGCCATTACGTTCACCGGCTCGATTATCGCGTTCCTTAAGCTGGACGGGCGCATGTCCGGCAAGCCGATTATGTTGCCAAACCGCCATGTGATCAACGCGGGGCTGGCGGCAGGGTTGATTGCCTTGATTGCGATATTTTTTGCCACAGAAAGCCATTTCATCTTCTGGATTATTGCGCTCGCCGCCTTTGCGCTGGGCGTATTGATCATCGTGCCCATCGGCGGCGCGGATATGCCGGTGGTTGTGTCTATGCTCAATTCCTATTCAGGTTGGGCGGCAGCGGGTATCGGCTTCACGCTTGGTAATATGGCATTGATCATCACCGGTGCGCTGGTTGGCTCGTCTGGCGCGATCCTGTCTTACATCATGTGTAAAGGCATGAACCGCAGCTTCATTTCAGTGATTTTGGGTGGTTTTGGCGGCGACTCCGGTCCCGCAGGCGTTGCCGGTGCCGTGGAATCACGCCCCGTCAAGCAGGGGTCGGCGGAAGACGCCGCCTATATCATGAAAAATGCGGAAAAGGTTATCATCGTGCCGGGCTATGGCATGGCCGTGGCACAGGCGCAGCACGCCCTGCGCGAAATGGCGGACCTGCTGAAAAAAGAAGGCGTCGAAGTGAAATACGCCATTCATCCTGTCGCAGGCCGTATGCCCGGGCACATGAACGTGCTGCTGGCGGAAGCCAACGTGCCCTATGACGAAGTTTTCGAACTTGAGGATATCAACTCGGAATTTGCGCAGGCCGACGTAGCTTTCGTGATTGGTGCCAACGACGTAACCAATCCTTCGGCAAAAACCGATCCGAATTCTCCGATTTTCGGCATGCCTATTCTTGATGTCGAAAAAGCCAAAACCGTTCTCTTCATCAAGCGCGGCATGGCTGCGGGTTATGCCGGAGTCGAGAACGAATTGTTCTTCAAGGACAATACGATGATGCTGTTTGCTGACGCCAAGAAAATGGTTGAGAACATCAATAAGGCATTGGCGCACTAAGCGTACATTTTCCGCGAATTAAGCAAAGCCTCTGCCGTCATTTGCAGAGGCTTTTATTTTGCTCTGAGTTTGCGCAACTTCGCGCGGTGGCTTTGGTTTTGCTGCCGAGGTGTCGAGGGCGAGGTTCAAGCCGCGGGGCTGGTACCCGCTTGCATGCCTTCGCAGCGTGTCCCAAGGCGTCAAGAGCGGGCGTGCTTGGAGTGACTGCCAAGGTGAGGGATATGGCTGGCGCGAAGCCGGCAAAGTGGCTTGGAAGGCCGCAGAATTTGCCAAACCCATGGCGGGGCGTAGCTCACAATAAAGGCGGGACCATTGCCCCGCCTTATAGCCTCGAAGAGGCGCGAAAGATATCACCTGAGACGTTAAGTTGGTTTATGCAGCTTTAGCAAACGTGCGCACGCCATACACCGAGAAGAACGCCAAAGCTGTTTTCAAGACAGTGCCGATCAGGAACGGTGTCAAACCAAAAACAATCGCCTTGTCCCAGCCCAAAAACACCGCCAACCACGGCACACCAAACGCAAACACAATGCCATGGCCGATGGCGAGTGACAGCGCCAGCTTCCACCAAACATTATTCCAGCCGCTATCAGCCAGAAATCCGATAAACGCTGCGGCAGCAAGGTATCCAAACAGATAACCGCCAGTTCGGCCCATCAGCCAGCCAAAGCCCGCATGGCCGTCCGAGAACACCGGCAGTCCGGCAGCACCTTCAAGCAGATAGGCCAGCACGGTCAATGCTGCCAGACGCCAGCCACAAAGGGCACCCAACATGATCACCACATAGGTTTGCATGGTCATCGGCACCGGAACCATGGGGATCGACAGCTGAGCCGAAACCGCCAATGAGGCGGAGCCAAGAGCGACCGCAATCAGCCAACGCGATGCGGAGTCCTGTACCAGCGCTTCAACCGGTGGCGCGGCAATTGGCAAAAGTGTCGTGGCCGACAGAGACTTGTTCATTAAATTCCCCCTCAAGATATGCACCTTACGTCAGGCATAGCTTAAAGCTCTACAAGATCGGTAAAACCAAATCTAGTACCCAAAGAGGCATTACTTCAGCCTAGAGACCTTAAGCGCGAACGCGCTGCAAGCCAGCGGAAGCCGTGGCATTTCCCGGCTCGACGGTTAGCGCACGCTGATAGGACTCAAGAGCTTTGGCGCGATTGTTTTGCTTTTCATATGCAAGGCCAAGTCCGGCCCATGCTTCGCCCAAGCGATTGTCAACGTTCAGCGCCGCGTTAAAGTCTTCGATTGCCTTGTCATATTTGCCTTGCGCCAAAAGGCTCTGGCCGCGCGCCTGATAGGGCGCTGCCGCAAACGGGTCGCGGTCAATCGCGTTATCAAAATCGGTGATTGCGAGGGCGTGATTGCCCTGACGCTGATAGATCAGGCCGCGCGCGTGAAAAGCTTGGGCGGCTTCAGGATTAAGCCGGATCGCCTGATTAAGGTCGCTCAGCGCCTCATCAAAGCTACCGTTAGAGCGCAACAGGTTGGCGCGGCCAAGATAGGCTGCAGCATGATTCGGGTTTGCGGAAATGGCGGAGTTAAAATCGGCCAGCGCCGCATCATCGCGCTGAATCTGGCGATAGGCGAGGCCGCGATTGGTATAGGCCGAAGCCAAACCGGGATTGAGCTTCACCGCCTGCGAAAAATCAGCAATGGCGTTCTTATAATTGCCGCCCTTGGCATAGGCGGTGCCGCGCGTATTGTAGGCACCGGCATCGTTCGGATTTTTGGCGATCAGCTCACTGAGCGAAGCAATATTCACCGAGCTGGCAGCCCCGCTGTCGGTTTCCAGCGCCGCAACGCCGGCATCACGCGGCACCAACGTTTGCGTGGTTTCACAAGCAGAAACAAGCAGCCCCAGGCCGATCACCAAACTGGCCGGAACAAGGGAAAAATGCTTTTTTGCCAACTGCTTTTCTGCCATGTGCAACCTGCTTTAAAGAATGGAGTGCATCTGCGCGCGTCCGCCTCGATGCTGTAAATATACAATATTGTACACTTAAACGCGCTGATGAAACAAGTGTTCCGGTTTGGCGCGAAAATCTTACGCGGCCGGGTTCCAGATTAAAACTTTCCAGATCCAGCGCATCTTATCCTGCGCCCTGCGTCCGCATAGATAAGACGCCCAGCGGGTTGCCCCGGGGCGTCTGCAATGTCTTATCGGGCAAAATATGCGCCGTATCGTAAGTCTTAAGCGCGCGGGCCGCGGGTCATCTCGACCTTAGGCTTGGAAGGCAGCAAACCTTCGCGCTGCAACTTTTTGCGGGTCAACTTGCGGGCGCGGCGCACGGCTTCAGCCTTCTCGCGAGCCTTCTTTTCAGATGGCTTCTCGTAGTGGTCGCGCAGCTTCATTTCGCGGAAGATGCCTTCGCGCTGCATCTTCTTTTTAAGGGCCTTGAGAGCCTGATCAACATTGTTGTCGCGGACGAGAACTTGCACGCACAAAATCCTATTTTAAGCTTACCCGTTACGGGCAAGGCAAAAGTTTCAAAGACACCGATTTTGCAAAAGAAAATCGAAGGCGCGAACGGCGCGCCCTTCCGTTGCCAGATCGGATAGCAGAGCCAAACGTCAATGTCCAGACATTTGACAGATATTTGACGGTGGGAAGGGTCAGTTTTCCGCAAAAACCCGAGTCACGTGCCCCATCTTTCGTCCGGGCCGCGACTCGCGTTTGCCATAAAGCCGCAATGACGCGTGGCCTTCAGCCAGAATTTCGTGCCAGTTATCCGCTTCAGAGCCGATGAGGTTTTGCATCTCTATGCGTCCGTGGCGGCGGGTGGAACCCAATGGCCAACCGCAAATGGCGCGGATATGTTGTTCAAATTGCGATGTTACTGCGCCATCAAGGGTCCAATGCCCCGAATTGTGGACGCGCGGCGCCATTTCATTGACGATCAGGCTTTCAAATCCCTTGGCGTCCTTGGTTACGAACATCTCGACCGCAAACACGCCGACATAGTTGAGCGCCCGCGCAATTCTTTCAGTAATTTCCAATGCATGTGTTGCCGCGCCTGCGGAAATTTGTGCCGGAACGGTAGTTTTTGACAGGATGTGCTGGCTGTGCGCGTTTTCGCAGACGTCATAGGCGGCAAATTGACCATTGTTGCTCCGCGCCGCGATGACTGAAACCTCGCGGGTAAAGCGCACGATGCCTTCCAAAATGCACGGCAAGCCGCCCAATGAGCGATAAACCGCTGCCAAATCCGCCGATTCGCGCACCACAGCCTGGCCCTTGCCGTCATAACCGAACCGGCGTGTTTTCAGGATTGCCGGCCGGCCAATCTGCGCCACGGCTCTGGCCAGCGCCCCGGCGTCCTCCACATCAACGAAAGGTGCAGTCGCGATACCCAAGGCATTGAGAAAGGTTTTTTCGCTCAGCCGGTCTTGCGAAGTGGTCAGCGCAACTCGATCGGGATAAACCGGGCGCAGATGTTCCAGCGCCGCCACAGTCTCGCTGGGAATGTTCTCAAACTCATAGGTAATGCAATCCACCTGGGCGGCAAAGGCCTGCAGGGCAGGGACATCATCATAGGCTCCAAGCGTATGGCGCGTCGCAACATCAAACGCCGGACTGTCCGCTTCCGGCGCATAAATATGCGATTTCAGGCCAAGCTGTGCCGCAGCCATAGCCAACATCCGGCCAAGCTGCCCGCCGCCTAAAATACCAATCGTCGCACCCGGTGTAATCAGCGACCCGTTCAAAACGCTCATATCTCGTCTTTCGGCTTTTCAGCAACGCTGGAGGTTTGTGCCGCGCGCCAAGCCTCCAGCCGGGCTGCCAGAGCGGTGTCGTGCAAAGCGAGGATGCTCGCGGCTAAAAGCGCGGCGTTAATAGCTCCCGCTTTACCAATAGCTAAAGTTCCCACCGGAACCCCTCCCGGCATCTGCACGATAGAATACAGCGAATCCATGCCCGAGAGCGCCTTGCTCTCAATGGGTACGCCCAAAACCGGCAATGGCGTCATGCTGGCGACCATGCCGGGCAGATGCGCCGCGCCGCCCGCACCGGCAATAATGATTTTAAAGCCTTCAGCCTTGGCACTTTTGGCAAAGTGAACCATGCGGTCAGGCGTGCGGTGCGCCGAAACAATGCGGGCATCAAACGGGATCGCCAGTGCGGTCAACGTGTCTGCCGCGTGGCGCAATGTTGGCCAATCGGACTGACTTCCCATGATTATGGCAATTTCCGGCGGGTTGGCTGAAGCGGATATCTGGGTCAAAGCGGCGAGTTCCCCTCGTCTTTCAAATTTAAGCAACCGTTATGCCGGTTCTAAGCAATGATGTCAGGCGTGAGCGCATCTTCGAGATAGGACAGCCGGTCTTTAATCGCAAGTTTCTGTTTCTTTATGCGTTGTAAGGCCAGCCGGTCCGGGAGGGCGGCAGCCTCCAGATTTTGAACTTCCAACTCCAAGGAGCGGTGCTTGAGCTTTAAATCTTCAACTTCGGCCTGTATTTGAGTGCGATCGTCCAGAAAATCATCGAGTCCACTCATAATTCGTGACCAATCGTCGAAGCATTGCGACACGCAAACAGCGTCTGTGCCGCCAAATCAGCGCCGCAGTATTACTGTTTCTTTGTAACAGCTTGCGCAAGTGCTGCAAAGTCAAGCCGCCGCAAATTTGAATTTAATTGATTAACGAACCTTTTACCTAGACGCGTCCGCCGCGCGCCCGGTTACAAAAAGTGTCTTGGCGCGACTCGTTTTCCATGTCATATTTTTGTCGTTCTTCGGTACAACCAAGGAGTGTATGCATGTCTATGCAGTCGCATTTGTCGGAACTGGAACGTCGCCATCAGGCACTGGAAAAAGAAATCCAAAGCGAGAAAATTCACCCTGCCACAAGCGAATTAAAACTAGCCGAGTTAAAACGCAAAAAATTGCTCTTAAAAGATGAAATTGAGCGCCTCCGAGCCACGAGCGCGCCACCCACGGTGCATTAGCGCCACACATTTTGCCTACATGAAATTTTTTAGGGTCGGCTTGTCCGGCCCTTTTTGGTGTTTGCTGTGGCAAGCTGGCTCAAGCGGCGCTATGATAAGCCATGGTTGAATTTTCTGCGCCCCTAAAGCTCGTCGCTTTCGACACTGAAGATCTCAGCGTCCTGTCCGCTCATGTGCAGGACGCGGAACTGCGCCCGACCGACATGACCTACAGCGCATCCGAAAAGCGCTTCGTTATGGTTCTGGCCCGTTACGACTGGCAAGCGGCCGTTCACGAAGTGCATCAGCGGGTCGAGACCGGGTTGCATTTTGACCACGTCACATCCGTCGCCACGCAAAACATTACGCGCGGAACGCTTGAGCCTCTGACTTTGCGCGCTATAACATTCAAAGCGGCGGGCGCGCCTTCCGGCTCGCTCACACTCACCTTTGCTAATGGCAGTGCCATTCGGCTTGAGGTGGAATGTATCGATGCGCAATTGCGTGATATGGACCGGCGTTGGGATGTGCCAAACGGCCCGCTTGCAAGCCTTAAAGGCGAGACCGAGTTTGGAAATTAGGGAGATTTGTTTTGCCGCAGTGGCTTGAATATGGCTCGGATGATTTTGAATCAGCATTTACCGCGCTTTTGGCGCAGAAACGCGAAGTCTCAGAAGATGTCGATGTAATTGTTAAGGGGATCATCGCCGAGGTTATCGCGCGCGGCGATGCTGCTTTGGTGGATTACACACAAAAATTCGATCGTTTTTCGATTACAGCCGACCACCTGCGCTTTACGCAGGAAGAGATAGATGCGGCGGTCAAAGCCAGCCCTCCATCTGCGCTTGACGCACTCAATGTGGCAAAATCCCGCATTTTGGCGTTTCATCAACGCCAAAAGCCACAAGATCACCTTTTTACTGACGAGCTGGGCGTGGAGCTTGGCTGGCGTTGGAGCGCTATTGAAGCGGTCGGGCTTTATGTGCCGGGCGGTACGGCGAGCTATCCGTCCAGTGTTTTGATGAACGCAATCCCTGCCAAGGTGGCGGGGTGCCCACGCATCGTGATGGTGGTTCCAACGCCGGACGGCATTGTCAACCCATTGGTGCTGGCGGCGGCGCATCTGGCCGGTGTGGACGAGATTTATCGCATTGGCGGTGCGCAGGCTGTCGCCGCGCTGGCTTATGGCACCAAAACCATCAAGCCGGTCGCTAAAATCGTCGGGCCCGGCAATGCCTTTGTCGCGGCTGCCAAGCGCCGCGTGTTTGGCACAGTCGGCATCGACATGATTGCCGGGCCCTCTGAAGTGCTGATCATGGCCGATAAATCCGCCAATCCGGATTGGATCGCCGCAGATTTGCTGGCGCAAGCTGAACACGATGTGGCTGCGCAGAGTCTGCTGATGACCGATGATGCCGCGCTGGGCAGGGCAGTGATCAGCGCTGTTGAGCGTCAGCTCAAAACTTTGCCGCGCGCCGCAATCGCGGGGGTGAGCTGGGCGGACTATGGCGCTGTTATTGTGGTTCCATCCTTGCAAAACGCCATAGCGTTGGTGGATCGCATTGCGCCAGAACATCTTGAAATTATGGCGGAAGATGCCGACACGCTTTCGGTAAACATCCGCAATGCAGGTGCGATATTTCTGGGCGGCCACACGCCGGAGGCAATCGGCGATTATGTTGGCGGTTCAAATCATGTGTTGCCCACGGCGCGGTCCGCGCGGTTTTCTTCTGGCCTTGGCGTCCTCGATTTTATGAAGCGTACCTCGCTTTTAAAGTGCAGCCCGGAAAGTCTGCGCAAGCTGGCACCCGCCGCAATTGCGTTGGGCAAGGCGGAAAGTCTCGATGGCCACGCCCGCTCGGTTGCTATTCGCTTGAATCTGGATTGAACCATGCACCTAGCGCCGCCCAATCTGGATCAGCTGCAACGCCGTCGATTGGTGGCTGCAACGCTGGATCAAGCGTCTATAGCGCGCGGCACACCTGATCAGGAACATGAGCGCGTTACAGCGCTCTATGATTTGATCGAAGAAAATACTTTCGGGGTCAACGGCCACGATGGCGGCCCTTACGCCCTCATCATCGGGATGCACGAGGCCAAGTTGGTTTTTAAAATCAGCGAGACAACAACTGCCGAAGATGCGGACACCGAAGTTGTAACCCACATTCTTTCCCTGTCGCCGTTCCGACGGATTTTGAAAGACTACTTTTTCGTCTGCGAAAGCTATTATTCGGCGATACGCACGGCCAGCCCGTCACAAATCGAAGCGATTGATATGGGCCGTCGCGGTCTGCACAATGAGGGAGCACAAATCCTCGCCGAACGTTTGGCAGGGAAAATAGATGTGGATTTTAACACAGCGCGGCGCTTGTTTACGCTGGTAACAGCCTTGCACTGGAAAGCTTAAAGCGTGGAGCCCGGTCTGGCGCGCGGACGGCCCCAAGCAGTGTTATTCGCCTGTTCTCACAATGCATTGCGCTCTCCGATGGCGGAAGGGCTCGCCAAATATTTGTTCGGCCGCGACGTTTATGTGGCTTCGGCAGGTGTGCGGCCAAGCCCGCTCGACCCCTTCGCAGTTTCGGTTATGGACGAAATCGGCCTCGATATCTCGAAGCACAAACCCCATACGTTCGAATTTTTGGAAGACTCGTCGTTCGATTTGATCATCACCCTTTCGCCCGAAGCTCATCACCGCGCGCTGGAATTTACCCGCACAATGGCGGTTGATGTGGAATATTGGCCAACGCTTGATCCCTCCGATATGGGCGGCTCCCGCGAGCAAACG
Organism: Methylovirgula sp.; assembly: GCA_043784625.1. Taxonomy (GTDB): domain Bacteria; phylum Pseudomonadota; class Alphaproteobacteria; order Rhizobiales; family Beijerinckiaceae; genus JANXSV01. The sequence goes on from JAYVYB010000024.1 coordinate 18,230, forward strand.
CTGGAAGCCTACCGTGCTGTGCGCGATCAATTGATGAAGCGCATCAAGACCAAACTTGAATGGCGCGCAATGGGCACCGTGTGATGGTGACATGGGTTCATCATCTCAATGAGTTAAGCGCAGCCTCAGTCGGCCCCTGCGTTTTGCTGACGCCTCTTAGCGGCTCGGAGTTTGAACAGCGCGCGCACCGGCGTGCTTTGGCGTTGAAGATGGCCGAAATTGTTTTTGGTGAAGCCGGTCTGAAAATAGGATCGACGCAAGCGGGCGCGTTGCGATTTTTCGCAAATGATCAGCCGGGTTCGCTTTTCCTCTCTCATGCCAGCCGAGGCGGCGTTTCAGCCATCGCAGTGGCGCGCGCACCTGTTGGCGTTGATTTGGAGCTGTTGCTCCCGCATTTCGAACCGGCTTGGAACATTTTGCACGCGCATGAAAAAGCTCTGTTGGAAAGTTTGGACAGCAAGACGCGCGAGAAATCCGCCCAACATCACGCTTTTTTAAAAATCTGGACAGGCAAAGAGGCCTGCCTCAAGCTGGAGGGGCAGGGGCTGTTGGTCGAGCCGGGGCTTTTGGAAGTTATCGGACATACGGCGCGCAACCACGCCAATGCCGCAAGCTATCAGCTGGATTATTTTGAAACGGATCGCTTTATTGCCTGTTTATCGGAGCGCAATGCGCTCGAAGATGATCAGCGTCTAGTCAGAAACTTATAAGGCTCCGGGCTGTTCAGCCAGATAAAGTCTTTTTGTCATGAGCCGTAATCCAGCCCCGAATATCCTAACGATAGGCGTTCGCCGTTACGCAAACAGTTAGCAACAGCAAAAATTGCCTGTGCCGCAATTTCGCCCGTTTACATACGTACCAAATTCGGGGTTCAACGATTATATCAGGATGAATCTTTGCGTCGCTTTGCCAGTTTATGTGTCTTCACAGGTTGCTGCGCCATTGTTCCGGCAACGGCCGCCGACAGCCTGATGAGCCAAACGCCCGCCTCTGAGTGGATCATAACACTCGGCGGAACGGCGACCATGTCTCCGGCCTACCCGGGCGCAAGCGGTATTCGGCCTGGCTTTACCCCCTCGCTTACATGGTCAAAACCCGGAGACACGCCGCAATTTCACGCGCCGGAAGACGGCGTAGATTTAACGGCCTATCAGTCCGCCGCCGTTAAATTCGGCGCGACATTCGGCTTTGACGGCGGGCGCTACAGTGCCGATAGCCCGCGCCTTGCTGGCTTAAAAGATGTTCCATGGACCATCAATTCCGGACTTTTTGCTGAATTTTGGCCGATTTCAAACCGCTTTCGCACCCGGATCGAGCTGTCTCACGGTTTTCGCCAAACTGATGGTTTCACCGCAAATCTCTCGGCGGATTGGGTTGAGCAATTTGGCGAGCTGACACTTTCCGGCGGTCCGCGCGTGGCGCTGGCAGACCGGACGCAGATGCAATCGCGCTTTGGCGTGACACCGGCAGAGGCGCTCACCTCAGGATATGTGGCTTACAATCCACGCGGCGGGTTGAAATCGGTCGGCGTTGGCTTGGCGCAGTCTTACAAACTTAATCCAAGCTGGACCGGCACACTGTATCAACATTATGACCGCCTTGCCGGGTCGGCTAGCAAAAGCCCGTTGGTTGAAAATGGCAACCGCAACCAATTTTCGATAGGGGCAGGCATGACCTATTCTTTTGGAATTGGCGGCAAATAATCGCGGCGGAAGGTCGCAACAAATAAAAACTTTCCATTTGGTCGGAAAAATGGATACTTGAGGCCCAAAAATGCGGTACTTTCGTGTTTTGGGGGCCGACCGTGTATCTCATATTATTTGCGCTGTTTATGGCAGTGGTTTTGCTCACGTCATTCAAGATATTTGTTATTGGCCTGATTTTGTGCGCCGCCATTTTTCTGTTTGGCATGTTCGGGGTCAATGAGGTCACAGATTATCTCGGTAACAAGTTTCCTGATGAAACTGTGGACGGCGCTATCTACGAATTTGATCGCATCAACGACCTAGGCGAGGGCGTTTTTCGGCTGTCGAACTCCACCAAAACCTACACTGTGCGGCGCGATGAAATGGTGCAGCGGCAGAAAGCTCAAAAAAATCAGGCGCTTGTGTCGCTTTTCAGCCTGATCGGTTCGCTGGTTATGGTTATGCTGATCTATGCCCTGATGCGCGGTCCCGGCGATTAAAGCATTGTTCGATTTAGCAGTGAGACAAATGTAAGAATGGTACAACCACCCCGGCTCGAACGGGGGACCTCTAGATCCACAATCTAGCGCTCTAACCAACTGAGCTATGGCTGCACAAATTTAAACACCGCAGCGCGCAGCGCCATCGGGTACGAGCGCAGAACTAAAAGCAAAACCGCCGTTTTGCAAGCGCTAATTGCACCTTGAAACAAAAACGGACCCCGCCAGGGAGAGAGCGGGGCCCGCTTAACTGTCACCTTAAATACGCCGGTAACAGCAAACTCTAATCTGCGAAAGCAGATCGTTAGGCTGCAAGAGCCTTCTCAATCTTTGCTTTCAAAGGCTTTGTGGCATCTTCAGCAATCTTGCTGGCGGCAGACGAAAAGTCCTTGGCCTGAACGCTGAAAACTTCCAATTGCTTGCGGGCGTGGGCCATCTGCAATTCGACAAGTTCACTTGGGGTTTTGGCGGCAAAAGCGGCCTTGAACAGGTCGAGGGTCGCTTC
>JAYVYB010000025.1:0-38824 GCA_043784625.1 Methylovirgula sp.
CGAAAGAACAAAAAAAGAACTTGCGGAAAAGAACAAAAGAGATACATTAAATGTGCTGCAAGGCACTGGCAGGGGGCGCCGACGCTCTTCACAAGAAAATACGCCATCTGCCAGTGCCTTGCAGCGAATCGTTGCGCGCCGCGCAACTCTCGTGTCAAAAGGAACGTGTAAATGACCCAAGCGAATCTTCGCCTTGTTGAAGGAACGTCCGTGGATAAAACCAAAGCACTTGACGCCGCATTGTCACAAATTGAACGCGCCTTCGGCAAAGGTTCAATTATGCGGCTGGGTAAAAATCAAAAAGCCGTGGAAATTGAGACCATTTCGACCGGGTCTATCGGCTTGGATATTGCCTTGGGCGTGGGCGGCCTGCCGCGCGGGCGTGTCATTGAAATCTACGGCCCGGAATCCTCAGGCAAAACCACTTTGACGTTGCATGTGATCGCCGAAGCACAACGCAAGGGCGGCGTTTGTGCCTTTGTTGACGCCGAGCATGCGCTGGATCCGGTTTATGCGCGCAAATTGGGTGTCAATCTTGAAGACTTGCTGATCTCGCAGCCGGATACAGGCGAGCAGGCGCTTGAAATTACCGATACGCTGGTGCGTTCCGGTGCCGTTGATGTTTTGGTGATCGATTCTGTTGCAGCTTTGACGCCGCGCGCTGAAATCGAAGGCGAAATGGGCGACGTTCAGCCCGGTTTGCAAGCGCGTTTGATGAGCCAGGCCTTGCGCAAGCTCACAGCTTCCATTTCCCGTTCAAATACCATGGTTATCTTCATCAACCAGATTCGTATGAAGATTGGTGTGATGTATGGCTCTCCTGAAACGACAACCGGCGGCAATGCGCTGAAGTTTTATGCATCCGTGCGGCTCGACATCCGTCGCATTGGCGCCATCAAAGATCGTGAAGAGGTCGTCGGCAACCAAACCCGCGTCAAGGTGGTAAAGAATAAGGTCGCGCCGCCGTTCAAGCAGGTGGAATTCGATATTATGTATGGCGAAGGCATTTCGAAGAACGGCGAACTTGTTGATCTAGGGGTGAAGGCCGGTGTGGTTGAAAAGTCCGGGGCTTGGTTCTCCTATGACAGCCAGCGCTTGGGGCAAGGCCGCGAGAATGCCAAGGCGTTCTTGAAGGCTAATCCGGAGGCGGCCGCGAAGATTGAGCGGTCCATCCGTGAAAACTCCGGCCTGATTGCCGAACGTATTTTGGACAATATTGATCCATCGACTGTGGAAGAGGGTGGCGAAGCGTAAACTAGCTGCGTTCATCACTCGACATGGCAAAGTGGCCAGTTTAAACAGGTTCGGGGGGTTCCCCGGACCTTTTTTATGCACAAATATGCTTGAAGCCAAAGCACAAGCCGCTTTGACACGTGCGTGCCGAACAGATGAGTTGATGATATGAACAGCGTTAATGAAATTCGGGCAACTTTTCTGGATTATTTTGCCAAAAATGGTCATGAAATCGTTCCGTCCAGCTCGCTTGTGCCGCGAAATGACCCCACGTTGATGTTCACCAACGCTGGCATGGTGCAGTTTAAAAACGTGTTCACCGGCGCGGAAAAGCGTCCCTATTCACGCGCGGTCACCGCCCAAAAATGTGTGCGGGCCGGTGGTAAGCACAATGATCTTGATAATGTCGGCTATACCGCGCGCCACCACACATTTTTCGAAATGTTGGGTAATTTTTCGTTTGGTGATTATTTTAAGCCGCAGGCCATCGAGCTGGCTTGGAACCTGATCACTAAAGTTTATGGCCTGAACAAAAACAAGCTGCTTGTAACGGTCTATCACACCGACGACGATGCTTTTAATTTCTGGCAGAAAATTGCCGGGTTGCCCGAGCGGCGCATTATTCGCATTCCGACATCAGACAATTTCTGGATGATGGGCGACACCGGGCCTTGCGGGCCGTGTTCCGAGATATTCTACGACCACGGCGATCATATTCCCGGCGGGCCTCCCGGCTCCCCGGATGAGGACGGCGACCGGTTTATCGAAATCTGGAACTTGGTGTTCATGCAATTTGAAACCATGCTGGGCGGGGAACGCGTCAGCTTGCCCAAGCCGTCCATCGATACGGGCATGGGGTTGGAGCGCATTTCCGCGGTGTTGCAAGGGACGCACGACAACTATGCCACGGACATGATGCGCGCGCTGATTCGTGCCAGCGCAGAAGCGTCCGGCGTTCCGGCCGATGGTCCGCATCAGGTTTCGCACCGGGTGATTGCCGATCATTTGCGCGCCTGCTGCTTTTTGGTGGCCGATGGTGTTTTGCCTTCAAACGAAGGGCGCGGCTATGTTTTGCGGCGTATCATGCGCCGGGCGATGCGTCATGCCCAGTTGATCGGTTGCAAAGAGCCGTTGATGTGGCGCTTGGTTCCGGCGCTTGTGCGTGAAATGGGGCAGGCCTATCCGGAGTTGATCCGCACCGAAGCCTTGATCTCCGAAACGCTAAAGCTTGAAGAGACGCGGTTCCGCACCACACTGGTTCGGGGTCTGGCAATTCTCGACGAAGAAAGCCGCGATTTGCGCTCAGGCCAAGCGTTGGCCGGCGACGTGGCTTTCAAACTGTATGACACCTATGGTTTTCCGCTGGACCTGACCCAGGACGCGTTGCGGGCCCGTGACATCAGCGTGGACACCGATGGCTTTGCCGCCTCTATGCGATTGCAAAAAGAGGCCGCCCGCAAGGCGTGGTCCGGCTCGGGCGAGGCCGCGACTGAAACGGTGTGGTTCGGGGTGAAAGAGAAGGCCGGAGCAACCGAGTTTTTGGGTTATGAAACTGAAATGGCCGAGGGCGTGGTTTCCGCTTTGGTCAAGGATGGCGCGGTGGTGAGCCGCCTTGGCACCGGTGAAAAAGGTCAGGTTGTGCTCAACCAAACGCCATTTTATGCCGAATCCGGCGGGCAAGTGGGAGATACCGGCATTCTGCACAGTGCGGGTGTCCGGTTCCGTGTGACCAACACTTTGAAAAAACTGGGTGACGTGTTTGTGCATGAGGGCGTGGTTGAAGAGGGCGCTCTGGTAGAGGGGCAGGCGCTTGAGCTGGTTGTTGATAGCGACCGGCGCTCACGCATCCGTTCAAACCACTCGGCGACGCATGTGCTGCATGAGGCGCTCCGGCAGGTGTTGGGGGATCATGTTGCGCAAAAAGGCTCGTCGGTTTCGCCAGAACGACTGCGTTTCGATTTTTCGCACACCAAATCAATGAGTGATGCGGAAATCGCACAGGTCGAGGCCATTTCAAACCGTGTTATTTTGCAAAATGACCCAGTGGTTACGCGGCTCATGGATCAGAAGGCGGCTGTGGAATCGGGGGCCCGGGCGCTGTTTGGCGAGAAATATGGTGATGAAGTCCGGGTGGTAAGCATGGGCCGAAACGACCCTCAATCCGGTCTACCGAACACCTATTCGGTCGAACTTTGTGGCGGCACGCATGTGCAGCGTCTTGGCGATATCGGACTGGTAACAATTGTCGCTGACGGGCCGGTGGCGTCCGGCGTGCGGCGCTTGGAGGCCAAAACCGGATCTGAAGCGCGGCTGCATCTTGCAGAGCAATCCCGCAAACTGCACGAAATCGCGGGATTGCTGAAAACCCCGATCGATAAGGCGGCGGAACGTCTGACGGCTCTGCTTGATGAACGTAAGAAACTTGAACGTGAATTGGCTGAGGCGCGGAAAAAGCTCGCCATGTCCGGCGGTGCGGGCGGCAGCGCCGAGGTGCAAATCGGCGCGATCAAGTTCATGCCAAAGCTGATCTCAGGCGTTGATATGAAGGACATGAAAGCGCTGATTGACGAGGCAAAAGCCCAGATCGGCTCCGGCATTGTGGCGTTTGTCAACGTCTCGGAAGATCATAAGGCAGGCCTTGTGGTGGGCGTGACCGCTGATTTGTCGGATCAATTCAGCGCTGTTGATCTGGTCCGGATTGGCGCGGCTCCATTGGGCGGAAAAGGCGGCGGCGGACGTCCGGACATGGCGCAGGCAGGCGGGCCTGACGGGGCAAACGCTCAGGCGGCGCTGGACGCAATCGAGGCGGCTTTACGGGCCAAAATCGGGGGGCAATGATGGAGCGTCGCCGTCGCGCCCGATGGGCAAGGCTGCGGCGACGCGTTCACCATACGCTCGACAGTGCAATTGCGTCTGACCGCGCCACAACTTTGGTTCACCGGATATTGGTGGCTTTGGTGATCGTGAGTGTTGCCGCGGTTGTGTTAGAATCGGTTCCGAGGCTGCAAGCCGTTTATGGCGGTTGGTTTGTTGTCGTCGAAACGGTTGCTGTGGTGGTGTTCACCGCAGAGTATTTATTGCGGCTGTGGAGCGCGCCCGACCACACGCCTTATTCAGGCAAGGGTGATTTGAAGGCACGCTGGGCATTTGTAACCTCGCCTTCGGCTTTGATTGATTTGGTGTCGATTGCGCCGATTTATCTGGCGTTTTTTGTGCCGGCGGATTTGCGGGTTTTGCTGCTGCTTCGGCTGCTGCGGTTTTTTAAGCTGGCGCGATATTCGCCGGGGATGCGCTCTTTGGTGGCGGCCCTGCAGGCGGAGCGTAAAGCACTGTTCGCGTCCGCCATTATTTTGTTTGGTTTGGTGTTGGTGACGGCATCGGCGATGCATTTGGCCGAACATGACACCCAGCCGGATAAGTTTGGCTCAATTCCCGATGCAATGTGGTGGGCCATCGTTACGCTCACGACGGTCGGCTATGGCGACGTGGTCCCGGTTACTTTGGCCGGGCGGATGATTGCCGGTGTTACGATGGTGATGGGGCTGATGATGCTGGCGCTGCCGGTTGGCATTATCGCCACTGCGTTTGCAGATGAAATCCATCGACGGGAATTTGTGGTGACCTGGGGCATGGTGGCGCGCGTGCCGCTGTTTTCGGAGCTGGATGCCACAGATATCGCCGAAATTATGCGCTGTTTACGGGCGCAGACTGTTCCTGCCGGCACGTTGATTGTGCGGCGGGGGGAGCACGCCCACTCGATGTATTTCATCGCGTCCGGGCGGGTCGAGGTGGAACTGCCAAAATCCAAAGTGCGGTTGGGGGAGGGGCAGTTTTTCGGAGAAATCGCCATTATTCATAAAACACGCCGTACGGCCTCGGTGCGGGCGGTGGAACCGACGAAATTATTGATTTTGGATGCCGGTGATCTGGCGATTCTAACAGAACGGAACCCGGAGCTTGGCCGCCGTATTGAACAGGTTGTGGCGGACAGGGTTGAGTTTCAGGCCCAAAGCGGCGGCGATATTTTGCCCTCTGAAATTACCGAGGCCCATCCTGCGGGCGGTGAGGGCGAAAAAGTCTAGGTTCAAAGCGGTGTGGCTGTGCGCTTTGGCGGCGGGTTTGATCCCGCCGCCAAATTGCGAGTTTGATTTACGCGGTCATCGCCAACGATAGGTTTTCATTGATCTTGTCCAAGAAACCGGTGGTCGAGAGCCACTTTTGCTCGGGGCCAACCAGCAATGCCAAATCCTTGGTCATGAAGCCGGACTCGACTGTATCGACACAGACCTTTTGCAAGGTCATGGCAAACTTTGACAGGGCGTCGTTGTTGTCGAGCTTGGCACGATGCAGCAGGCCGCCTGTCCACGCATAGATTGACGCGATCGAGTTGGTTGAAGTTTCCTGCCCCTTTTGGTGCTGACGATAGTGGCGGGTGACCGTGCCATGCGCAGCTTCGGCTTCGACAATTTTGCCATCTGGTGTCATCAAAACCGAGGTCATCAGGCCGAGCGAACCAAAGCCCTGCGCTACGGTGTCGGATTGTACGTCGCCGTCGTAGTTTTTACAGGCCCAAACATAGCCGCCGGACCATTTCAGCGCCGAAGCCACCATGTCATCGATCAAGCGATGTTCATAGGTGATGCCGATTGCCTGGAACTTGCCTTTGAATTCCGCTTGGTAGATTTCTTCAAAAATATCTTTAAAGCGGCCGTCATAGGCTTTCAAGATGGTGTTTTTGGTTGATAGATATACCGGCCATTTGCGCAAAAGACCGTAGTTCATCGAGGCGCGCGCAAAATCGCGAATGGAATCGTCAAGGTTATACATCGCCATGGTGACGCCAGCGCCGGGGAACTTGAACACTTCCTTCTCGATCACGGTGCCATCTTCGCCCTCAAACTTGATGGTGAGGCGGCCCTTGCCAGGAATTTTGAAGTCTGTGGCTTTATACTGATCGCCAAAGGCATGACGGCCAACGACGATTGGCTGAGTCCAGCCCGGCACCAGACGTGGCACGTTTTTGCAGATAATCGGCTCGCGAAAAATCACGCCGCCCAGAATGTTGCGGATGGTGCCGTTTGGCGACTTCCACATTTCGTGCAGCTTAAATTCTTTCACGCGGTCTTCGTCCGGCGTGATGGTGGCGCATTTTACGCCTGCGCCGTACTTGGCAATGGCGTGGGCTGCATCAATAGTAATCTGGTCGCGCGTCGCGTCGCGGTTTTCCACCGAGAGATCATAATATTTCAAATCAATATCAAGATAGGGGTGGATGAGCTTGTCGCGGATATAATGCCAGATGATACGGGTCATTTCATCGCCGTCGAGTTCCACAACCGGATTGGCAACCTTGATTTTTTGCATGAAACGAGCCTCGTGTTTGATATGGAATGAACGATGCTATAGCACTTGAGTGCGGTGCGGCAAAGCGCCGCTTTAGGCGAAAACAGTGGAATTTTCTATGGTTGGTGCGGGGACGAATGCGGCGGGCCTACGGGCGGAAGGCGGGCCGGCTGTGGTGCTGGTACGGCCGCAATTGGCGGTGAATATCGGCATGGCAGCGCGGGCAATGGCCAACTTCGGCCTTTCGGATATGCGGCTGGTTGCGCCGCGCGAGATTGGCTCGGCGCGCGCGCTCAAAAAGGGCGCATCGCAGGCAGCTTCGGGCGCGGTTTATATCCTGGAAGGCGCGCGGTTTTTTGAGACAATTGAAGACGCCATCGCCGACCTCAACTGTGTATGGGCCACCACGGCGCGCGAGCGCGGCCAAGACAAAAGAGTGCTGCTGCCGGATGTTGCCATGCCGGAAATGGCGTTGCGAATAGGGGCGGGCGAAAAGCACGGGCTGATGTTCGGACCGGAGCGGACGGGGTTGGAGAATCACGAGGTGGCCATGGCCGATGCGCTGATTACGTTTCCGGTGAACCCTGCCTACGCCAGCCTTAATCTTGCGCAAGCGGTTTTGCTGTCAGGATATGAATGGCAGCGGGCGAAGGGCGCGACGCTGCCGTTTGACAATCCCCAGTTTTCGCCTGCCGCGCCGCGCGATATGGTGGCGTCGCTGTTCATGTTTTTGGAAACTGCTTTGGAACAGCGCGGGTATTATCGGCCTTTACCCAAAGCACCGGTCATGAAACGCAACATGCGTAACATGTTTCATAGAATGCAACTTACCGAACAGGATATACGTACCATTCGCGGCGCGCTTGTGAGGCTAATGAACGGATCACGAAAACGTGATGACGCTAAATTAAACGACGAATAGTTGTGGCTGAAAAAAGGCAGGCTCTGAATATTTTTGACACTTTTGAAATGTGCGGTGTGGCTAAAATAATACAGACTTTTTTGGCTCACTAACCTATATTCTGAGCAGGGGGGGTAACTTACAGGAAGCGAGGATGGCCAATGGTCACCTCAAGACCTCGGAGAACCTAGACTATGAAAAAAGTATTTATGACGGCCGCAGCGTTTGCGGCTTTGAGCACTGCGGCATTTGCCGCTGATCTTCCCAGCAAAAAGTCTGTCACCATGGCCCCAACTCCAGCGCCATACGCGTTTAGCTGGACAGGCGCTTATGTTGGCGGCCAGTTGGGCGGAATCCAGAACCGTATCTCCGGCCCGTTTACCAATGCTGCCGGTGTTGGCGGAATTAACGGCGGCTATTCGACATCGCGGACGAGCTTCATGCTCGGTGCTTATGCCGGGTATAATTACCAGTTTGCCGGAAACATTGTTGTGGGTGTTGAAACTGACATTAACGCGGTTTTGGGTAATCGCGGACGCGTGAACAACTTCCAATATGCAGTTGGCAGTAACTATGACATCACCACCCGCCAGACCTACAACGGCGCAATTCGCGGCCGTTTGGGCTATGCGTATGACCGCGCCTTGTTCTACGTTGCGGGCGGCTTCGCCTATGGCGATGCCAAAACAACCTATGCTTTCACAGGCTTGGCACCATTCGCGTCACACAACAGCAGCCACACAGGCTATACTCTGGGTGCCGGTGTTGACTACGCCATCACCAACAACATCGTTGCCCGTCTGGAATATCGCTATACCGACCTCGGCCACAAGTCGTTTGTGGATACAACCAACAACGTTGCAGACCGCGTAAAGCTGCGCTCGAACGCAGTGTTGCTGGGTGTTGCTTACAAATTCTAATCTTTGCGGTTAGGACCAAAAGCCCGGCCATGTGCCGGGCTTTTTGCGTTTTCAGCTTATTAGCGATTTTTCGATAGCTTGAGTATATGAGTCGTCTTTGGAACTAAGCCTGTGTCATCCTCGTCAACAAACCCCGTTCCAAAAATCCTGGTGTTCGATTCCGGCCTTGGCGGATTGACGGTGTTCCGCGAACTGCAACGGCTGCGGCCGGAGGCGGACTATCTCTATGTGGCAGACGACGCAGCATTCCCATATGGCCGCCACGCTGCGGATGTGGTGATTTCTCGGGTTGGGGCGGTGATGCAAACGGCTCTTTCCCGGTTTCAGCCGGATGCAGTGGTCATAGCCTGCAATACGGCCTCTACACTGGTGATGGGACCGTTGCGGGCGACGTGGCCGCACGTACCGTTTGTTGGCACCGTCCCGGCAATCAAGCCCGCGGCAGAACAAACCCAAAGCGGCCTGTTCAGTGTGCTGGCGACGCCCGGCACTGTCGCGCGCGATTACACCCATGATTTGGTGCGCCAATTTGCTGAGCATTGCGATGTCGAGCTGGTTGGTTCAAAGCGGCTTGCCAGCCTCGCGGAGGCTTTTATGCAGGGCGAGGCCGTGGATGATGCCGATATCTGGGCAGAAATTGCTCCGTGTTTTGTGGCGCAGGACGGGCGGCGCACTGATGTTATTGTGCTGGCGTGCACGCATTATCCGCTGTTGCTGGCGGCGTTTAAGCGCCTTGCGCCGTGGCCGGTGACCTGGATTGACTCTGGTAATGCCATCGCGCGGCGGGCCGACCACGTGTTAAAGGAAAGGTTCCCGGCAAGCGCGGGCTTGGGGACAGCTAATTTCGCGCTGACCAGCGGCGCTAGCCCTTCGCCTCAGCTTTGGGCGGTTTTGGCAGGATACGGCTTTAAGGGTGTGGCGGAATGCAGGGTTGCGTTTGGCGACGCGCCTTGACACATGGCTGTCACGCGGCTACACAACTCCTCACCTGATGTGCCGCAAGGCGCAGCTCGGGGTTGGCTTGTTTCCAAAAGGGAATGGGTCAAACGCGCCCGGGACTTTTCCTCTTCGTGAGATTTTCTCCTTGTGAGATTTTTCTTTGAGTGAGCAGTCTGTCGGCCCTCGTTACGAGGGCAGAGGAGGGAGCGTGCCTCAACTTGAATCTAAGAGAGCACGATGACAAAGCGCCTAAATGCAAAGTATAAAATTGATCGCCGTATGGGCGAAAATATCTGGGGTCGTCCTAAGAGCCCGGTTAACAAGCGCGAATACGGCCCGGGCCAGCACGGCCAGCGCCGCAAGGGCAAGCCTTCGGACTTTGGTACTCAGCTGAAAGCCAAGCAGAAGCTCAAGGGCTACTACGGCAATATCTCCGAGAAGCAGTTCCGCGGCTACTATGCCGAAGCTGTGCGCCTGAAGGGCGATTCGGGCGCGAACTTGATCGGCCTGCTTGAGCGCCGTTTGGACGCGGTGGTTTATCGCGCCAAGTTTGTGGCAACAGTGTTTGCCGCGCGCCAGTTCGTGAACCACGGCCATGTTCGGGTTAACGGCAAAAAGGTCAACATTGCCTCTTATCAGGTTAAGGTTGGCGATTTGGTCGAAGTGAAGGAAGCTTCACGTCAGTTGGCAGTTGTGATCGAGGCCGTTGCTTTGGCCGAACGCGATGTTCCTGACTATTTTGAAATTGATCATGCCAAGCTTTCGGCAAAAATGACCCGCGTTCCGGGCCTGACCGATGTTCCTTATGCGGTACAGATGGAACCAAACCTGGTTGTCGAATATTATTCGCGCTAAGTCTGGTGACATAGATTTTCGAAAGGCCGTCCGCAAGGGCGGCCTTTTTTGTTGACTGGCATGCCGCTTTGAGGCCAACCTGCGCCTTCATTTGCAAAAGGGCGTCTCATGACCAAACCAGTTTCATTCGGGGTGATTTCTACGGCACGCATTGGCTGGGAAAAGGTCATTCCCGCCATGCAGAAAAGCAAATTCTGCAAAATAGACGCTATTTGCTCCCGCGATTTGCCGACAGCACAGGCGATGGCGAAAAAGCTCGGCATTGCCAAGGCCTATGGCTCCTACGAGGCTATGCTGGCCGACAAAGACATCGAGGCGGTTTACAATCCGCTGCCAAATCACCTGCATGTGCCGTGGTCGATTGCAGCGCTTAAAGCGGGCAAGCATGTGCTGTGTGAAAAGCCGATTGGGCTCGACGCCAAAGAAGCTTTGAAGCTGGTGGCCGCCGAGAAAAAGTATGGCAAGATTGCTGCCGAGGCCTTCATGGTGCGGCATCACCCGCAATGGCGGCGGGCGCGCGAGATTGTCCGCAGCGGTGAAATTGGCGATGTGCGCTCCGTCCAAACATTTTTTTCGTATTTTAACGACGACGCCGACAATGTGCGCAACCAAGCCGATATTGGCGGCGGTGGCGTCTATGACATTGGCTGCTACGCTATTGTCAGTGCGCGCTATATTTTTGGCTCTGAACCCGAGCGGGTGGTGAGCCTGATTGAGCGGGATCCCAAGTTTGGCACGGACCGTCTGGCCAGCGCGTTGATGGAATTCCCGGGGCAGCGGCATTTGACGTTTAGCGTTTCGACGCAGCTGGTGCCGTATCAGCGTGTGCAGATTTGCGGCACCAAAGGCCGGATTGAGGTGCAAATTCCGTTCAATGCCATCCCGGATGTGGGCATGAAAATTCTGATTGATACGGGAGCCGGGCTTTCGGGGGAGGGTATCCGCACCGAAGTGATACCGGCGTGCGACCAATATGGGTTGCAGGGAGATGCTTTTGCCAAAGCCATTCGCGGCGAAGCGACGTTTGAATTTGGGATTGCTGACAGCGTTGCCCAGATGAAGGTGATTGACGGCGTGTTCAAGTCCGCCAAGCTAAATCGTTGGGTCAAAATCTAAAATACGGGCCGCTTCAACAGTATTGAAGCGGCCCATTTTTACTCTGAGGTTTTTATTTGGAGGCTTTTATTCGGCGGGTTGGGTCAGCGGCTTTTCAAGCGCCGGATTATGGCCCAGCGAATAGACCAGTACAATGCCGACCACCGCGCTACAGGCGAGGAAAATCAGACTGGCGGTATCGCCGCCCGTGCTGGTTTTGAGAATGCCGAAGACTTTGGGTCCGAAAAATCCACCCAAATTGCCGATGGAATTGACCGCCGCGATGCCTGCCGCAGCGCCTGCGCCGCTCAAGAAAGCTGTGGGCAATGTCCAGAACACCGGCAAAATGGCAAAGAAGCCCCACGCTGCAATACATAGCACCGCAATTTTTGCGGTCGGATTGTCAATTTGCGAGGCAAGACCCAGCCCGATCACCATCATGAGGAAAGGGATGATACAATGCCAGACGCGCTCACCGGTTTTGTCAGAGTGACGTCCCCAAGTGATCATGCCAATGCCGCCAACGATATAGGGCAGGGCGGTGATGAAACCGGCCTGAACATTGGTGACGCCAAATGCTTTGACAATTTGCGGCAGGAAGAAGCTCAAGCCATATTGCGGGATGTTCAAAGCCATGTAGACGCAGCCCAGCAAAACAACGCGCCAATTGAGCATGGATTGCAGCCACGACATTTTGACGATGGATTCGCGATTGGCGCGCTCGGCGTCAAGGCGGGATTGTAACCAGCCGCTCTCTTCCGAGGTTAGCCATTTGGCTTCAGCAGGGCGGTTTGTGAGATAGCCCAGTACAACGAATGTCATGATCAAAGCTGGAAAAGCTTCGATGATGTACATCCATTGCCAACCATGCAGGCCCATTGCGCCTTCCAAGTTGAGAATAAATCCGGAAATCGGCGCGCCGATGATGGTGGAGACTGGTATCGCAAACATGAAAAGGCCGACAATGCGGGCCCTGTACGCCGACGGGAACCACAGCGTGAGGAAGAATATGATGCCGGGGAAGAAGCCCGCTTCCGCCACGCCCAACAACAGACGGACAATGTTGAAGCTGAGCTCACCGGTGACAAAAGCCTGTGCGCCGGAAATGAGCCCCCATGTGAACATGATACGCGCAATCCAGACTCTGGCTCCAAACCTGTTGAGCGCGAGATTGCTGGGAACTTCAAAAAAGAAATAGGCTATGAAGAAAATTCCGGCAGCGCCGCCGAAAGCTTCGGCTGTGAAGGCCAGGTCTTTGCTCATGCTGGCACCGGCGAAGCCGACATTCACGCGGTCAAGATAGGCGATAAAATAGCAAAGCATTAAAAATGGCACGAGTCGCCACGTCACTTTGCTCATAGTGCGTTGTTCAATATCCATGTTTCCCCCTGAGGCTTTTACGCCATAGCGAACAGATGTTGTCTCTGCTCTTGAGGGTAGTGTGCCTAAAATGCGGCTAAAGTCAAAGGCTGCCGCGCGCCGGTGGAAGGCGCTGTAAATGCGACGCGATGGCGGTTAAAGTTTGTTGATCCAGCCCGCAAAGCTCATCAATCCCTCAGGCCACGGGCCATGGCCGGACGCAACATTGATGTGCCCGGCTTCGCCCGCATCGATGAGAGTGGCACCCCAAGCTTTGGCGTGATCTTCGGCCACCTCATAGGTGCAATAGGGATCGTTGCGGCTGGCAACAAGGGCTGTGGGGAAGGGCAGAGTGGTGCGCGGGATGGGCGCGAAGTCGTGGGAAATGCCGGGAAGCAATTCCGGCTGGTTCCAATCTGAAAAACCAACCAGAAATGCGCCTCTGACCGGCTTTGTGAAAAATTGCGCGGCGTGAGCGACTGCGGCGCAGCCCAGCGAATGTGCCACGAAAATCACCGGTTTTTCAGATTTTTCCACCTCGGCGACGATGGCATTCACCCAAGTGGCGCGTTTGGCCTGATACCAATCGGATATTTCAACGCGGAACGCGGTTGAAAGCTTTTTCTCCCAGCGGGTTTGCCAATGGTCTGGCTCAGAGCCGCCAAAACCGGGGACGAACAGGATGGTGCATTCAGAAAGTTTCATTGAATTTTGCCGGGCGATTACTACAAAACTGTCTTGCCCTATCCTTCAAAGGGAAGTCCAGCGTTAAATTTCAACGTGCAACCCACGACAATATCCGCCCGTCTATGCAGATGAGGCCAATGGCGATAATCGCCATTCCCACAAGTGCACTGGCTGAGAGCTGCTCATGCAGAAAAATGCTGCCAAGCACAATCGCGCTGACCGGCACCAGAAGCGTTACCAAGGATGTGTTGTTCGGACCGGACGTTTGCATCAGGCGAAAAAAAATAATGTAGGCCAGTGCTGTGCACATGAGCGCCAAAGCAATCAACGCGGCCCAGATCTGTAGGGAAGGCGCGGTCAATGTCCACGGCCGTTCGAAAATCAACACTATCGGCAACAGCATCAGCGCGCTGGCAGAAAGCTGGCCTGCCGCCACTTTTGCAGGCTGAATACCACGGAACCGCCGCGCCACCACGCCGGAAAGGCCATAAGAAATAGAAGCGCCGATAATGGCAAGCGCCCCCGAAAAGCCGCCACTTCCTATCCCGCCGGAAAGTTGCGGCGCAAACAGAACCACCACGCCAACAAAGCCGAAAGCAACGCCCAGCGCCTTGTTCCACTGAACGTCTTCATCGGCCAAGGCGCGGGAGGCAAGGATGGTGAACACGGGGGTTGTGGCATTGAGAATTGCAGCGAGGCCGCTGGCTATCTGGGTTTCGCCATAGACTATGAGCGCAAACGGGATGACATTGTTCAGCAGTCCCATGAGGAAGAAGTTTTTCCACAATCCCGCATCCGGCGGCACGGAATCGCGTTTCACAGCCAGAAACAGATGCAAAGCTGCGGCGGCAATGGCGACCCGGGCCAAAACGATGGTGAAAATCGGCAGTTCCACCAACAACAGCTTATAAAAGAAAAAAGAACTGCCCCAAATTGCGGAAAGCACAAACAGCAAGAGCCACTGTGTGGCACCCATGACGTAAGGGGCGGACATTTGCGGGGTGGAAACTTGCGAGGCGGAAGTTGGGATAGAATTTTGTGACATGCCTCACCGTGGCGGATTACGCGCGCAACCGCCACCCGAAAACGACGGCTTAATTCGGTTTGGGAATTTTTTGCAGGGCATAGCCCAGCAAACCGTTCATTTCTTTGCAGGCAGCTTGTGGATTTGGCTTGATCGCCTCTTCCATCGCCTGAGCCACGCGGGTAACGCCTTCGGCTGCTTTAGCGCTGTCGATATGCAGCTTGGATTCAAATCCGGCGATTGACGCTGTGATTTGCTGATGTTGAGCTGCACTGACGGGGAGGCTGCACTTTATCTGCGCCAGATTGAGCGAATAGAGCAAGTAGAGGTAGTCCTGATCTGTTTCGGCGCGGGCGAGGGGTGCCGCAAAGCTTGCGTAAAGGAGCGGCGCTAGCACAGCTGCAAACTTAAGACGGGCGGACATGGCTGAATCATCCTGTTTAGCGTGGGTTTAGAGCGCGTATCAGTAGAGAATGCCTGCCCACTTTGCCAGACGCGTTGACGCGATGAACAAATTTGTAACCCGCCTGGCGCTAAAGTTTGCGCTGAACGGGTTTTTGCAAAATGCCCTCGTCAAACACTTCGATCGCTTTTTGGCGCAGTTGCACGCGGTTTCCGTTGAGCCAAACCTGGAAGCAGCGGTCTTCGTCTGTCGGGCGGCTACGGTCTATACAGAGTTCGTCTTTCTCAACGCGCCATTTTCCGTTGCGTTTTACGCCCATGGAAAATGAAACATAGGTGCCGTCTTTCGCGAATTGTTTTGCCCAGTGGATTTCATCGGTCAGTTCCATACCGGCAAATTTTGCGGTGATTTGCGCGGTTTTCAGGCGCTTGAAAGCCTCCGCCGCAAAGGCAGGCTGTACAACAGCGAGGCCGAAAACCACAGAAATTAGGATGCCTTTTGCCATTGTCCGCTTCCTTTAGCCAAAAACCCGCGTGAAAATTGTATCGACATGTTTGAGATGGTAGCCAAGGTCAAACAGCTCCTCGAGTTCCTTGTCATTCAGCGCCTTTTTCACATCTGCGTCAGCCTTGAGCAGGGTGAGAAAGTCGCCCTCGCCGCGCCAGACGGGCATGGCGTTGCGTTGCACCAACGCATAGGAGTCTTCGCGCGACACACCCTTTTGGGTGAGGGCGAGCAGCACGCGCTGGCTGTGAATGAGGCCGCCAAGGCGGTTCATGTTTTTTTCCATGTTTGCCGGATAAACCAGCAATTTATCAATGACGCCGGTGAGGCGGGCGAGGGCAAAATCCAGCGTCACGGTGGCGTCGGGGCCAATCATGCGCTCCACCGAGGAGTGCGAGATGTCGCGCTCATGCCATAGCGCAACGTTTTCGAGCGCGGGGGTCACCATGCCGCGCACCAGCCGGGCGAGGCCGGTGAGATTTTCGGTGAGCACCGGATTGCGCTTGTGCGGCATTGCTGAAGAGCCTTTCTGCCCTTCCGAGAAGAACTCCTCGGCCTCCAGCACTTCAGTGCGTTGCATGTGGCGAATTTCGATGGCGAGCCGCTCAACGCAGGAGGCGACAACGCCGAGGGTGGCGAAAAACATGGCGTGACGGTCACGCGGGATAACCTGCGTGGAGACCGGCTCAACCGTGAGGCCGAGCTTTTTGGCGACATGCGCTTCCACGCGCGGGTCGATGTTGGCGAAGGTGCCGACCGCGCCGGAAATGGCGCAGGTGGCAATTTCGGCTTTTGCCGCCACAAGGCGGGCGCGGCAGCGGGAAAATTCAGCATAGGCTTGCGCCAGCTTGAGGCCAAATGTCACCGGCTCAGCGTGGATGCCATGGCTGCGGCCAATGGTTGGTGTCATTTTGTGCTCGATGGCGCGGCGTTTCAAGGCGGCGAGCAAGGCGTCCACATCGGCGATCAACAGGTCTGCCGCGCGGGCCATCTGAACCGACAGGCAGGTGTCGAGCACGTCTGACGAGGTCATGCCTTGATGGACAAAGCGGGAGTCGGGACCGATGAACTCGCCCAGATGGGTGAGAAAGGCGATAACGTCATGCTTGGTGACGCGCTCGATATCGTCGATGCGGGCAACGTCAAAGGTGACATTTCCGGCCTTGGCCCAGATGTTCTTGGCGGCTTCTTTGGGGATAACACCGATCTCTGCCAAGGCGTCGCAGGCATGGGCTTCAATTTCGAACCAGATCTTGAAGCGCGTCTGCGCGTCCCAGATTGCGACCATTTCGGGGCGGGAATAACGGAGGATCATGGTTTGTCCTTATTGGGCCGGCTGAGGGCTGAGCCTAAGCATTGTCGAATTGCCCCTGCTAGGCCATATTCTTGCGCCAAGGTCAACCAATTGCACAGAATTCGCGGTGTACGGCTTGAATAGCGCGGCAGCAAAACGGGTGAGGAACTTATATTGAAGCGGGGTTGGTTAGGCGCTGTGATATTGCTTTGTGCCACTGCGGCGCAAGCGCACGAACCGGCGATTTGGATTTCCCGCGCGCCGGGTTTTGATACGGCAGAAGTCGGGCTTGATGTGTTTTCGCTGGGGCTTGGCAGGCTTTACCTTGAGCGGATTGATCCGGCAAAATGGAGTTTTAAGGTCAAAACGGACGCATCCGGCTCGCATGATTTGCGCGGCTGGATGGCGCAAGCCGGCGCGGCGCTGGTGGTCAATGGCAGTTATTATGCGCCCAATAAGGAGCCGGTTACGCCGGTTTTGTCGGACGGTAAACTTATTGCGCCCCAGCGCTATGTCACGCGAAACGGCGCTTTTGTGGCTTCCAGTAAATTTGCCGCTGTCGTCAATTTGCGCGGGTCAAGCTGGCAAAAGGCCTTTGCAGGACGCTCCAACGCGCTGGTGTCCTTCCCGCTATTGATTGTTAATGGAGTGGTGGCCAAGGTCAGCACTTCAACCAAGCTTGCGAACCGGAGCTTTGTTGCGCAGGACAAAGCGGGCAAAATTATCATCGGCACCACCAGTCTCGCGCCGGTTTCGTTGCAGGAATTTGCAACCCTGCTGGCGAGTCTGAAGCTCGAACTGGTGACGGCGCTTAATCTGGATGGCGGGCCGCTGGCCTGCCAATCGGTTAAGATTGCAAGCTTGAGGCAGGAGGTCTGCGACTCTGAGCTGTTACCGGTGGATTTTTCCGGCAACACCTATGTGCAGAAATTGCCGATCGTGATCGCGGTCACGCCGAATTAAGCGATCATCCCGCGCGCTGACTCAGCTGCGCTGCGAATGGCGGCGATGTTGGCACCATAGGTTTCGCGTTTGCCATTAAACACGGCTGAGCCTGCCACAAAATAATTGGCACCAGCGGCAGCGGCTTGTCCTACGGTGGCCGCGGTGATGCCGCCATCAACTTCAATATCGATATCGCGTCCGGCGCACATATCGCGAACGCGGCGGATTTTTTCGCACATCGGCGCAATGAATTTCTGCCCGCCAAAACCGGGGTTGACGGTCATCACCAAAACCAGATCAGCCAGATCAAGCACATGGGCGATGGCCGTTTCCGATGTGCCCGGATTGAGCGCAACGCCAGCGCGCTTGCCCAGTGCCCGAATGGCTTGCAGCGAGCGGTGCAGATGCGGCCCAGCTTCGGCATGAACCGTGATGATATCGCCGCCCGCCTTGGCAAAGCTTTCCAGATAGGGGTCAGCAGGGGAGATCATCAGATGCACGTCGAAGGGTTGCGAAATCAGCGGGCGCAGGGCCTTTACCACGTCCGGCCCATAGGAAATGTTGGGCACAAAGTGGCCGTCCATTATATCCAGATGAACCAGATCAGCGCCGCCATTCATGGCAGCAAGGGTCTCTTGACCGAGATTGGCAAAGTCGGCGGCGAGGATCGAAGGAAGAATTGCTATTTTGCGCATGGACGAGCGCGTAGCACGCTGCGACATTAGAAGTCCAGTTTGAACTTGTTTCACCCGGCGAGTGTGGCAAAACAAGAGTGGAAAACGGAGCCATAAATGAAGACCGATTGTATCGTGTTGGGGGCGGGAATTGTTGGCGTTTCGACGGCGTTGCATTTGCAGGCGCGCGGGCGGGATGTTGTGTTGGTGGACAAGCACGCGCTGGCGGGGGAGGAGACCAGCTTTGGCAATGCCGGGCTTATCGAACGCTCCAGCATCTATCCTTATTCGTTGCCGCGCGACTTTGGCCAATTGCTGAAATATGCCTTCAATCGGGCTCCTGAGGCGCACTATCACCTTTCGGCATTGCCGTCGGTTTTGCCGTGGATTTTCCGCTATGCGATGAAATCCGGCAAAAAGGAGACGCTGAAAAGCGCGATGGCCTCTCTGCCGCTGATTGAGCGTTGTGTGCTGGAACACGAAGCCTTGATGGCGCAGGCGGGTGTGCCGGAA
Organism: Methylovirgula sp.; assembly: GCA_043784625.1. Lineage (GTDB taxonomy): Bacteria > Pseudomonadota > Alphaproteobacteria > Rhizobiales > Beijerinckiaceae > JANXSV01. The sequence continues at coordinate 18,690 of JAYVYB010000025.1, forward strand.
CTGGCGGTCAAAAGCGGCTGGATCAAGGTTTTCCGCCAGGATAAAAGCCTGGAAGGCGGGCTGAAAGATGCCGATAAAATCAAACGCTTCGGCGTAAATTTTGATGTTTTGAATCCGCTTGAGATCGCGCTTCGGGAGCCGCATTTAAACGGAGCCTTCAAAGGCGCGGTGCATTATACCGATCCGGTGTTTGTGCCGGATCCGGGCGCGCTGGTGAAAGCCTATGCCGCACTTTTCAAGGCGCGCGGCGGGCGCATGAGTGTTGGCGATGCCTCCTCATTGGCGCAGACAGCCAAGGGTTGGCGGGTGATGGTTGAGGGCGGCGCGTTGGATGCCGCTCATGCGGTGGTGTGTCTGGGGCCGTGGGCCGGCGGCGTGTTTCACCGGTTGGGCTACAACATTCCGCTGGGCATTAAGCGCGGCTATCACATGCACTATCAGCGCCAAGGCAATGCGGTGCTCAATCACTCGGTGATTGACGCCGACAACGGCTATTTGATTGCCCCGATGACCAAGGGCATCCGGCTGACCACAGGGGCGGAGTTTGCCAAGCTTGACGCTCCAAAAACCCCGGTGCAACTGGCAAAAGTTGAACCGATAGCGCGCATATTGTTTCCACTGGCCGAGCGGCTGGATATGGAGCCATGGATGGGAGCGCGGCCTTGCTTGCCGGATATGTTGCCGGTGGTTGGCCCGGCACCGAAACATCGCGGTTTATGGTTCAATTTTGGTCACGAACATCACGGCCTGACACTAGGGCCGGTAACCGGGCGGCTGTTGGCGGAGATGCTTACGGGCGAAGCGCCATTCACCAATCCCGCCCCATATCGGGCAGATCGGTTTTGAACACGATTGCGCGAGATGTGCGCGAGGTGCTTTGCAGGGTTGGCGTTCAAGGCTAAGTAGGCTGAAATCTGGAACCTAAAATGACTGATGTGACCCTCCCGAGCGCCGCCTTTGCCGGGCTGCTATCGTTTTTAAGCCCTTGCGTGTTGCCATTGGTGCCGCCGTATTTGTGTTATTTGGCGGGAACAACGATTGAAGAACTTGCGGCGGAAGCGCCTTCCGCCGCGCGGCGCGATACGGTCTTGGCCGGGTTGCTGTTTGTGCTGGGGTTTACGACGGTTTTTGTGACGCTGGGGGCCACGGCATCGGCCTTCGGCGCGGTGGTGCGGCAAAATCAGACGATGCTTGGCTATCTGGCAGGCGCTGCCATCATCATCATGGGGCTGCACTTTCTTGGCGTGTTTCGGATTGGTTTTTTGTACCGTGAAGCGCGCGTACAAGTGCAAAAGCCCGGCCTGGCGGGTGCCTATTTCATGGGTTTGGCGTTCGCTTTCGGCTGGACACCCTGTATCGGGCCGATTTTAGCGGCGATTTTGGCGGTTGCCTCCTCGGAAGCGACGGTTTCAAAGGGCGCGATTTTGTTGGGTGCCTATTCGCTCGGGCTTGGAATTCCGTTTCTTGTCGCGGCGCTGATGATGGGGCCGTTTGTGAGGTTTTTGCAGCGGTTCAAGCGGCACCTTGGCGCGGTGGAAAAACTGGTGGGCGGACTACTCGTGCTTACCGGATTTGCATTTCTAACCGGCGGAATTCAGAGCGTCTCGTTTTGGCTGCTGGAGACTTTTCCGGGGCTGGCAAAGCTGGGCTAGGGCGACAAGACATTCAAGGTGCGACCGGACTCGCTGTTGGCACTTGCTTTTGGGCAAGGACGACGCTGAGTTGCGCCAAAGCTGTGTCGATCAAGCTCTGCTGCGGGCGATAGGGGCCGATTTCAACGCCGGACATATTTGCCATGAAACGGGCGAGGTTTGGCGTTGGCAGGCCTTGCGTATCAAAAAGGGCAAGATCACCGTCTTTACAGGTTGGAATTTCCGCTGCTGCCGCCTTGATGTAGGCCTCCAGCCGTGCCGTTTCTGAGGGGCAGGACCCGCCTGAAAGTTTCGGCAAGATGAGCACGGGGCCTGATAGTCCCCTGGTTAAATCGAGGCTGGCCAATTTCGTGCTGGAAGAAAGCTCGCCGCTGCCCGCCATAATGCTTGGCGCGCGCAGGGTTGGAATGATGATGCTTTTGACGCGCGAGGCGGTCAATTTGTGTTTTCCGCCGCGCTTTGACGCCAGAAAGCGCGCCCGCAACGTGTTGCGCAGGCCGCGCGGCGCAAGGGCCTTTGCCACCGGGGCGGAGATTTGGCCAAGGCCGCAATCTGGTGGAGCCCACCGCGAGATGATCGCTTTGGCGGAGGTCAAATGAAAGTCAACATAGTAGCGCCGCAACAGCACCGCCGCGGCCAGCGCGCCATCTTGCGCGGACGAAAAGGCGACATGGCCCTCTTGATCATAGGCGATTTCACCGGTCCAGTTGGAATGTTTGATGCACCAGTAATTGTTCATTTTAATGCAGCGCGGTTTGAATTCTGCCGGCTCGTCTTGCAGCAGCGCCGAGAGGCTATCTTGAGAAAGCGTCAGCCTAAAAGCGCTTTGCAACCGCCAATTGCTGACAAACCGGCCCGCAGGCGCATAGGCCGGAGCGGGGAAAATTGAGACCACCGGCGGCGCAAAAGCCGTGGCGCTCACGGGTGCCAGTGCCAGCATAAGCGAAAGAAAATGGAATATCATTGAAAACCCGAAATGCGGCAAAAGATATAATGCGCTGAAAATGACTGACGCGTCGGCAAGACCTGTCGCGCTGAAATGGGATGATGCACGGAAGGTTGATGCATTGGGTTTATAAGGCGTGAGCGGCGCAAGACAACAAAAAGGGCCCGCCGAGGCGAGCCCTTCTCATCAGTTTAAAAAACTTACTTCTGTTCGACGTAAGTGATTTTGCCGTCAGCGCCCTTTTTCCAAACGTACCAGACGTAGTCGACGTTGGTGCGGTCGCCCTTCTTGTCGTAGGAAATGTCGCCGATAACAGTTTTGAACACCATGCCGGAGTGCATCACTTCAGCCATTTTCTTGGTGTCGAGCGAGTTTGCCTTTTCAGCAGCCTGCTTCATGATCTGGACGCCTGCGTAGGAGTACAGAGTGTAGCCCTGTGGATCGAAGTTCTTCTTTTTGAAGGCTTCGATAACAGCTTTTGCATTCGGGTTGTTGCGTGGCTCTGGACCAAACGACATCAAAGTGCCTTCAACGCCGTCGCCACCGATGGAAGCGAATTCGTTGTCGGTGATGCCGTCGCCGGAAATCATCACAGCCTTAACGCCCTGATCGCGCATCTGGCGGATAATCAAGCCGCCTTCTGTGTGCAGGCCGCCCCACATGACATATTCTGCGCCCGAAGCTTTGATCTTTGAAACGATTGCGGAATAGTCCTTTTCGCCGGCGTTTACGCCTTCATAAAGAACTTCCTTGATGCCATCAGCGGTCATGTAACCCTTGGCGGCATCTGCAAGACCCTGACCATAGGTGGTCTTGTCATGGACGATTGCGATTTTCTTGCCCTTCAACGGGCCCTTTGCGTAGTCTGCCCAGAGGCGACCCTGCTGGTCATCACGACCGCAAGTGCGGAAAGCGTCCCACAGGCCGCGTTCTGTTACTTTCGGGTTTGTTGCCGATGGTGTGATGAAGAGAATGCCGTTTTCTGCATAAACTTCAGACGCCGGAATGGTAACGCCGGAGTTAAAGTGGCCGAGAACCAGCTTGACGCCATCACCAACAAACTTGTTGGCAACCGAAACGCCCTGCTTTGGATCAGATACGTCGTCGCCCTGAGACACAACGATTTTCTGGCCGAGGATGCCGCCTGCGGCATTGATGTCTTCAGCGGCTTGGTTTGTGCCGTTTACGAGCTGTGCGCCGAATGCAGCATTTGGACCTGTGATCGGGCCAGCAACACCAAGCTTGATTTGGGCGCTTGCGGCGCCAGAGAAGGCCAGGCCCGCTGCGAGAACGAGGCCAGACAACCAGACTTTTTTCATACGTATTCTCCCTAAGAATATCGGGCCGGACCGGACCCGAGACGGCAGGTAACCCCCACCTTGAGCGGCATCTAAGCGCTTTTTGGTGGTCAAGTCACTTGAAAACGGACAGGCGCACAGTGCACTTATCCGAAAGGCTAATATTCATGCTTTATTTCAAATCCAGAGTTCTAAATCTAAGGATTCAAACATGAATTTGGTTTGGTTCTTACCTAAACTTGTATGATTTGAGCTGAAATGCAAGTGACTTTGCGCGGCATTGTGGCGTTAAAATGGGCGCATCGGTTGCATATTTCACGCTTTGGCCTTCCAGCCAAAAGCGCCTGCCGCATCCATGAGCCACGAATATTGCGTCGTCATCTGCGCAACCCGCATCCGGCGATATCCCAGAGCAGCCACGACGACGATTGCAACAAGGGACATCACGAAAAACCCTGGCGAAAGCAACTGTTGCCCGGAAAGCGCAAAGTGCAAAAAGCGCTCGGCAGCCGTCAAAATTACAGCGTAAATCAAAACACTGGCAAACGGACGCCATGTTTGGGCAATGGCACGGCCCGAAGCAAAGGCCATGGTCAGGCCAATGATAAACACAACCATGTTGACCACGGTGTTGAAGGTTGGCGTGTCAGCAGCGCCGGACGAGAAAAAGTCAAACATCAATGGCCCCCTTCAAGATAGGCGGCGCGCACTTCGGGCCGTGACAACAGCTCTTGCCCGGTTCCGGACATAGTAATCATGCCATTGACCATCACATAGCCTCTATGCGCCAGCTTCAGGGCGTGGAAGGCGTTTTGCTCCACCAGAAACACAGTCAGCCCCTCATTTTTGTTGAGATCACGAATGGCGTCGAAAATCTGCTTGACGATGAGTGGAGCAAGACCAAGCGAAGGCTCATCCAGCATCAGCAAGCGCGGGCGGCTCATCAAGGCGCGGGCGATGGCCAGCATCTGCTGTTCTCCACCTGAAAGCGTGCCACCGCGCTGCGGCGCGCGCTCTTTCAGGCGCGGAAACAGCGTGTACATTTTTTCGAGGTCTTCATTGAAGTAAGCAAAATTATTGATTGACGCGCCCATTTGCAGATTTTCGTATACGGTCATGCGCCCGAAAATGCGCCTGCCTTCGGGAGATTGCGCGATAGACATGCGCGCAATCATATGGCTCGGCATCTGGGTGATGTCTTTGCCGTCAAAGGTGATGGTGCCGGTGCGGGCGCGGGGCGCGCCAAAAACTGTCATCATCAGGGTCGATTTACCGGCGCCATTGGCACCGATCATGGTGACGATTTCACCTTGATTAACGTCAACATCAATGCCCTTGAGCGCTTGAATTTTGCCGTAGAAGGTTTGAACGCCGCGTATGGCGAGAAGAGGCTGAGCCATTATTTTGCCCCTCCGTGAGCCGGGTTCATGTCATCGCCATCATCAACGCCGAGATAGGCCGCGATAACTTTGGGGTCATTGCGCACTTCACTCGGGGTGCCATCGGCGATCTTGGTGCCGTAATCCAGCACGACGACATGATCGGAAATTTCCATCACCACCGACATATCATGCTCAATCAGCAGCACGGATGTGGAGTGATCTGCCCGAATCGAGCGCAGAAGCGTGTTTAGTTCCAGCGACTCTTTCGGGTTTAGGCCCGCCGCGGGTTCGTCCAGGCAGAGCAAAACCGGGTCCGTGCACATGGCGCGGGCAATTTCCAGACGGCGTTGCGCGCCATAGGGAAGCTCACCCGCCGGATCATCGGCGCGATCAATCAAATTGATGCGCTCCAGCCACGCCTTGGCTTTTTCCACAGCTTGCCGCTCGCTGGCCTGATAGCCGCCGATGCCGAGCACGCCCAAAATCGAGAAGCCGGAGGCCGCCATCAAAGGGTTGTGTTGGGCGATGATCAGATTTTCCAGAACGGTCATACCCTGAAACAGGCGGATGTTCTGAAAGGTGCGCGCGACTTTGGCTTTATGCGCAATGCGGAAATCCGGCATACGCTCCAGCAGATAAATGTCGCCCGAAGGCATCTGCTTATGCTGCGCGCCAGACTGCGTGATCGCGGTGACATCTTCTGCTGCGGCAATGCCGGAGCGGGCGAGGGCCAAGCGGCCTTCTGTTGGTTTATAAAAACCGGTGACGCAGTTAAACACTGTGGTTTTACCGGCGCCATTGGGGCCGATGAGCGCGGTAATATCACCGCGACCGACGGAGAAAGAGAGGTCATTGACGGCGATGAGACCGCCAAAGCGCATGGTTAAATGCTCAACCACGAGGAGGGGATTGGACACGCTCAACATTAGCCGTGACCCTCCCCGACTAAATCACCTGACACGGATTTCTTTTCCTTTAAGAAGATGCTCGGTTCGCGCGTGGAGACGATACCGCGCGGTTTCCAGATCATCATGACAACCATCGCCGCACCAAAGATCAGGCTGCGATACTGGGCAGGATCGAAATCCTGACCGAAAATCTGCTTGGTCCATTCCAGCTCACGCAGGAGCTCTGTGCCGCCGATGAGCACGACAGCCGCAATAGCGACGCCGATTTGCGAACCCATGCCGCCCAAAACCACGATGGCAAGTATGGTTGCGGACTCGAGGAAGGTGAAACTTTCCGGACTGACGAAGCCCTGCCGCACCGCGAAAAACGACCCCGCAAAACCGGCAAACATTGCGCCTAAAGCAAAGGCGGTCAGCTTTGTGCTTGTGGTGTTGATGCCAAGCGAGCGGCAGGCGATTTCATCTTCGCGCAGAGCTTCCCAAGCGCGGCCCACCGGCAGACGGCGTAGACGCATGGTGACATAGTTGGTCAGCAGAGCCATGCACAGGATGAGATAAAACAAAAACATGGTGCGATGGATAGGGCTGTAGGTGAGACCGAAAAAGTTTGAGAAACTACCTTCGTTATCGTTGAAAGGCAGGCCGAAAAAAGTGATGCGCGGGATAGAGCTGACGCCCGCGTAACCGCCGGAAAAATCGACCCAGTTGATCAAGACAACACGGATGATCTCACCAAAGGCAAGCGTGACGATGGCGAGATAATCACCGCGCAAGCGCAGCACGGGAAAGCCCAAGATGACGCCCCATGTCGCGGCCAAAAGGCCGGCCAGCGGCAAGCATATCCAGAAGGACCAGCCATAATGGGTTGAAAGCAGCGCATAGGCATAAGCGCCAACCGCGTAAAACGCGACATAGCCCAGATCCAGCAGTCCAGCGAGGCCGACCACAATGTTCAATCCCCAGCCGAGCATGATGTAAATCATGATCTGGACGCCGTAGTTGTTGATCCACTTTAGAGCGCCCTGGCCCCCCAAAGCTGAAACGACCACGATCGGAAAGAGGAAAAGGGCGATGAGGCCGAGCGCGCCAATCCATTTGGCGATGAATTTGGAGCTGTCGCTCTGCGGGGCGGTGGACGCAACTTTGTCGGCCTTGGGGCGGGCGGCATAGGCCAAAACGGCCAAACGCCCGACAAAGACCAATGCAGCGGCAACGAACAGCCAGGACCAACGCTGATTCAAGATCAGCTTGTTGGAAATATCCATATCGGTTCTGAGAGCCAGAATTGGAAAGCTAAGGCCTGCGGTGATGACCGCCGCAAATGCGGCTTCTTTGATGGCATAGGCCCAATCAAAGCTGCCGTCGGTTTTGGTTTGATTTGCCATCGGCTTAGACCTTCTCGACTTCTGGGCGGCCAAGAATGCCGGAGGGGAGGAAGATCAGGGTCACAGCAAGAATAGAGAATGCCGCCACGTCCTTATAATCGGTGGAAATATAATAGGACCAGAACACCTCGATGAGTCCGATGAGCAAGCCGCCGATCACAGCGCCGGGAAGCGACCCGATGCCGCCCAAAACAGCGGCGGTGAAGGCCTTGACGCCGGGCAGAAAGCCATCGGCAAAGTTCACGGAGCCGTATTTGAGCAGGTAAAGACACCCAGCCACAGCGGCAAGGGCTGCGCCCATGACAAAGGTAATGGAGATGGTGGCATCAACATCGATACCGAGCAGCGACGCCATTTTGCGGTCTTGCTCGCAAGCGCGCTGAGCGCGGCCAAGCGGTGTGCGCTGAACGATGTACCAGAATATGGCCAACAAAATCACAGTCACGAAAAAGATAACAATGCTGGAGTAGGGTAGGCTTACACCAAAACCGCCTTCAGCGCCGAAATTGAAGTTTCCGCTGAGGATGCCGTTGATGGATTTGCTGCGCGGGCCTTGAACAACCTGCACGAAGTTGGACAAGAAGATGGACATGCCGATTGCGGAGATGAGGGGGGCAAGGCGGAAAGAACCGCGCAATGGCCGGTATGCGACGCGCTCAATCGACCAGTTCCACAACGATGTCAGTACCATCGAGGCGAACAGCGCCAGCAAGAACGCAAGCATCGGGCTGGACAGGCCAAGCAGCTGCGTGATGGCGACGTAGATAATCAGGCCGATAAAAGATGACAGCATGAACACGTCGCCGTGGGCGAAGTTCACCATGCCGATGATACCGAACACCATCGTATAACCGATAGCAATCAAGCCATAGATCGAACCGAGCGTCAGCCCGTTGATCAGCTGCTGCAGGAAAACTTCCATGCGCCGCTATACTCCCCCTGTTTTTGTGCTTGTTTCCGGCGATTTCTATTTGTTCGCACTGAAAACTAACGCAATTCTCCACAACCAAAAAACTGATAAACAAATATGTTTATTCGTTTCGCTTATCGGCATGATCAATAATTCTCATGTCTCAAGCTCGAATTGGAAGCTAGACTGGAATTCTGTGCATTTGCAATGAGCAATGGACACAATTTTGACGAATAGTGAAAAAAATTATTTATCGGGTAAAAACTAGTGAGGTTGCAAAGCTAGACGGGGGCAATGCTGGTTTGAAGGGTGAATAATCATCCCTTACTGCCACTCTCCGGTGAAACACTTATCTTCGAAACAGCGTCGTTTTAGGTAAAGTGCCCAATTGGCGCTCACAAAAACTGAAAAAATGTGCATTTTAGGTGCAGCGGTCGTGACTCTTCGTGCCGCACGGGCTGATGGAGACGATATGCGCATTGAACATGATCTGCTGGGTGACCGCGAATTGCCGCTCGAAGCGTACTATGGTGTCCACACCTTGCGCGCCCTCGAAAACTTTCCGATCTCGGGGGTAAAAGTCTCGGCCTTCCCTGATTTTGTCGTAGCGCTTGCTCAGGTAAAGCAAGCTTCCGCCGAGGCAAACCGGGCTTTGGGGCATTTGCCAGCCGATATTTCCGCCGCGATCATTGCGGCGTGTGGCGAAATTCGCTCCGGGCAATTGCATGAACACTTTGTTGTGGATGTGATTCAAGGCGGGGCGGGCACATCTACCAACATGAATGCCAATGAGGTGATTGCCAATCGCGCATTGGAACTGCTGGGCCGGGCCAAGTCGGATTATCGATATTTGAGCCCGAACGAACATGTGAATTTGAGCCAGAGCACCAACGATGTTTATCCCGCAGCGGTGAAAATTGCGCTGATTGCCGGGATTCATAAATTGCGCGCTGCCATGGCGGTTTTGCGGGCGGAATTTGCCAAAAAGTCCAATGAATTTAAAGATTTGGTCAAAATTGGACGAACCCAGCTGCAAGATGCGGTTCCGATGACGTTGGGACAGGAATTTCTGACCTACGCCGTGATGCTGCATGAGGACGAAGAGCGGCTGGCCGAGGCGGCGCAGTTGCTGCATGAAATTAACCTGGGCGCGACAGCCATCGGCACCGGCATCAACACGCCGCCCGGCTATGCCAAGGAGGTTTGCGCCCAGCTTTGCGCGTTGACCGGCGAGCCCTTTGTTACAGCGGGAAACCTCATTGAAGCCACTCAGGACGCCGGGGCTTTTGTGCAACTTTCCGGCGTGCTCAAGCGTGTCGCGGTGAAATTATCGAAGGTCTGCAACGATCTGCGGCTGCTGTCTTCAGGCCCGCGCGCCGGGTTTGGCGAAATAAATTTGCCGGCCATGCAGGCGGGTTCTTCAATTATGCCGGGCAAAGTCAATCCGGTGATTCCAGAAGTGGTCAATCAAATTGCGTTTGAAGTGATTGGCAATGATGTGACCGTGACATTCGCGGCGGAGGGCGGGCAAATGCAGTTAAATGCGTTTGAGCCGATTATCGCGTTCAGCCTGTTCAAGAGCCTGCTGCATATGGAACGTGGCTGTCTTGTGCTGGCGCATAAATGTGTGGCGGGCATTACTGCCAACGAGAACCGATTGCGCGACATTGTTGAGCATTCCATGGCGATTGTGACGGCTCTCAATCCCTACATTGGGTACGCCGCAGCTACACAGTTGGCGCTTGAGGCGCACCACACCGGCAAGAGCATTCGCGAGCTGGCACTGGCGAAAAAACTGCTGCCTGCCGATCAGCTCGAAACCGTGCTGGACCCGAGAAATCTGATTTGACGCCAGTTGTAATATTTTTCACATTAATACTTGTAAAGGGCTTGAAAAGGCTATGTTCTAGACATGGCAAAAACTGCAACAGCCGTTTTTCGGTGTTTTTGCAGGCTTTAGTGCTAAAGTACGGTGGACAGGGATCTTAAAATATAGTCGCATGAGTTTCTTTTTCGAAAGGACGCGGTTTTATGGCAATGACGATGCAAGGTGAGGTTGCCCTGCAGACTGTAGACACAGTCGTTCGCGCTGCACCCGGCTTGCCTGCTCATAGTGCCGCCTTCCAAAGCTTTGAAAAAGTCAGCGATGCCGCGCGCGAATTGAACGATACGCGTGGCACGCAATCAAAATCCAAATTTGCAACAGCATGTACGACCCTCATCGACACAGGTGCAATGCGCGCAATCGATCGGGCGAGCCGTGACGGGGCTTTGTGCAAAGCAGACACTTTTGCCATCACAGCAGCAACTTATGTTTCGACAATCCTCGCCCCATCACGGCTTTCGGCACTGTCTGTTTCGATGAGGTTATGAGCGTTTAATGGTTCAATGGCGCGTTCAACAAGGTGGGCTAACCACCGGACGCGCTGAAAATATAAATAAAAATAAAGGGAGTGAAAAATGCAAAAAATTTCAATGATCATCAACGGGCGGCCAGCCAGCGGTCATGTCGATTCACGCACGCTACTTGTGCAATTCATCCGCGATCATGAACATCTCACCGGCACTCACGTCGGGTGCGACACCAGCCAGTGCGGGGCTTGCGTGGTGCATGTCGATGGTAAGGCGGTTAAGTCTTGCACCTTGCTGGCGTTGAGCTGCGAAGGCGCAAGCGTACTGACCATTGAAGGCTTGGCTAACGGCGAGCAATTGCACCCAATGCAGGCGGCGTTTCGCGAGCATCACGGTCTGCAATGCGGCTACTGCACCCCCGGCATGATTATGAGTGCGGTCGATATGGTCAACCGCAAAGGGCATCATCTGGATGAGGCCACAATCCGGCATGAGCTGGAAGGCAACATTTGCCGTTGCACCGGCTATCATAACATTGTGAAGGCCATCGCTGCTGGCGCAGAAGCGATGCAGCACGACCACGCGGCCGAGCTCGCACACGCCCACGCAGCAGAATAATCAATAAATAGAGAGATTTGCGTATTTCCGACAAATCCGGCTTTTTGGAGAAAACCCATGAGTGCTACAGGTATTGGCGCATCCGTCCGCCGCAAAGAAGACCAGCGTTTCATTACAGGCAAGGGCAACTACACCGACGACGTCAACCGTGTGAACCAAGCGCACGCGTTTTTTCTGCGCTCGCCGCACGCCCACGCGAAGATCAATAAGATCGACATTTCCAAAGCAAAGCACATGGAAGGCGTTTGCGGAATTTACACCGGCGCTGACCTTGTAGCCGACAAGATTGGCGGGCCGATTTGCGGTTGGATGATCCATTCCAAAGATGGCTCCCCGATGAAGGGTGCGCCGCATCCGGCTTTGGCGATCGATAAGGTCAATTATGTCGGTGACCATGTCGCCGTTGTCATTGCCACCACCTATGCCCAAGCGCGCGAAGCAGCCGAAGCGATCGATGTGGATTACACGGTTTTGCAGGCGAATGCTGACACTGCCAGCGCCACCAAAAAAGGCACACCGCAAATTCATGAGGTTTCTGCCGATAATACGGTGTTTAACTTCCACCTTGGCAACAAGGATGAAACCGTCGCCGCGTTTAAGCGCGCCGCACATATCACCAAAATTGATCTGATCAATAACCGTTTGGTGCCAAACCCGATGGAGCCGCGCGCGGCCATGGGTGAATATGACGCCGGAACAGGTGTTTATACACTGCACACGACCAGCCAAAATCCGCATGTTGCGCGCTTGGTAATTTCAGCGTTTTGCGGTCTGGCACCAGAAAACAAACTGCGCGTTATCGCGCCGGATGTTGGCGGCGGTTTCGGTTCTAAAATCTTTATCTATGCCGAAGAAATTGTTGTTGCGTGGGCATCAAAAAAAGTCGGTCGCACTGTTAAGTGGACTTCTGATCGCACCGAGGCTTTCCTGTCGGATGCGCACGGGCGTGACCACGTCACCCATGCCGAATTGGCGGTGGACGACAAGGGCAAGATGATCGGTGTGCGGGTGCATACCATAGCCAATCTGGGTGCGTATCTCTCCACATTTGCATCCTCAGTGCCGACCTACCTCTACACGCCGCTGCTGTCGGGCCAGTATAATATTCCGAATGTCTATGCCGAAGTGGACGCGGTTTACACCAACACCGCGCCTGTGGACGCCTATCGTGGCGCCGGACGTCCAGAGGCGACCTTCGTGATTGAGCGTTTGGTTGAAGTTGCGGCGCGCGAGCTTGGGCTTGACCCGGCGGAGTTCCGCCGCCGCAATTTTGTAACGCAGTTCCCGCACCAGACTCCGGTGATCATGTGCTACGACGCTGGCGATTATAACGCCTCGATGAAGAAGGCGCTGGAGCTTTCCGATTATAAAAACTTTGGCAAGCGCAAGAAAGAATCCGCCAAAAACGGCAAATTGCGCGGCATTGGCATCTCGGCCTTTATCGAAGCTTGTGGTATTGCGCCATCGGCGGCGGTTGGCTCGCTTGGTGCGGGTGTTGGTTTGTGGGAATCGGCGGAAGTGCGGGTAAATCCGATTGGCACAGTTGAAGTGCTCACCGGATCTCACAGCCACGGGCAGGGCCACGAAACCACGTTTGCGCAATTGGTTTCAGACCGCCTCGGTATTCCGATTGATAACGTGTCCATTATCCATGGTGACACCGATAAGGTTCAGATGGGTATGGGCACTTATGGATCGCGCTCAGGTGCGGTCGGCATGTCGGCAATTTCCAAGGCGCTGGATAAGGTGATTGCCAAGGCCAAAAAGGTGGCAGGCCATGTGTTAGAGGCATCTGAGAAAGACATCGAGTTCAAGGATGGCAAATTCTCGGTCAAGGGCACCGACAAAACCGTTGATTTCTCCGGCGTGGCTCTCAACGCTTATATTGCGCACAAATTTACCGGCGCGGAACTTGAGCCAGGCTTGAAGGAAGGCGCGTTTTACGACCCGACCAACTTCACCTTCCCGGCTGGGACGCATATCTGCGAGGTGGAAATTGATCCGGACACCGGCGTGCTCAAGATCGAGCGCTACACGGCTGTGGATGACTTTGGTTGCATCATCAATCCGATGATCGTCGAAGGTCAGATGCACGGCGGTATTGCCCAAGGTATCGGGCAAGCGCTGTTAGAGGGTGCGATTTATGACAAGAGCGGGCAACTGCTAACGGCGAGCTTCATGGACTATGCAATGCCGCGCGCCCATGACTTGCCGCTGTATCAAACCGCGTTCACCGAAACCCGTTGCCCCTCCAATCCGCTGGGCATCAAAGGTTGTGGTGAGGCCGGGGCCATTGCCTCGCCGCCAGCGGTTATCAATGCGATTACCGATGCTGTCGGGCACGAGGATGTTGTTATGCCGGCAACACCGCAAGTGATCTGGCGCGCAGCGCAAAAGGCGATGATGAAACTGGCGGCTGAATAAACGCGAAAGCTGTCGCTTTTCACTGTTTACCAGCCCCGGTTTTCGCCGGGGTTGGTTCAAGTGGCAAACCCTCGCGAGCGGTTTTGGCTGCAAGACAAACGAGCGACCGCGCAACGATAAAAACACTTTTTTAGGGAGAGTCCCATGTTTGCATTTACATATCACCGCCCGCACAGCCTCCGTTCGGCGTCGGCCATGATCCATAAAGTTGAAGAGGGCAAATTGCTTGCAGGTGGCCAGACGTTACTGCCAACCATGAAACAGCGTCTTGCATCGCCATCCGACGTTGTGGACTTGGCACAGGTACCGGAACTTAAAGGAATTACCGTCAAAGGTTCGACCGTCATTATTGGTGCGATGAGCACGCATAATGAAGTTGCAACCTCGGCGGTCGTCGGCGAGGCAATTCCGGCCTTAGCCAAGCTGGCCGGCGGAATTGGAGATCCGCAAGTGCGCCATAAGGGCACGATTGGCGGCTCCGTTGCCAATAATGACCCCGCGGCAGATTATCCAGCGGCCTGTCTGGCGCTAAACGCCACCATTATCACCAATAAGCGGAAAATAGGCGCGGACGCGTTCTTCAAGGGCATGTTTGAAACCGCGCTTGAGCCGGGCGAGATTATTAAGGCGATATCGTTTCCGGTGCCTGCGCGGGCAAATTACCAGAAGTTTCCAAATCCAGCGTCGCGCTATGCGGTTGTCGGGGTGTTTGTCGCCAAAAAGGGCAAGGCTGTTCGCGTGGCTGTCACCGGCGCGGGCCAAAATGGCGTGTTCCGTTCTGCGCCGATGGAGGCGGCTCTTGCCGCCAAGTTCAACGCCAAAGCGCTTGATGGCATTACTGTTTCTGCGGACGGCCTAAACGCCGACATTCATGCCGGTGCGGATTACCGCGCGCATCTGATTGGTGTTATGGCCAAACGTGCTGTTACCGCGGCAGCGAAATAGCTTGAACAGGGCGGTAGTATCTGCTGCCGCTCTCTTCTAAGCTTGGTCAATGTTCGGGTTTTTGCTCACCAGTCTCCTGTTGGAAATCACCCCGGGGCCGAATATGACCTATTTGGCAACGGTAGCTATGTCGCGCGGGCGGGCTTCCGCGCTGATGGCTGTGGCTGGCGTGGCTCTGGGCTTGCTCAGCATCGGGGTATTGTCCGCCATCGGGCTTGCGGAACTGCTCAACGCCGCTCCGGTTGCCTACACGGCTCTGCGCTATGGCGGCATCGTCTACATGCTCTATCTGGCATGGGATATTTGGAGCGGGGCGGGGCAGGAGGGCGAGCTTGAAGACGCAGGCTTTTCGTCATTTCGGCGTGGTCTTTTTGTGAATGTGCTCAATCCGAAAGCAGCGCTGTTTTATGTGTCAGTACTCCCCGGGTTTATTGTGCCCTCGCGCGGCAGCGTGCTGGTGCAAAATCTGCAACTGGTGTTGATTTATGTGCTGGTGGCTACAAGTGTGCACGTTAGCATCGTGCTGTTTGCAGCAAAGCTGCGCGCCGCATCGCTCTTCGCCGGTAAAGACCAGCAGATAGCTCGCCTAATGGCGCTGAGTCTGGTGGGGGTTGCCGCCTGGCTGGCGTGGGACACCCGGAACTCTTAGGAACAAATCGAATGCAAATTGCTGCCCCGAACTCTATCGACGCCACGCTCAAGCTTTTGGAGAGTGCGAATTATGTCGGCGACCGTGCGCTGGCCACTGTGTTGTTTCTGGCGCTGAAAATGGGCCGTCCGCTGTTGCTGGAAGGCGAGGCGGGGGTCGGCAAGACAGAGATCGCCAAGGTTTTGGCACAAAGTTTGGGCCGCAAGCTGATCCGGTTGCAGTGTTACGAAGGTTTGGATGTGGGCTCGGCGGTCTATGAATGGAACTATGCCGGGCAGATGATGGCAATCCGGCTGGCCGAAGCGGGCGGAGATGTGAACAAGGACGAGCTTGAAAGCAATGTGTTCTCCGAGCGGTATCTGGTAAAACGGCCCCTGTTGCAGGCCTTGGAAAGCGATCTGGGCGGCGCGCCGGTGTTGCTGATTGACGAGTTGGACCGCACTGACGAAGCCTTCGAGGCCTATCTGCTTGAGTTGCTGTCCGATTTTCAGGTGACTATCCCGGAGCTGGGGACAATCAAAGCCGCCTCGCCGCCGATCGTAATCCTCACGTCGAACCGAACCCGTGAGATTCATGACGCTTTGAAGCGCCGCTGCCTCTATCATTGGGTGGATTATCCCGATGCGGCGCGCGAAATGCAGATTGTACATCATAAAGTGCCGGGCATTGGCGCAAGGCTAACCTCCGAATTGGTGGGGTTTGTGCAGGCCATCCGCAAGGAGGATTTGTTCAAATCTCCGGGCGTGGCCGAAACGCTGGACTGGGCCTCGGCCCTCTCCGAGCTGGATGCTGTTGCGTTGGACCCGCAACAGGTGTCGGACACATTGGGCGTATTGCTGAAGTATCAGGATGATATTGCCAAAATGCAGGGCACCCGCACCGCCGAGCTGATTGACGCGGTGAAAACCGAGATCAAGCATGGCAAGTAGACCGGCAGAAAAATGTAGATTCACATGAAGAGTGACAACGACAACAGCGCACCAGTTATCGCCGAAGTGAGTTTCGGAAGCCCGAAACTTGAAAGCGATGGCACCGGGCGGCTGGCGCAGAACATCACGTATTTTGCCCGCGCCTTGCGTGAGGCGGGTATGCCGGTCGGGCCCGGCTCGATTTTGGACGCTTTGGCGGCGGTGGAAGCGGCGCAAATCGGCGATAAGCGTGATTTTTACGCGACTTTGCAGTCTGTATTTGTCAAAAAACGCGAACATATGATCCTGTTTGCGCAGGCATTCGAGATTTTTTGGAAGCGGCGTGGCTTTATGGACAAGCTGATAGCTCTGCTTTCGCCCAAAGCGCCGCCAACGTCCCAAAACAAAAACAAGTCAGAGGCTGGTGCATCACGCACCGCCGATGCTTTGCTCAAAACCAACAGGGAAGATGAAAAGCCAGCGCCCTCTCTCGATCTGGATGCGCGTTTTACCACGTCTACTGCGGAGATGTTACAGCGCAAAGACTTTGCCCAGATGAGCGCGAACGAGATTCACGAGGCCATGCGGTTGGTGTCCAAGCTACGTCTGCCGCTGGATGAAGTGGAAACACGGCGATACCGCGCGGACGCGCATGGTAAAACCATCGATTTGCGCGGCATGTTCAAGCGGTCTCTGCGGCCGGGCGGCGCTATTGATCTGGCCTATCGCTCAAGGCGGCTGCGGCATCCGCCGATTGTGGCAATTTGCGATATTTCCGGCTCAATGAGCGAATACAGCCGGATTTTCCTGCATTTTTTGCACGCGCTCACCGAAGAACGCGGCAGAGTGCACACATTTTTGTTTGGCACCCG
Organism: Methylovirgula sp.; assembly: GCA_043784625.1. Taxonomy (GTDB): domain Bacteria; phylum Pseudomonadota; class Alphaproteobacteria; order Rhizobiales; family Beijerinckiaceae; genus JANXSV01. Next base: position 35,939 of record JAYVYB010000025.1, read on the forward strand.
GCTCACCAATGTTTCGCGGGCGCTGCGCTCCAAGGACATTGATGAAGCATTGGCGCAGTGTTCCGGCGGAGTACAGGATTGGTCGGGCGGCACCCGCATTGGCACCAGTTTGCACCGGTTCAACCGCGATTGGTCGCGCCGCGTTTTGGGGCAAGGGGCGATTGTACTGTTGTTTACTGACGGGCTTGAGCGCGATGGTGCGGAAGATTTGGCGCGGGAGATGGAGCGTCTTCACAAGAGCTGCCGCCGCCTGATCTGGCTTAATCCGCTGCTGCGCTATGATGGCTTTACCGCAAAGGCGCTGGGTATCCGCACAATTCTGCCGCATGTCGATGAATTTCGGTCCATTCATAGCCTGAATTCGATGAAACAGCTGATTGCGGCCTTGTCTGCCAAGGGGAAGGGCATAGACTCCCATAACCCAAGACTTTGGCTGAAACGGGCAAGTTAGGAGACACAATGGACGACGATCTTTTGCAACAGGCTGAGAATTGGTCGCGCGCGGGCCGCGCGGTTGCCATTGCCACCGTGGTGGAAACGTGGGGTTCAGCGCCGCGCCCGGTAGGCAGCCATCTGGTTATTGATGAAAACGGCCACTTCCTCGGCTCGGTTTCCGGTGGTTGTGTCGAAGGCGAGGTGGTGTCGGAGGCGCTCGACGTGATCAGTTCGGCTCGTCCAAAAATGCTCGAATTTGGCGTGGCGGATGAAACCGCTTGGCGCGTCGGCCTGTCCTGCGGCGGACGCATCAAGGTCTATGTTGAAAAGCTGGTGTCATGAAGGCGGATCTGCTTCACACCTTGAATGTTGAGCGCGCGGCGCGTCGCGTGGCGGTGCTGATAACGGAGCTGGGCACAGGCGCGCAGCGCTTGGTGAAAGCTGACGATATCGCCGCAGATGCGCTGGCGGACGAGCTCGACAAGGTGTTGCGCTCGGGCAAAAGCGGCGTGCTGATGCACGAGGGCGGCGAGCTTTTTTTGCAGGTGCAAGTGCCCCCCGTGCGCATGATTGTGCTAGGGGCAGTGCATATTTCGCAAGCGCTGGCACCGCTGGCGCGGCTCAGCGGCTTTGATATGACTGTGGTTGATCCACGCACCGCTTTTGCGACGCCGGAGCGTTTTCCGGACGTAAAGGTGTTGGCGGATTGGCCGGATGTGGCGCTACCGCAGCTTGGCGGGCTGGATCGCTACACGGCGATGATTGCTGTGACGCATGATCCGAAAATTGACGATCCGGGCCTTATTGCAGCGCTAAAAGCCGACTGCTTTTACGTGGGCGCTTTGGGCAGCCGCAAAACCCACGCCAAACGTGTAGAGCGGTTGCAAACCGCCGGATTTGACGAGACGCAGATCGCGCGGATTCACGCGCCCATCGGGTTGGACATCGGCGCGGTCTCTCCCGAGGAAATTGCGGTTTCGATTTTGGCTGAGTTGATCTTGGCGCTGCGTAAAAAGCCGCTGCGGCCTGCGGCGGGCGCGCCGTGAAATTCGGGGCGGTTGCCTTAAACGAAGCCTTGGGTGCGCGTGTTGCACATGCCGTGCGCACGGAAGGTCTGGTTTTAAAAAAGGGCGATATTGTTACGGCGGCACATGTTGATACTCTGCGGCAAGAGGGCATTAACGAGATTATTGTGGCGCGGTTGGACGAGGGCGATGTGGCTGAGGACGCTGCCGCGCTGGAGCTGGCAACGGCTTTCTGCGGCGCGCAGGTTCGCTTGGAAAAGCCGTTTACCGGACGGGTGAATTTCTTTGCGGGCGCGGCAGGCGTGTTGCGCGTTGACGTAGCGGGCGTGGCCCGCGCTAACGATGTTGATGAAGCGATCACCCTCGCCACGCTGCCGGATTTTCGTGCGGTGCAGCTTGGCGAGATGGTGGCGACGGTCAAGATCATTCCCTTTGCTGTCCAACAACGGTTGCTCGACACTGCAAAGCATGCTGGCAAATTGATTCAAGTTGTGCCGTTTAAGCCATTGAAAGTGGGGGTTATTTCGACGCTGTTGCCGGGTTTGAAGCCCTCGGTTGTGCGCAAGACATTGGCGGTGATGGAGCGACGGTTGGCGCAGTGCGGCGCAAAAACCCAACGAGAAGTGCGGGTGCTGCATGATGTCGATGACTTGACGTTTGCCTTGGAGGACATGGCGGCTGACCACGATCTGATCGTAATTTTTGGCGCTTCTGCCATCACCGACCGCCGTGATGTAATTCCGGCGGCTCTGGAGGCGGCGGGCGGGCAAATCGTGCATTTTGGCATGCCGGTTGACCCCGGAAATTTGTTGTTGCTTGGCAGGTTGGACAAGGTTTGGGTGCTTGGTGCGCCGGGGTGCGCGCGGTCGCCCAAGGAAAACGGCTTCGACTGGATTTTGCAGCGCCTGCTGGCGGGCGTCACGGTTTCAGCTGCGGATATTCGTGCGCTGGGTGTTGGCGGATTATTGATGGAGATTGGCTCGCGCCCGCAACCGCGCTTGGGCGGCAGCGATGACTAATCCGCCGGCCAACATCATGGCAATTGTTTTGGCGGCAGGGCGGGCGTCGCGCTTTGGCGGGCCGCAAACCAAGGTTTTGGCACCTTTCGAGGGTGAAGTCATGGTGCGGCGCGCGGCGAAGGCGGCGCTTGAGGCTGGCCTTAAAACCGTTGTGGTGTGTGGCTGTCAGGCCAATCTGGTGCGTGCTGCCTTGGCGGACTTGCCGGTTTTGACCGTGGACAACGTGGATTATCAGGCAGGGTTGAGCACCTCCCTTCGGGCGGGGCTGAAGGCAGCGGGGGATGCCGACGCTGCGCTCATTCTGCTAGCCGACATGCCGCGTGTTGATGCTTGGCTGATCGGGGAGCTGTGCAGTGCCTTTGTGGCCAATCCGGAAGTTGATGCGGTTGTCCCAGTGTATAAAGGTG